>NZ_JBIAXS010000002.1:0-382050 GCF_042896885.1 Streptomyces sp. NPDC001231
GAGCTACAGACACTACTCGCGGTCTGGACCGGCACCTGTCCGACCTGCCACCGCGACATACCAGCACCAATACGGACCTGACCAAGCCCTACTAGAACGCGGGCCGCTCCGGGTCCAGTCTGGCCAGGCCCTCCGCCGGGGACGACGCCTGAGCGAAGTGCCGCTTGGGGATCCGCCCGGCCAGCCGGGCCAGCCGCCCCGCCTCGACGGCGGACCGCATCGCCGCGGCCATCATCACGGGCTCCTGCGCCCGCGTCACCGCCGAGGCGAGCATCACCCCGGCACACCCCAGCTCCATGGCCAGCGCCGCGTCCGAGGCCGTACCGGCGCCGGCGTCCAGAATCACCGGCACGCGCGCGTGCTCCACGATCAGCTGGAAGTTGTGCGGGTTGCGGATGCCGAGCCCGGACCCGATGGGCGAGCCCAGGGGCATGATCGCGGCGCAGCCCACGTCCTCCAGCTTCCGCGCCAGCACCGGATCGTCGTTCGTGTACGGCAGCACCGTGAACCCGTCGTCGACCAGCGTCTCCGCCGCGTCCAGCAGCTCGATCGGGTCCGGCAGCAGCGTGCGCTCGTCGGCGACGACCTCCAGCTTGACGAGGTCCGTGCCCAGCGCCTCCCGCGCCAGCCGGGCGGTGAGCACCGCCTCACCCGCGGTGAAGCAGCCCGCGGTGTTGGGCAGCACCCGGATCCCGAGCGACTCCAGCACCGACAGCACGGAGCCGCGCACCGAGGGGTCCACCCGCCGCATGGCGACCGTGGTCAGCTCCGTGCCGGAGGCTGTGAGCGCCCGCTCCAGTACCTCCAGGCTGGGCGCGCCGCCGGTGCCCATGATCAGCCGGGAGGTGAAGGACGTACCACCGAGGACGAAGGGATCGTCGGCCATGGCTCAGCCTCCCTGGACGGCGGTCAGCACTTCGACGCGGTCGCCCTCGGCCAGGGCCGTGGACGACCACCGCGCGCGCGGGACGACGGTCTCGTTGAGGGCGGCGGCCACCCCGGAGGGCGCCGCGCTCAGGGTCCGCACGACGGTGTCGAGGGACGTGCCGGGCGTGACCCGGCGGGGCTCGCCGTTGACGGAGATGTTCATACGGGCCGCTCCGTGAGTGCCGTGGTGTGAAAACGCCTGGGGGAGAAGGGACGGACCTCGTCCGGCAGCTCGCCGGTGGTCAGGACGTGCGCCATGGCGTCACCGGTGACCGGCGTGAGCAGCACGCCGTTGCGGAAGTGCCCGGTGGCCAGCAGCAGGCCGTCCAGCCCGGTCGGGCCGAGCAGCGGCGCGTTGTCGGGGGAGCCGGGCCGGAGTCCCGCCCGGGTCTCCGTGAGCGGCAGCTCGGTGATCCCGGGCACCAGCTCGTGCGCGTCGCGCAGCAGCTCGTACACGCCGCCCGCCGTCACCGTCGTGTCCCAGCCCAGCTCCTCGCTCGTGGCCCCGACGACCAGCTCGCCGCTGAGCCGCGGCACCAGGTAGACCTGGCTGCCGCGCACCACGGCGCGCACGGTACGGCTCAGGAACGGCGCGTACCGCTTCGGTACCGTCAGCCGCAGCACCTGCCCCTTCACCGGCCGCACCGGCGGCAGCACGTCGTCCGGGACGCCCCCGAGCCGTCCGCTGTGGCTGCCCGCCGCGAGCACCACGCGGTCCGCGGCCGGCGCGGTGCCGTCGCGCAGCACACAGCCCGTGGCGCGGTCGCGGGCGACGGTGAGCCGCTCGGCCCACCCGCGGTGGAAGACCACGCCCGCCCGCTCGCAGGCCGTGACCAGGGCGCCGGCGAGCCGCCGCGGGTCGATCTGGTGGTCGCCGTCCACCCTCAGCCCGCCGCGGACGCCCGGCGCGAGCATCGGTTCGAGCCGGCGGCACTCCCGCCCGGACAGCCACTCGGAGTCCAGGCCCGAACGGCGTTGAAGGTCGTGCAGTTCCCGCAGGTGGGCGCGGTCGTCGGCGTCCAGTGCGACGGCGAGGGTGCCGCAGCGGCGGTAGCCGAGGTCGTGGCCGGTCAGCCCGGTCAGCTCGGCCACGAAGTCCGGGTAGCGGCGGGCGGAGGCCAGGTTGAGTCCGAGCAGGGTCTGCTCGCCGTAGTGCAGTTCGGTGACGGCGGCCAGCATCCCGGCGGCCACCTGTGCGGCCCCGCCGCCCGGCTCGGGGTCCACCACGGCCGTGGTGAACCCGCGCTGCGCCGAGCGCCAGGCCGTCACCAGCCCGATGATCCCGCCCCCCACGACGAGGACGTCTGATGTACGTGGCAACGACATGGGCGTCCAGCTCCTCCCTTCGCCGGCATGACCCGGATCAGGTTCGTACGGTCGGAGGCCGCCAGCCTCCCTCTCAGCCCGGTGCGTCCGGGCTCCCGCGAGTGCTTGTACGGTGGCCACCCTAGCCCGCGGAGCGTCGCCCCAGTAAGGGAGCCTTCCGTCCGGGCCGAGTACGCCGGGTACGCCGAGTACGCGGAGACGGGACGTCGTACGAGGCCATCCGGCGGGTACCAGGGGAGACGACCGGCTCGACTTCCGGTACGGCCGGCCCAAGCGGGACGGAACGCCCCCTGACTGACGGCCTGTCAGTTGACTTATGGTGATCAGGTGAGCGACCAGACGCAGGAACAGGGCACATCAGGGCCGCGGCGCGTGGTCGTCGCGGGCGCGGGCATGGCCGGCGTGCAGACCGCGGTCGCCCTGCGCGAGCAGGGCTTCACCGGCACCGTGACACTGATCGGCGCCGAACCCCACCAGCCCTACGACCGGCCGCCGCTGTCCAAGGCCGTCCTGCTGGGCAAGGCCGAGGGTTCCGCCTTCGACATCGACTTCGAGGCGCTCGACCTCGAACTGAGGCTCGGCTGCGAGGCGCTGGCCGTGCGGCCCGACGCGCATGTGCTGGAGACCTCGGCCGGTCCGGTGCCGTACGACGTCCTCGTCCTGGCCACCGGTGCCGAACCGATTCGGCTGCCCGGCGCGGAGGGCGTTCCCGGGGTCCACCTGCTGCGCACCCTGGACGACGCCGAACGGCTGCGGCCGGTGCTCACCGAGCAGCACGACATCGTGGTCGTCGGCGCGGGCTGGATCGGCGCCGAGTTCGCCACCGCCGCGCGCGAGGCGGGCTGCGCCGTGACCGTCGTGGAGGCCGCGGACCGGCCGCTCGCGGGGGCGCTGCCCGCGGAGGTGGCCGAGCCGATGACCGCCTGGTACGCCGACAGCGGCGCCGAACTGCGTACCCACGCGCGCGTGGAGCGCGTCGAACCCGGCGCGGTGGTGCTCGACGACGGCGCGCGGCTGCCCGCGGGCGCCGTCGTGGTCGGCATCGGCGCGCGCCCCGCCACCGGCTGGCTGGCCGGCTCCGGCATCGAGCTGGGCCGGCACGGGGACGTGCTGGCCGACGACCACCTGCGCACGTCCGTGCCGGACGTGTACGCGGTCGGCGACTGCGCCTCCTTCCCCTCGGGCAGGTACGGCGAGCGCCTGCTGATCCACCACTGGGACAACGCGCTCCAGGGCCCGCGCACGGTCGCGGCCGACATCGTCGGCCTCACCCCCGTGGTCTACGACCCGGTCCCGTACTTCTGGTCCGAGCAGTTCGGGCGCTTCGTGCAGTACGCCGGTCACCACACGTCGGCCGACACCGTCGTCTGGCGCGGCGATCGCACCGGACCGGCGTGGACGGTCTGCTGGCTCCGCGAGGGCCGGCTCGTCGCTCTGCTGGCCGTCGGCCGACCGCGGGATCTGGCGCAGGGGCGGCGGCTGATCGAGTCCGGCACGCCCATGGATCCGCGGCTGCTGGCGGACCCGGCGAAGCCCCTGAAGACGGCGACGGCATGAGGCACGCGGCCCCGAGTGGACGGGCCTGGCTTCCGAGTGGCAGTGGCAGATGGCACGCTTGTTTCCGTGACCGAGATTGACACGAAGATCGACGCTCTCGTCCCTGCCTGGCTCACCCTTCCCGACATCGCCGAACAGCTCGGCGTCGAGGTGACACGTGTGCGGCAACTGGTCAAGGAGGGCCAGCTCATCGCCGTACGCAGGGGTGAGAACCGCGCGCTGCACGTCCCCGCCGCCTTCATCGACGGCGACAAGGTCGTCAAGGGCCTGTCCGGCACCCTGACGCTCCTGAGGGACGACGGCTTCACGGCCGAAGAGATGATCGAATGGCTGTTCACCCCCGACCCGACCCTGCCGGGCACCCCCGCCCAGGCCCTCAATGAGAACCGCGGCACAGAGGTGAAGCGCCGCGCCCAGGCCCTCGCCGTCTGACCCGGCCACCCGCCTGCGCACCCGGCCCCGGCTCCCCCCGCCGGGGCCTCGGTGTCCACGTCGGCCCGGCGGGCGCGGCGGGTAGGGTCCGTCCGAGTGGTCGGACGAGCCACCCAACCGACGAGCCGGGGGGAACCCGCGTATGCCTGAGACCGCTGCCGTAGCCGACGCCCGTGTCCGGCTCGGTGACGCGCGCCTGTATCTGTGCACGGACGCCCGGAGGCGGCAGGGGGACCTGGCCGAGTTCCTGGACGCGGTGCTGGCGGCGGGCGTCGACGTCGTGCAGTTGCGGGACAAGGGCATGGAGGCCGGGGAGGAGCTGGACCGGCTGGAGGTGTTCGCCGACGCCTGTGCCCGGCACGGGAAGCTGCTCGCGGTCAACGACCGCGCGGACGTCGCCCACGCGGCCCGTGCCGATGTGCTGCACCTGGGGCAGGGGGACCTCCCCGTGCCGGCCGCCCGCGCGATCCTCGGCGACAACGTCCTGATCGGCCGGTCCACGCACGCCGAGGACGAGGCCGCCGCCGCGGCCGTGCAGGACGGCGTGGACTACTTCTGCACCGGACCCTGCTGGCCCACGCCCACCAAGCCCGGCCGCTCCGCCCCCGGCCTCGACCTGGTCCGGTACACGGCCTCGCTCGGCACCGACCGGCCCTGGTTCGCCATCGGCGGCATCGACCTCGGCAACCTGGACCAGGTCCTGGAGGCCGGCGCCCGCCGTGTCGTCGTGGTCCGGGCGATCACCGAGGCCGACGATCCCGGAGCGGCGGCGGCCGAGTTCGCCGCGCGGCTGCGGCAGGCGGGGCAGGGCGTGGCGCGACACGGCCGGGCGGAGCGTCCGGTCGTCTCATAACTCGGACGGCCGACCCGGCCCGACCCGGTCATTTCCGGCCCCGCTGTCCGAAGGGTGGACAAGAAACCGGCAATTCAGGCAAATTTCCAGGGCTCGGTTGGGAGACCGCCGCGCCCTGGATAGCCTGCCAGTATGGCCCTCGGAACCGCATCCACCAGGACTGATCGCGCGCGCACCGTGCGTGACATGCTCGCCACCGGCAAGAGCACGTACTCCTTCGAGTTCTGGGCGCCGAAGACGGCGAAGGGCGAGCGCAGCCTGTGGAACGCGCTGCGCAGGATCGAGGCCGTCGCCCCCGACTTCGTCTCGGTGACGTACGGCGCCGGCGGCTCCACCCGCGCGGGCACGGTGAGGGCGACCGAGCAGATCGTGTCCGACACCACGCTCACCCCTGTGGCGCACCTCACTGCCGTCAACCACTCCGTGGCCGAGCTGCGCAACATCATCGGCCAGTACGCCGACGCCGGGATCCGCAACATGCTCGCCGTGCGCGGCGACCCGCCCGGCGACCCGATGGGCGAGTGGGTCCCGCACCCCCGCGGACTGACGTACGCGGCCGAACTCGTCCGGCTCATCAAGGAGTCGGGCGACTTCTGCGTCGGCGTGGCGGCCTTCCCCGAGATGCACCCCCGCTCCGCCGACTGGGACACCGACGTCGCGCACTTCGTCGACAAGTGCCGCGCGGGCGCCGACTACGCGATCACGCAGATGTTCTTCGATCCGGAGTCGTACCTCCGCCTGCGCGACCGCGTCGCCGCGGCCGGTTGCGCGACACCCGTCATTCCCGAGATCATGCCGGTCACGAGCGTGAAGATGCTCGAGCGACTGCCCCAACTCAGCAACGCCGCAATCCCGGACGACCTCAAAGAGCGGATCCGCGCGGCGGAGGACGATCCGGCGGCGGTACGCTCCCTTGGGATCGAGTTCGCCACCGAGTTCTGCGCGCGACTGCAGGCCGAGGGAGTGCCCGGGCTGCACTTCATCACGCTCAACAACTCCACGGCGACGCTGGAAATCTACGAAAACCTGGGTCTGCACCACCGGCCGCGGACCTAGACCGGCCGCACCCGCGTACGACACACTGCGTAGCGGCCACTGGGAGAGGGGCGTACATGGGCTGGACGGTCCTCTACATCGCGTTCGGCATTGTCGCGCTGTGGCTGCTGGGCGAGGTGCTGCTGCAGTACAAGGCACGGTTGCGCTGGCGGCTGCTGGCCTTCGCCGGCTTCCTCTGTGTCGTCCTCGGGGTCCTGATCCCGTCCGTCGTCGTGATCGGTCTGGGCGCGGCCGCCTTCGCGGTCGGCCAGACCTACGTCACGCTGTCCTTCCGGCGCGGCTTCGCGGCGGGCTGGGCGGTCAACCGTCCCGGCGCCGAGGGCGGCAAGCCGCGCCGCCGCGGCAAGGCCGAGTACCAGGACCCGACCCTGGAGGTCTCCGACCTCGAGGTGTCCGACGGCGAGACCGGCACCATGGAGGCCCTGCCCAGCCGCGACGGCCTGTCCTACGGCCATGGCGACGACGACCGCGACGACGTCTTCACCCCCGCCCGCCCCACCCAGCCCGCGGCCGCCGAGGCCACCGCGGTGTACGAGCCGCAGCCTCTGCCCGACGACACCGGTTCCTACGGCGTCTACGGCGACTCGGCCCACCGGGGCGGCACGCAGCCCTACCCGGCCGACCAGACCCAGGACCAGTACGCCACCGCGGCCCAGGGCGCCGACCAGAGCCACACGTACGACTACTCCGGCTACGGGCAGCAGGGTTACGGCTACGACGCCTCCGGCCAGCAGCAGTACGCCGCCTACTCCGACCCGTACGCCGGCACCCAGACCTACGGCGGCGACTCCTACGACACCGGCTACGGCGGCCAGCAGGGGTACGGCCAGCAGGGCTACGGCACCCAGGACGCCTACGCCGGCGGCTACGGCGGTGAGACCCCGGCCGGCGGGGTATGGGTCCCGCAGCAGCGCACCGACGAGTCCTACGGCGGCGAACTCCCGCAGGAGCAGCAGTCCTACCCGTACCAGGACAACAACCACGGCCAGCCGCAGCACGGCACGGGCTTCGACGAGCAGTACCGTTTCTGAACGCTCCCCGGCTCACTGGGAGCCGCGGAACTCCGGTCCCTCCACGATCAGTCCGGCCACCAGGGCCCCCGACATCCCGGCGTGCGGCAGCCCGCCCCCGGGGTGCGACCAGCCGCCCACGGTGAACAGGCCGGCGAGTCCCGTGGTGTTCGCCGGGTGCAGCAGGCGCCCCCGGGCGGCCGCGAGCGCCGGCGCGGGGACGGCCCCGCCCTCCGCGCCCGTCACCCGGGCGATGTCGGCAGGGGTACGCACCTCGTGCCAGAGCAGGCGGTCGCGGAGGCCGGGTATCGCCCGCGAGGCGACGGCGATCATGCGGTCGGCCTGCTTCTGCGGATCCGCCGAGGCGGACGCCGGGACCGTCGCCGTGAGCGTGACCGCCTCGTGCTCCGGGTCCGGGACCAGCGCAGGATCGTCGGGGCGCGACACCGCGACCGTCGGCCGCTCGGGCAACCCGGGGGCCGTACCGAACAGCGCGTCGAGTTCGGACGCGCGGTCCTCGGTGTGCACCACGGTCCGGTGGGCCGTCCCCTCGGGGCGGCCGCCGCGCAGCGCCAGCAGCACGGTCAGGCGGCTGGGCGCACCGGGCTGCGGCGGCACCTCGTCCGCATCCCGCAGGGCCGTACCCCGGACCATGCCCTCCAGAGCCCGGGGAGGCACTCCGGCGACCACGAACTCCGCTTCGGCCACGGTCCCGTCGGCGAGCCCCACGCCCGCCGCCCGGCCGTCCTTGTCGACGATCCCCGTGACCTCGGCGTCGAGGACGAACTCGACCCGGCGGGCCAGACACCGCTCGTACACCGCGCGCGCCAGTTCGCGCAGACCGCCGCGCACGTACCAGGTGCCGAAGGCGTGGTCCAGGTACGGCAGTACGGCCGCGCTCGCCGGGGCGGTCCGCGGATCGAGGCCGTACGCGAGCGCGTGGCTCTCCAGGAGGGCGGCGAGGCGCGTGTCGCGCAGTTCCCAGGCACCTACCTCGGCGAGCGTGCCGGCCTGCCGGGTGCGCAGCAGGCGCTTGTGCGGCACCGCCGGGTAGGGCTCGCGCTCGGCCAGCACCTGCCAGTTGGGCCACAGCGGCTCCTCCAGGAGCGGGCGGCGGGCGCGGTCCCAGGCCTCGCGGGCCCGCACCAGGAAGTCGCCCCAGCGCCGTCCGGCGCCCGCGCCGAGGGCTTCGTCCAGAGCGGCGACGACGCCCGCGCGCGAGACGTTCGGCAGGGACACCTCGGTGCCGTCGGCGAAGACGTGCCGTGCGGACGGGTCCACCTGGACCAGCTCGACGCCGTCCTCCAGCGGCTCCTTGCCGGTCTTGAGGAACAGATCGCGGTAGACCGCGGGCAGCGGGAGCAGCCCGGGGCCGGTGTCGAAGGCGAAACCGTCCCGCTCGAAACGGCGCAGCGCGCCGCCGTACGTCTCCGTACGCTCGTACACCGTCACCCGGTGGCCCGCGACGGCCAGCCGGGCGGCGGCCGCCATCGCGCCCATCCCGGCGCCGATCACCGCAATCCGTGCCATGTGCGCGACTTTATCGGCCGCCACCGACAATCCCGGTCACGGGGGCGTTGACCAGCGGTTTCCCGGACCATCGCGCGGTCAGCCCGGCGGTGACCCCGCCTCGGCCGCGAGCCGGCGCTTCTCCTCCCGGCGCTGGGCCCGGCGGCGCAGGAAGCGGCGGATCCGGGAGACCAGGAAGGCGACGATCACGGCCCCGGCGAGCAGCAGGACGCCCGCGACGACCGCCGCGGCCACCGGATGGAAGATCGCGAAGGTGACGAGTCCGGCCACTCCGAGGTCCTCGGCCAGGCTCACGACCATGTTGCTCACGGGCTCGGGGGAGGTGTTGACCGCCATCCGCGTCCCGGCCTTCACCAAATGGCTGGCCAGCGCCGTACCGCCGCCGACCAGGCCCGCCGTGACGTCCGACAGCGAGCCGCTCTGCCCCGCGAGCAGCGCGCCGACCCAGGCCCCGGCGACCGGGCGGATCACGGTGTGCGCCGTGTCCCACACCGAGTCCACGTAGGGGATCTTGTCGGCGACCGCCTCCAGAAGGAACAGCACGCCCGCCGCGATCAGCACCTCCGGCCGCTGCAGGGTGCCCGGGACGTCGTCGCTCAGTCCCGTCGCGCCGAACACACCGAGCAGCAGCACCACCGCGTACGCGTTGATGCCGCTGGCCCAGCCGCTTGTGAACACCATGGGGAGTACGGACACGGAGGCGATCGTAACCAGTGGGCCGCCCGGCGTCCTGGGGGCGGGCACGCAGGACTGAGTATCCGTACCTAGCAAGCGAGATGAGTACGCGCGCGGATGGGCCGCGAACCGCGTGAACGAGAGAGTGGGAGCACGGAAGGGGGCACGGCGCCGGCACCGCCGACACGGGGCGGCGGAACGGCGCGGCCCTCGACCGCTCCTTCCGCCGGCCAGGGCCGCCGGGAGCGAGGCACGGGGGAGCCCGGGGGAAACGACCGGACGGGGCTCGACGGGGGTACGGGAAACGCCGGTGCGCGGTGGCCCGCCGGTGCGCGGTGGCCCGCGGGGGACGCGGCCACGGCGCACCGGCGTTTTCGGGTGCCCGGCCCGAGCGCGCCCGGCGGCCGCGGCATCAGAGGCGCCCGCTGACCCGTCCCTGGAGGAGCCGGGACAGCGCCGCGTGCACGTCGTCCAGGGAACGCTGGGGCTGGAAGGACTTCCAGTCCAGCGCGGCCACCAGCACCATGCCGACCAGCGCGGCCGCGGTCAGCGGCACGTCGACGTCCTCGCTGAACTCCCCGTTCGCCATGCCGTCGCGCAGTACGCCCTCGACGACCGCGACCGCCTCCTGCCGCACCACCAGGAGCGTGGACTGCCAGGACCGGTTGGTGCGCCACAGCTCGGCCACGTAGAGCTGGGTGAAGGCCGGGTAGCGGTCGATGAAGACGAGCCCGGCGCGGACCATGGCGTCCAGGGCGTCCACCCGGTTGCCGCCCTCCCGCGCCGTCCGTTCGGCCGCCTCGCGCAGGGAGGCGGTGAGCAGCCCCACGCCGTGCCGCAGCAGCTCCTCGAAGAGGACGGACTTGCTGGCGAAGTTGTAGTAGACCGTGCCCTTGGCGACCCCCGCCCGCTCGGCGATCTCGTCCACCGTGGTGGCGGAGAACCCCTGCTCGGCGATGAGGGTGACGGCCGCCTCGTAGAGCTTCTGCCGGGTGGCCTCGCGGCGGGTACGGCCGCCCGGCGTGGCGCTGCTGCGTTCCATGGCCCTGATTGTCACAGGTCGGCACCTTCCGCAGGACGCGGAAGGGGAGGCCGGCGACGCGTTCGCGGGGCCGCGCCCCGCAATCCGCCGACTCCGCGCCACCGAACGTACGGGCGAAGCAAAATCCCAGGTCAGAAGGGATTGTCAGTGCCATACCTCACGATGGGCACATAAGGCACCCGTGCCGTCACCCAGACGACAGGAGGTTCGTCATGGCCAACTCGTCCGCAGCCGCCGCCCGGCGGCACCGCGCCACCGGCCCTGCCCCCTCACTGACCGGCCCGGCGAGCGACGTGCACCCCGTCCTGCGCCGCTCCTCGGCCCCTCCCGCCGCCCTCGGCCTGCTCGCCCAGGCCCGCGCGAGCCTGGAGGAGGCCACCACCCACCGCACCCCGAACGAGCGGTACGCGACGGCCCACCTCGCCGCGCTGCGCACCGCCGCCGCCGTACTCGCCGCGCGGGGGCGCCCGGACCCCACCCCGCGCCGCCGCGCCCGCATCAGGAGCGCCTGGGAAGTGCTCCCCGAGATCGCGCCCGAACTCGCCGAGTGGAGCGCGCTGTTCGCCGCGGGCGCCGCGCGCCGCGCCCGTGCCGAGGCCGGGATCCGGGGCGCGACCGGCCAGCGGGACGCCGACGACCTGATACGGGACGTGGCGATGTTCATCCGCCTGGTCGAACGCATGCTCCTCCTCCAGCCGGTCCTGCCCCAGCCCCGCGCCGACACCGACCCCCCGACCGGGGCGGGCGAACCAACCGGAGCGAACCCCTCCCACCCCGAGCGCACCCCGTCCCGCGACCTGCCGGACGCGGGCTGACACGCACGGCGCGCGCCCGTACGGCAGTTGCCGCCCCGGCGAACGGCCACGGCGGGGTGGCGACTGCGGCGGCGGCGGAGCCGAGCGGCAGGTCGGGGGGTGGAGGCAATAGGGTGGAAGGCGCCTGAAGCCCTTCCAGTTCCCGTGCGCCGGGCGGGGAGGGGCAGTCCGATCGCTCCGCCGTGCAAGAGGCGGTGCCGCGCCGAGGAGTCAACTGCCGTGTCGGACCCGATGCGCCCGCCCGTCTCCCACCCCCCTCAGTCGCCGTCGCCGCGCTCCGACCCCCCTCGCCCCCGCGCTTCTCTCCGTACCGCCGTGGTCTGGGAGGTCCTGCACGACGCCCTCGACCGCCGGGTCAAGGCCACGGGCCGGGAGTCCCTGGACGTCCTCGACACCGGCGGCGGCAGCGGCAACTTCGCCGTGCCCGCCGCCCGGCTCGGCCACCGGGTCACCGTCGTCGACCCCAGCCCCAACGCGCTGTTCGCGCTGGAGCGCCGTGCCGCCGAGGCCGGCGTGGCCGACCGGGTGCGGGGCGTCCAGGGCGACGCCCGCGGCCTCTTCGACGTGGTCGAGCGCGGCGGCTACGACGCCGTGCTGTGCCACGGCGTCCTGGAGTACGTCGACGATCCCGCCGAGGGCGTGCGCAACGCGGTGGCCGCCCTGCGCGCCGAGGGCGTCCTGAGCGTGCTCGCCGCCGGCCTCGGCGGCGCCGTGCTCGCACGCGCTCTGGCCGGGCACTTCAAGGAGGCCCGGCAGGCGCTCGACGACCCCGACGGGCGTTGGGGCGAGGGCGACCCGGTGCCGCGCCGCTTCACCGCCGAGCAGCTGACCGCGCTCGTCGAGGGCGCGGGCCTGCGGGTCGGCGCCGTGCACGGGGTGCGGATCTTCGCCGACCTGGTGCCCGGCGTGCTCGTGGACACCGAGCCCGGAGCGCTGGACGCCCTGCTGAAGCTGGAGGCGGCGGCGGCGGAACGGCCCGCGTTCCACTCCGTGGCCACGCAGCTCCACGTACTCGGTGAGACCCGGGGTGCGGCGGAGGACTGAGCCGCTTCGCGGGGCGGGCCGCCGACCGGCCCTTCGGCCGGGGATGCAGTCCGCCACAGGCCGCCCGGTCGGCCGCTTCGCGCCGTATGATCGAGGGAGACCGTCCGGCATGACGGCCCGCCCGCCGGGGAATGGAAGCCTCAGCGGACCGGGACGACATGGCGGATTCCGGTTGGCCAATTGGCGCAGAGGGGCGGGTTTCACGGGGGCGATTCCCTGCCTATCCTGAAGGGACCCCCCGAGTCGCCCCGGCGACTGCACGATGAGGAGGACTCCGTGCCGCTCTCGGAGCACGAGCAGCGCATGCTCGAGCAGATGGAGCGAGCGCTGTACGCCGAAGATCCCAAGTTCGCGTCGGCGCTCGAGGGAAGCGGGCTGCGTACGTACACCCGGCGGCGGGTCTACCAGGCGGTCGTGGGCTTCCTCGTAGGTATCGCGCTCCTCATGGCAGGAATGGTCGTCCAGAAGCTCATCTGGGTCAGTGTGGTGGGCTTCCTGGTCATGCTGGGCTGCGCCGTACTGGTCGTGACCGGCTGGCGCAAGGCGCCCAAGCCGGGCGAGCAGGCCGCCGGCGGCCCGCAGGCCCGCCGTCAGGCCCGTGCGAAGCGTTCCATGATGGACCGCATCGAGGAGCGCTGGCAGCGCCGCCGCGACGAGCAGGGCGGCCGGTAGCCAGCCGAGCACCACAGTTCTGCACGAGGGGGTGACCACCAGCGGTGGTCACCCCCTCACGCATGTCCGGGAGCCGCCACGGGCGCCGGGCGCCTCAGCCGGGACCCCAGCCGGCCGGAGCCCCGGCCGGAGACCTCGGCAGGGCCCCTCAGCCGGAGGCCTCGGCCCCGTCCCCCGAGTCCTGCTGCTCCGACGGCCGGCGCAGCGTCGTCCGGGCGGCGGCGACACGGGCACTGACACGGGACCCGAGCGCGTTCCACCGGGCCGACGCCGCCCAGACCACGCGCACCATGGAGCGCGGGGCGAGCGCGGCCCGCAGCCTGGTGCGCCGGGACGACGTGTCCCGCAGGCCACCGGCGACCCGCCGGACGTCCTCGGCGAGCCCCGCCACCGGACGCGGGCGCGGCGCGTAGAGGACCTGCTCCACCGCGTCCGCCAGCCGGTGCGCCGAGGCGGCGGCCACCTCGTCGAGGTGCCCGAGGCGGATGATCCGGGCGGCCGCCTTGCGCGGGGTCTGCGACTCGTCCGGCAGGATCCCGAAGTCCCAGGCGGTGTCGCCCAGTTCCTGCCAGACCGCCAGGATGTGCGGCCCCGCGTCCGCCTCGCCGCGCCCGTGCGCGCCCAGCCGCACGGCACGCATCCGCCGGCGCCACAGCAGCGGCGACAGCGGCAGGGCGAGGACCAGCAGGCCGCCCAGCGTCCACCCCAGGACGGCGTACCACCTCGGGCCGCCGTCGCCCTGGAGCTGCACGGCCTGCGCGGAGGGGCCGCCGCACTCCTGGAGCCGCCGCAGCTCCGGCGGGCAGCTCTGGTTCGCCGACGTCGTGGCGGAGGGCGCCGTGCTCGCGTCCTGGGACGGCGCCGTCTGCTCCGGCAGGCTGGTGCCCGGAGTGTCCGACTGGGTGTACGCCGGCACCGAGCCGCGCGTCGGGGTCGGCTCGAAGCGGGTCCAGCCGACGCCCTCGAAGTACAGCTCGGGCCAGGCGTGCGCGTCCTTCAGGCCCACCGCCACGGTTCCGTCGCTCTGCGCGGTGCCGGGCGCGAAGCCCACCGCGACCCGGGCCGGTATGCCCAGGGTGCGGGCCATGGCGGCCATCGCGAAGGAGTAGTGCACGCAGAAGCCGCGCTTGTCCTTCAGGAACCGCGAGATGGCCTGCGGTCCGCTGCCCGCCTCGACCTGCGTGTCGTACTGGAAGCCGCCGTCGAGGGTGAACCAGTCCTGGAGCTCGACCGCCTGCTCGTAGTGGTTCGTCGCGCCCTCGGTGACCCGGCGGGCGGTGCTCGCGACGTCCGCCGGCAGCGACTTGGGCACTTTGGTGTACTCGCGCTCCAGTGCCGCCGACGGTTCCGGCGCCGTGGCGAGCTGCTCGACGGTCGGCCGCACCTGAAGGCTCTTCACCTCGTAGGTCAGCCCGCGCGTGGTCTGCTTGTGGTCGCCGACGAGGGTCATGCCCACGGGCTCGTAGCGCCAACTGCCCTTGATCCGCACGCCGCTCGGCGGGTACGGCATCGGCAGCCAGTCCTGGACGTACCAGTCCGCCGCCGAGATCGTCGTGGTGATCTCCGTGCGCTTGACGCCGCCGTCCAGGCCCAGTGGGGCGGGCAGCGGGTCGGGCACGCCGACGATGTGCCGCTGGGACGGCTTCCAGGTGGTGCCGTCGAAGTCGTCCAGGGACACGATCCGCAGGTACAGGTTCGAGGTGTCGGACGTGTCCGTGCGCAGCGTGATGACCGTGCGGTCCTCGTCGACGTTCAGGCTGTCGCGCAGCGACACCAGCGGGTTCACCGCGGAGATCGTGCCGCCGTTGCCGCTGCCCGAGCCGACCCCGGCTCCGGTGGCGCCGAGCAGCCCGCCCTGCATCGCCGGCAGGGCGAGCGGCACCACCAGGGCGATGCCGAGGGCGAGGGCGCCGATCCGGCGCCCGGTGCGCACCGGAGCGGTCGCGCCGCCCTGCTCGCCGCCCCCCGCGCGCGGTGCCCCGGAGAACACCCGCCCCCACTGCGAGAGCCGGTCCCGGCCCTCGGCCAGCAGCAGTATCAGGTAGCCGGCGGCCGCGATCAGGAACCACCACCAGCCGGTGCCGCCGTCGGACAGGCCCGCGGCCACGGAGTACACGGCGAGCAGCGGCAGGCCCGCCGGGGCCGCGCTGCGGAAGGTCACCGCGAGCGTGTCAACGATCAGCCCGATCACCAGGACGCCGCCGACGAGCATCAGGCGGATGCCGTCGGTCTGCGGCGCCGGGATGGCGTACCGCCCGACGTCGTCCGCGCCCTCCCGCAGCAGTTCGGCCAGGTGCCGGAAGGCCTCCGGGCCCGGGAACAGCCCGGCGAAGGCCTGCCCCCGGGCGAAGACCAGAGTGAGCAGCATCAGCGTGGCCAGGGCCTGTGCCGCCACGGTCAGCGGTCGCGCGAGCGGCACCCGTCGGGCCACCGCGCCGACCCCCGACTGCACCGCCAGCATCAGGACGGCCTGGAGGATCCACGAGGCGGGGGAGACCAGCGGCAGCAGCGCGCACGACGCCGCCAACGTCGCCGCCGCCGCACACAGCGTCAACCGCGTCCGCCCGCTCATACCCACCCCTCCCCGACGCCGGTGCCGCTCGTGGGTGCGTCGTGCTGGTTCTGGCACTGGTTCGGGGTTGCCCGGTCCGTCACGTCGTTCATGGTCATCGCGCGGCTGCCGCTCGTGGGTGCGTCGTGCTGGTTCTGGCACTGGTTCGGGGTTGCCCGGTCCGTCACGTCGATCATGCCCATCCCCCGCCCGGCCCCGTCCCGCCGGCCGCGCCCGCGCTGGTGCGCTCCTGGTCCGCGCGGCGCCACAGGTCGTCCAGCCCGGCGCCCCGGGGCACCGGCACGGCGGTCCAGCCCGCGTCGCGCAGCAGCCGGAGGCGGTCGTCGGTCTGGGACGCGGGTCCCGGTACGTCGCCCGGTTCCCTGACCCAGGTCTCGCTGTCCAGGACGAAGGCGACCGCGCCGCCGCTGCGCTGCCGCATCTTGGCCGCGACCCCGGCCTGCGCCTCGTCGAGGTCGCCGAGGAAGGCCACCAGCAGTCCCTCGTTGCCGCCGCGCAGCACGTCGTAGGCGCGGGACAGGCCCGCCCCGTCGGAGTGGTCGATCACGGCGAGGGTGTCCATCATCAGTCCGGCCGCGTCCGCCGACTCCTGGCTGGCGCCCGCGAACCCGTCGCCGCCCTCGCCGGGCACGGAGTTGCCGGTGTCGGTCAGCAGCCGTACCGAGAAGCCCCGCTCCAGCATGTGCACCAGGACCGACGCGGCGCCGGACACGGCCCACTCGAAGGCCGAGTCGGGGCCCGCGCCCCGGTAGGCGAGCGTCCGGGTGTCGAGGAGCACCGTGCAGCGGGCGCGCTGCGGCTGCTCCTCGCGGCGCACCATCAGCTCGCCGTAGCGCGCGGTGGACCGCCAGTGCACACGGCGCAGATCGTCGCCGTAGCGGTACCCGCGCGGGATGACGTCGTCCTCGCCGGCCAGTGCCAGTGAGCGCTGCCGCCCGTCGCCGTACCCCTTGGCCTCCCCGCTCAGGCGCACCGGCGACAGCGGCTCCACCCGAGGGATCACGGTCAGGGTGTCGTGGGCCGAGAAGGAACGGGTCAGTTCGCACATCCCGAAGGGGTCGGTCAGCCGCAGTTGCAGCGGGCCCAGCGGATACCGTCCGCGCAGGTCGGAGCGGACCCGGTAGGACACCTCACGGCGGCCGCCCGGCTCGACCCGGTCGAGCACGAAACGCGGCCGCGGTCCGAGCACGTACGGCACCCGGTCCTGGAGCATCAGCAGGCCGGTGGGCAGCCGTGAGACGTTGTCCATCCGCAGATGCACCCGGGCCTCGCTGCCGGCGGGCACGCGCGCGGGGGAGAGTCGGCGGCTGCCGGCGACCCGGTAGCGCGTGCGGAAGAGCACCGTGGCGCACACCAGCGGCAGCGCCGCCAGCAGCAGCCCGACCCGCAGCAGGTCGCTCTGGCCGAGGACGTAGGCGCAGATCGCGGCGGCGATTCCGGCGGCCAGGAAGGAGCGCCCGCGGGTGGTCAGACCGGCCAGCGCGGTGCGGACGCCGCCCCGCTCCCTGCGGTCGTCGTCCGCGTGCGCCGTCCCCGCGTCGGACATCACAGGCTCCGCGGCGGCTGCTGGCCGTACGCGAGCGCGCCGCGGCCCAGGCCGAAGCCGCCGGACTGCTGGGGCGCCGCGGGCACCGGGGTGCGCTGGAGGATCTCCTGGACGACCTGCTCGGCGGTGCGGCGGTTGAGCTGGGCCTGGGCGGTGGGCAGCAGCCGGTGGGCCAGGACGGCCACGGCCAGCGCCTGCAGATCGTCCGGCAGCGCGTAATCCCGGCCGCTCAGCGCGGCGGACGCCTTCGCCGCGCGCAGCAGGTGCAGCGTCGCGCGCGGCGAGGCGCCGAGTCTGAGGTCGGGATGGGTGCGGGTGGCGGAGACCAGGTCCACCGCGTATCGCCGCACCGTCTCGGCGACGTGCACCCCGCGCACGGCCTCGATCAGTTTCACGATCTCGTGCGCGTGCGCCACCGGCTGGAGGTCGTCCAGCGGGCTCACCCCGCCGTGCACGTCCAGCATCTGCAACTCGGCGTCCGGGCTCGGGTAGCCGATGGACACCCGGGCCATGAAGCGGTCGCGCTGAGCCTCGGGCAGCGGATAGGTGCCCTCCATCTCGACCGGGTTCTGGGTGGCCACCACCATGAACGGCGAGGGCAGTTCGTAGGTCTGCCCGTCGATGGTGACCTGCCGCTCCTCCAGGGACTCCAGCAGCGCCGACTGGGTCTTGGGCGAGGCCCGGTTGATCTCGTCGCCGATCACGATCTGCGCGAAGATGGCGCCCGGCTTGAACTCGAAGTCCCGGCGCTGCTGGTCCCAGATGGACACGCCCGTGATGTCCGACGGCAGCAGGTCGGGCGTGAACTGGATACGCCGCACCGAACAGTCGATGGACCGCGCCAGCGCCTTGGCGAGCATCGTCTTGCCCACCCCGGGAACGTCCTCGATCAGAAGATGCCCCTCGGCGAGCAGCACGGTCAGCGAAAGCCGTACGACCTCGGGCTTGCCCTCGATCACTTCTTCCACCGAACGGCGGACCCGCTCCACCGTGGCGGTCAGATCGCCCCCCACTCTCGGCTCCGCTCGAGCGGGGGCACCCCCATGGCTCGCTCGATCGTCATAGGTCGTCACCCGGCGGCCCTCCTCGGCCCTCCCCCACGCTCGTCGGCGAGCGGGGGATACCCCAACTTTCCAGGCCGACGCTCCGCTGTGCGGACCGGCCCACCCCGAATCAGGCACCACGCGTGAAACGTTCCGCGTGAGGCCACCCCCGCATTCTTGCCGCCGTTACCGATTCGTGTCACTCGCCTGTGGACAACTGGCCGCGATATGTCGGGTCTTGCGGCTTTCGCTGGTGACGGAGGCATGCCGCGCACCGGACTCCCGGCGCGCGTGCGGTGGTCAGGCGGGGTCGATCTCGCGCAGCCGGCCCGTCCTGACGTCGAAGACGAAACCGCGCACGTCGTCGGTGTGCACCAGGAACGGCGAGGTGCGCACGCGCTGCATCGACTGCCGCACGTCCTGGTCGACGTCCCGGAAGGCCTCCACGGCCCAGGCCGGACGCTGCCCGACCTCCATCTCCAGCTCGTGCCGGAACTCCTCGGTGATGGACTCCAGGCCGCAGTTGGTGTGGTGGATCAGCACGACGCTGCGGGTGCCCAGGGCCCGCTGGCTGATGGTGAGCGAGCGGATGACGTCGTCGGTGACCACACCGCCCGCGTTGCGGATGGTGTGGCAGTCGCCGAGTTCCAGGCCGAGCGCGGCGTGCAGGTCGAGACGGGCGTCCATGCAGGCCACGACGGCGACCCTCAGTACGGGCCGGGCGTCCATCCCCGGATCGGTGAACGCGGCGGCGTACTGCTGGTTGGCCTCCGCGAGACGGTCGGTGACGGTGCCACGCCGGTCTATGGCGCCCTCGGACCCGGCGGGAACTGATGCAGAAGTCGTCATACCCATGACGTTAGTGGGCGCCCGGGCCCGGGTCCTGTTGTGAGACGGTACAAAGAACCCCGTCATGGCTTGTTGTGAGGCACCCCACACGTAGGGTGTACCCACACCCGTACGAGTGAATTTCGCTCTTGCCGTGCGGCCGCTACTCCGTCGGGCGACGCGCAGGCCGGTTGATTGACCGCAAGACAGGGTGCACTAAAGTGACGCGAAGCGGGAGGCGTGGCTCTTCCTGCTGGACTGCATTCCCGACAGGCCCCGGCCTACGCGCCGGCGGTCTCCCCACGTGCGCGGCGCGTACGTACGGCTCGGCCTCCTCCCGCTTCCGGTCGGCTGACGCTTCCGGCGCCGGCAGGCCCTTTTCTTTCCTGAGCGGTCGGGGACCCGGCGGTGCGTGCGGGACGCGCCGGACTGAGAGGGCTCCTTGAGCGACAGCCGACACGTCCCCGTGATGCTCCAGCGGTGCCTGGATCTGCTGGCGCCCGCCCTGGAGCGGCCGGGAGCGGTGGTCGTCGACTGCACCCTCGGCCTCGGCGGACACAGCGAGGCGCTGCTCACCCGCTTCCCCGAGGCACGGCTGGTGGCCCTCGACCGCGACAAGGAGGCCCTGCGCCTGTCCGGCGAGCGCCTGGCGCCCTTCGGCGACCGGGCCACCCTGGTGCACGCCGTCTACGACGAGCTGCCCGACGTGCTCGACCGGCTGGGCGTCCCGCGCGTGCGGGGCGTCCTGTTCGACCTCGGGGTGTCCTCGATGCAGCTCGACGAGGCCGACCGCGGCTTCGCCTACGCCCAGGACGCCCCCCTGGACATGCGCATGGACCAGAGCACCGGGATGAGCGCCGCCGAGGTCCTCAACACCTACCCGCCCGGCGAGCTGGTCCGCATCCTGCGGGCGTACGGCGAGGAGAAGCAGGCCAAGCGGATCGTGGCCGCCGTCGTGCGCGAGCGCGACAAGGAGCCGTTCACCAACAGCGCCCGGCTGGTGGAGCTGATCCGCGACGCGCTGCCGCAGGCCGCCAAGCGCACCGGCGGCAATCCGGCCAAGCGCACCTTCCAGGCGCTGCGGATCGAGGTCAACGGCGAGCTCGCCGTGCTGGAGCGGGCGATCCCGGCCGCGGTGAAGGCGCTGGAGGTCGGCGGGCGGATCGCCGTGCTGTCGTACCACTCCCTCGAGGACCGCCTGGTCAAGCAGGTGTTCGCGGCCGGTGCCGCGTCGAGTGCGCCCCCCGGGCTTCCGGTCGTGCCCGAGCGCTACCAGCCCCGGCTCAAGCTGCTCACCCGCGGTGCCGAACTTCCGACCGAGGAAGAGATCGCCGAGAACCGGCGGGCGGCGCCGGCGCGGCTGCGCGGCGCCGAGCGCGTCAGGGAGGACGCCGAGTGAGGCAGGGGGACCAGTGAGCAGGAAACCCGAGCTGAGGGGCCGTGCCGCCCGGCTCGCCCGGCTCTTCCCGGCCGGCCGGGGCCAGGCCGCCCGCACCCCGTTCGTCCTCCTCGTCGTGCTCCTGCTCGGCGGCGGCCTCATCGGGCTGCTGCTGCTGAACTCCGCCCTGAGCGAAGGCGCGTTCCAGCGGGAGGCACTCCAGAAGGACGCCAAGAACCTCACCGACGAGGAGCAGGCCCTCCAGCGGGACATCGACTTCTACTCCGCCCCGGACGCCCTCCAGCGCCGCGCCCGGCAACTGGGCATGGTGCCCGGCGGCGACCCGGCCTTCCTGGGAGCCGACGGGACCGTCAAGGGCGTTCCCTCGGCCGCCACCGCGCCGCCCCCCGCGCAGGAGACGCCGCTCTCGCTCCTGCCGCCCGAGGCGCTCGCCCCCTCGCCGTCCGCCACGGACGGCACCGCCCCGGCAACCGCGGACCTGGCACCGCCACCCGCCCAGGGCCCCGCCCCGACCACGGAGAACATCACCCCGGCCCTCCCGGCCGCACCTTCACCCGCCCCGACCCCGACCCCCGGCAGGTGACGGACGTGTCCGACCGCGAACCACCGCGCCGTCCGGTCCCCGGGCTGTCCCGGGCTGACGTGCTCGACAGGGAACCACCGCGTCGCCGGGCGCCTGGCCTGTCCGGGTCTGCTGGGCCGGGGGTGCGGTCGTGCTCGGTTTCCGGGGGTGTCGTGGCCGGCGCCCCGGTCGGCGTCGCTGTGTCCAGGTGCGATCCGACCTGGACTCTTGGCAGGTTGGCGGGCGTGTCCGACCGCGAACCACCGCGCCGTCCGGTCCCCGGGCTGTCCCGGGCTGACGTGCTCGACAGGGAACCTCCGCGTCGCCGGGTGTCTGGCCTGTCCGGGTCTGCTGGGCCGGGGGTGCGGTCGTGCTCGGTTTCCGGCGGCGCCCCGGTCGGCGTCGCTGTGTTCCGGTTCGCTTCGATCTCGACTTTCGGCAGGTGACGGACGTGTCCGACAGGGAACCGCCGCGTCGCCGGGTGCCCGGACCCGCCAGGCAGGCGCGTCCGGCCGCGCGGCAGCGGCCCGGCCCCGGGGCCCGGCCGGCCCGCCGCCCGGCCCCGGCCCGGCCCCAGGCCGCGCGCATCCGGCTCGGCAGCCCCCGCCCCCGGTTGCGGCTGGTCGCCCTCGCGCTGACCCTGGTGCTGCTCGTCTTCGCCGCACGGCTGTTGCAGGTACAGGCCGTCGACGCGAGCGCGTACGCCGCCAAGGCCGAGGAGAACCGGTACGTGGTGCACACCCTGGCCGCCGAGCGGGGCCGCATCACCGACCGCAACGGCGTCGACCTGGCGACCAGCGTGGACGCCGACGACATCACCGCCGACCCCACCATGTTCAGCCGCGACCAGCTGCACATCGGCGACGGCCCCGAGCAGGCGGCCGCTCTGCTCGCCCCGATCCTCGGCCAGGACCAGGCGGCCCTCACCGCGAAGCTCCGCACGCCGAACACCCGCTACGTGCTGCTCGCCCGGCGCGAGACCCCGCAGGTCTGGAAGCAGATCAAGGACCTGAAGACGGCCCTGGCGAAGAAGGCCCAGAAGGACAAGACCACCGTCAACGTGCTCGCCGGCGTCTTCTCCGACCCCAGCAGCAAGCGGGTCTACCCCAACAGCGGCCTCGCCGCCGGGATACTGGGCTGGGTCAACGCCGACGGCAAGGGCGGGGGCGGCATCGAGCAACAGCTGAACGAGCAGCTGGCCGGCAAGCCCGGCAAGATCCGCTACGCCCAGTCCGGCGGCCGCGAGGTGCCCACCGCGGGCTCCACCGAGACGCGCGCGGTGCCCGGCTCCGACACCGAGCTCACCATCGACCGCGACATCCAGTGGGCCGCCCAGAACGCCATCACCGAGCAGGTGGCGAAGTCCGGGGCGGACCGCGGCTACGTCATCGTGCAGGACACCCGCACCGGCGAGATCCTCGCCATGGCCAACTCCCCGGGCTTCGACCCGGGCGACCTGTCCCACGCCGACCCGGCCGCGCTGGGCAACGCCGCCGTCCAGGACGCCTACGAGCCCGGCTCCACCGCCAAGGTCATGTCCATGGCCGCCGTATTGGAGGAGAACGCGGCGACGCCGCTCACCCACGTCGTCGTGCCCAACCGGCTGCACCGCGGCGACCGGCTCTTCCAGGACGACGTCGACCACGACACCTGGTACCTCACGCTGAACGGCGTGCTCGCCAAGTCCAGCAACATCGGCACCATCCTGGCCACCGGCCAGCTCGGCAAGACCCAGCCGGAGGCCAACAAGGTCCTCTACTCCTACCTGCGCAAGTTCGGCATCGGCGAGCCGACCGGACTCGGCTTCCCCGGCGAGACCCGGGGCATCCTCGCACCCCCCGACAAGTGGTCCACCTCGCAGCAGTACACGATTCCTTTCGGCCAGGGCTTCTCCATCAACGCCGTGCAGGCGGCCTCCGTCTACTCCACGATCGCCAACGGCGGAGTGCGCGTGCAGCCGACGCTGGTGCGCGGGACCAAGGGGGCCGACGGCCGCTTCGCACCGGCCGACAAGCCGGAGAGCACGCGGGTCGTGAGCGCGAAGACGGCGAAGACGCTCGCGCACATGCTGGAGTCCGTGGTCGACGACGAGCAGGGCACCGGTGCCAAGGCGCGCATCCCCGGCTACCGCGTGGCGGGCAAGACCGGCACGGCCAACCGTGTGGATCCGGACACCGGCAGATACCGTGGCTACACCTCCTCCTTCGCCGGGTTCGCGCCCGCCGACAACCCCCGCGTCACCGTCTACTGCGCGATCCAGAACGCCACCAAGGGCAGCTACTTCGGCGGCCAGATCTGCGGCCCGATCTACAAGGAGGTCATGGAGTTCGCGTTGAAGACGCTCCAGGTGCCGCCGACCGGTGCGCAGGCCGCGAACCTGCCCGTCGACTTCAAGCCGTGACCGGAACAGAACGACCAGGAACCAGCCCGTGACAACGATCACTCCCGGCCCCGGGAACCGCCCGTCGCACCGGCCCTCGTCCGCGCCGGACGGCGCTGCGCGCGATCCCCTTTTTAGCTCCACGGCGGGTACTCCCGGTACGCTCACCGCCGTGCCACACGCTGATCAGTCCCAAACCACCCAGAAGGGCGCTTCCGTGACATATCCGGGACCGCCGCGACCGGTTCAGGTCTCCGCCGCACCCCTCGCGGAGCTCGCCGATCAGCTGGGGGTCACCGCTCCGGACGGCGCCGCCGAGGTCACGGGCATCACCCACGACTCGCGCGCCGTGCGCCCCGGCGACCTGTACGCAGCCCTGCCCGGCGCCCGCACGCACGGCGCCGACTTCGTCACCCAGGCGGCGAGCCTGGGCGCGGTCGCCGTGCTCACCGACCCGTCCGGCAGCGAGCGCGCCGCCGCCACCGGCCTGCCGGTCCTGGCCGTGGACGACCCGCGCGGTCGCATGGGCGAGCTGGCGGCCACGATCTACGGCAAGCCCGGCCGCGATCTGCTCCAGATCGGCATCACCGGCACCTCCGGCAAGACCACCACCGCCTACCTCGTCGAGGGCGGCCTGAAGACCGTGAAGTCCACCGGACTGATCGGCACCGTCGAGATGCGCATCGGCGGGGAGCGCATCAAGTCCGAGCGCACCACCCCCGAGGCCACCGACCTCCAGGCCCTGTTCGCGGTCATGCGCGAGCGCGGGGTCGAGGCGGTCGCCATGGAGGTCTCCAGCCACGCCCTCGTGCTCGGCCGCGTCGACGGCTGCGTCTTCGACATCGGTGTCTTCACCAACCTCAGCCCGGAACACATGGAGTTCCACTCCGACATGGAGGACTACTTCCGGGCCAAGGCGCAGCTGTTCACGCCGGAGCGCAGCAGGCTCGGCGTGGTCAACTTCGACGACGAGTACGGTCGCCGGCTGGCCGGGGAGGCCACGGTCCCGGTCGTCACCTTCTCCGCCGAGGGCCACCCCGACGCCGACTGGCGCGCGGAGGACGTCCAGGTCGGCCCGGTCGACTCCACCTTCACCGTGGTCGGCCCCGAGGGCCGGCGGATCGCCGCCAGGTCGCCGCTGCCGGGCCCGTTCAACGTCGCCAACACGCTGGCCGCGGTGGTCGCCCTGGCCGCCGCGGGCCTCGACCCGCAGTCCGCCGCCGACGGCATCGCCGCCGTTCCGGGCGTACCGGGCCGGCTGGAGCGCGTCGACGTCGGCCAGCCGTACCTCGCGGTCGTCGACTACGCGCACAAGACGGACGCCGTCGAGTCGGTCCTCAAGGCGCTGCGCAAGGTCACCAAGGGCCGGCTGCACATCGTGCTCGGCTGCGGCGGGGACCGCGACCAGACCAAGCGCGCGCCGATGGGCGCCGCCGCGGCCCGGCTCGCCGACGTCGCCGTGCTGACCTCCGACAACCCCCGCTCCGAGGATCCCCTGGCGATCCTCGCCACCATGCTCGAGGGCGCGGCCTCGGTGCCCGCGCACGAGCGCGGCGAGGTGCTCCTCTTCGAGGAGCGGGCCGCCGCGATCGCCGCCGCCGTCGACCGCGCGCAGCCCGGGGACACCGTGCTGGTCGCGGGCAAGGGCCACGAACAGGGCCAGGACATCGCCGGAGTGGTCCGTCCCTTCGACGACCGCCAGGTGCTTCGCGAAGCTATCCAGAAGACCCAGGGATGAACTTGTGATCGCCCTCTCCCTCGCCGAGATCGCAGCAGTCGTCGGCGGGCAGACGTACGACATACCGGATCCGTCCGCGGAGGTCACCGGGCCCGTGGTCCGGGACTCCCGCGAGGTGGTGCCCGGCAGCCTCTTCGTCGCCTTCGTCGGCGAGCGCGTGGACGGCCACGACTTCGCCGCGGCCGTCGTCGAGACGGGCGCGGTCGCCGTGCTGGCGTCCCGCCCGGTCGGCGTGCCCGCGATCGTCGTCGAGGACGTGCAGGCGGCGCTCGGCGCCCTCGCCCGTCACGTCGTCGAGCGGCTGGGCGCGACCCTCGTCGCCCTCACCGGCTCAGCGGGCAAGACGAGCACCAAGGACCTCATCGCCCAGGTGCTGCGACGCAAGGCGCCGACCGTGTTCACGCCCGGCTCCCTCAACAACGAGATCGGGCTGCCGCTGACCGCGCTGAGCGCCACCGAGGAGACGAGGTTCCTCGTGCTGGAGATGGGCGCCCGCGGCATCGGCCACATCCGCTACCTGACCGAACTGACCCCGCCGAAGGTCGGCCTGGTGCTCAACGTCGGCACCGCCCACATCGGCGAGTTCGGCGGCCGTGAGCAGATCGCCCAGGCGAAGGGCGAGTTGGTGGAGAGCCTGCCGGCCGCCGAGGACGGCGGAACCGCGATCCTCAACGCCGACGACCCATTGGTACGGGCCATGGCCTCCCGTACGAAGGCGAAGGTGATCCTTTTCGGAGAGTCCGGCGAAGCGGACGTACGCGCCGAGAACGTGAGACTCACGGACAGCGGGCAGCCCGCCTTCAGGCTTCACACACCCTCCGGTGCAAGCGATGTGACGATGCGCCTGTACGGTGAGCATCACGTGTCGAACGCGCTCGCCGCGGCCGCCGTCGCCCATGAGCTGGGCATGTCCGCAACTGAGATCGCCACCGCGCTCTCCGAGGCGGGCTCCCTCTCCCGCTGGCGGATGGAGGTCACCGAGCGCCCGGACGGCGTAACGGTCGTCAACGACGCCTACAACGCCAACCCCGAGTCCATGCGGGCCGCGCTGCGCGCGCTCGTGGCCATGGGCGGGGGACGGCGGACCTGGGCGGTGCTCGGCAAGATGGCCGAGCTCGGGGACGAGGCGCTAGCCGAGCACGACGCGGTCGGACGGCTCGCCGTCCGGCTCAACGTCAGCAAGCTCGTCGCGGTCGGGGGCAGGGAAGCGTCCTGGCTGCAACTGGGCGCATATAACGAGGGTTCGTGGGGTGAGGAGTCGGTGCACGTGTCCGACGCACAGGCGGCGATCGACCTGTTGCGCAGCGAGTTGCGCCCGGGGGACGTCGTCCTCGTGAAGGCGTCCCGTTCGGTCGGCCTGGAGAGTGTCGCCCAGGCGCTGCTCGAGACCGGTACCGAGGGCGAGGTCGCAGCCCGATGATGAAGCAGATCCTGTTCGCGGGAGTCATTGGCCTCTTCCTGACGCTGGTCGGCACCCCGCTGCTGATCAAGCTCCTGGCCCGCAAGGGCTATGGCCAGTACATCCGCGACGACGGACCGCGCGAGCACGCCAGCAAGCGCGGTACGCCGACCATGGGCGGCATCGCCTTCATCCTGGCCACGGTCGCCGCCTACTTCCTGTCCAAGGTGATCACCGGCTACAGCCCGACCTACTCCGGTCTGCTGGTGCTCGGCCTGATGATCGGCATGGGCCTGGTCGGCTTCCTCGACGACTACATCAAGATCGTCAAGCGCCGTTCGCTGGGTCTGCGCGCCAAGGCGAAGATGGCCGGCCAGCTGATCGTCGGCATCGCCTTCGCGGTGCTCGCACTGCAGTTCTCCGACAACCGCGGCAACACCCCCGCCTCCACGAAGCTGTCGTTCATCACGGACTTCGGCTGGACGATCGGCCCGGTGCTGTTCGTGATCTGGGCGCTGTTCATGATCCTCGCGATGTCGAACGGCGTGAACCTCACCGACGGTCTGGACGGTCTGGCCACCGGTGCCTCCGTGCTCGTCTTCGGCGCCTACACCTTCATCGGCGTGTGGCAGTTCCAGGAGTCCTGCGCCAACGCGCAGACCCTGACCAACCCCAACGCCTGCTACGAGGTGCGCGACCCGCTCGACCTCGCGGTCGTGGCCTCCGCGCTGATGGGCGCCTGCCTCGGCTTCCTGTGGTGGAACACCTCGCCGGCCAAGATCTTCATGGGCGACACCGGTTCGCTCGCGCTCGGCGGTGTGCTCGCGGGCCTGGCGATCTGCTCCCGCACCGAGCTGCTGCTCGCGCTGCTCGGCGGTCTGTTCGTGCTCATCACCATGTCGGTGGTCATCCAGGTCGGCTCCTTCCGGCTCACCGGGAAGCGGGTCTTCCGGATGGCACCGCTCCAGCACCACTTCGAACTCAAAGGCTGGTCCGAAGTGCTTGTCGTGGTCCGTTTCTGGATCATCCAAGGCATTTGTGTGATTGTCGGACTGGGCCTCTTCTATGCGGGATGGGCAGCGGACAAGTGACCGACTGGCAGGGTAAGAACGTCACCGTCGCGGGACTCGGCGTCTCCGGTGTCCCGGCGGCCAAGGTCCTGCATGGTCTCGGCGCGGACGTCACCGTCGTCAACGACGGCGACGACGAGCGCGCCCGGACCCAGGCGGCAGAGCTGGAGGCGCTCGGTGTGACCGTGCGCCTCGGTGACGGGGACACCCTGCCGGAGGGCACCGAGCTGATCGTCACCGCGCCCGGCTGGCGGCCGGACAAGCCGCTCTTCCGCGCCGCCGGGCAGGCCGGCGTACCCGTCTGGGGGGACGTCGAACTCGCCTGGCGGCTGCGCGGCCGGGACGGCAGAAAAGCAGCCCCGTGGCTCGCCGTGACCGGCACCAACGGCAAGACCACCACCGTGCAGATGCTCGCCTCCATCCTCGAGGCGGCGGGCCTGCGCACGGCGGCCGTCGGCAACATCGGCGTCTCCCTGCTGGACGCCGTCCTCGGCGAGGAGCGCTACGACGTCCTGGCGGTGGAGCTGTCGAGCTACCAGCTGCACTGGGCGCCCTCGCTGCGCGCCCACTCCGCCGCCGTCCTCAACCTCGCCCCCGACCACCTCGACTGGCACGGCTCCATGGAGGCCTACGCCGCCGACAAGGGCCGTATCTACGAGGGCAACCGCGTCGCCTGCGTCTACAACGCCGCCGACAAGGCCACCGAGGACCTGGTGCGCGAGGCGGACGTCGAGGAGGGCTGCCGCGCCGTCGGGTTCACGCTCGGCACGCCCGGCCCCTCCCAACTCGGCGTCGTGGACGGCATCCTCGTCGACCGCGCCTTCGTCGAGAACCGGCACAAGAACGCCCAGGAGCTGGCCGAGGTCTCCGACGTCCACCCGCCCGCCCCCCACAACATCGCCAACGCCCTCGCCGCGGCGGCCCTGGCACGCGCCTTCGGCGTCCCGGCGCAGGCCGTCCGGGACGGCCTGCGGGCCTTCACCCCGGACGCCCACCGCATCGCGCACGTGGCCGACGTGGACGGCGTGGCCTACGTCGACGACTCCAAGGCCACCAACACCCACGCGGCTCAGGCCTCGTTGGCGGCGTACGAGTCGATCGTGTGGATCGCGGGCGGTCTGGCGAAGGGCGCGACCTTCGACGAGCTCGTCGCGAACTCGGCGAAGCGGCTGCGCGGCGCCGTCCTCATCGGAGCCGATCGCGCGCTCATCCGTGACGCCCTCGCGCGACACGCCCCGGAGGTACCCGTCGTCGACCTCGACCGGACCGACACTGGGGCGATGCTCCAGGCCGTCCAGGAGGCGCGGCGGCTCGCACGGCCCGGCGACACGGTACTGCTGGCCCCGGCCTGCGCCTCCATGGACATGTTCGCCAACTACAACAGGCGCGGCGAGGCGTTCGCGGAGGCCGTATCCGGACTCGGCGCCTGATCCCGGCCGCCCCCGCTGCCGGCCGACCTCGGGAGGGAGGCGTGGGACCCGTGAGCCGAGGCGGACTTGCGCGGCCGACGTACAGCGGAGGACCCGATGCCCGGTAGCCCCGGCAGCAGTCGTACCGGTCGCCCGCCCGTGCAGCGGACCGTCAAGCGCCCGACGGCCGACCGGACCCCCGGCCGGCGCCCCGCGGGGAGCCTGATCGATCGCGCGCGCCGGGCCTGGGACCGGCCGCTGACCGCCTACTACCTGATCCTCGGCGCCAGTCTGCTGCTCACCGTGCTGGGTCTGGTGATGGTCTACTCGGCCTCCCAGATCACCGCGCTGCAGAAGGCACTGCCGGGCTCCTACTTCTTCCGCAAGCAGCTGCTCGCGGCCGCGATCGGCGCCGGGCTGCTGCTGCTCGCCGCCCGGATGCCGGTCAGACTGCACCGGGCGCTGGCCTACCCGATCCTGGCGGGCGCGGTGGCCCTGATGGCGCTGGTGCAGGTGCCGGGGATAGGGATGGCGGTCAACGGCAACCAGAACTGGATCTCGCTCGGCGGCTCCTTCCAGATCCAGCCCAGCGAGATCGGCAAGCTGGCACTGGTGCTGTGGGGCGCCGACCTGATCGCGCGCAAACAGGACAAGCGGCTGCTGACCCAGTGGAAGCACATGCTGGTGCCGCTCGTCCCGGTCGCCTTCATGCTGCTCGGGCTGATCATGCTCGGCGGCGACATGGGGACCGCGATCATCCTCACCGCGATCCTGTTCGGCCTGCTCTGGCTGGCAGGGGCGCCCACCCGGCTCTTCGTGGGGGTGCTGTCGTTCGCCGGCGTGATCGGCTTCCTGCTGATCCAGATGAGCCCCAACCGCCTCGGCCGGTTCGCCTGCGTCGGCTCCAGCGACGCGACCAAGTGCTGGCAGGCGGTGCACGGCATCTACGCCCTGGCCTCCGGCGGACTGTTCGGTTCGGGACTCGGTGCAAGCGTGGAGAAATGGGGCCAACTCCCCGAAGCCCACACCGACTTCATCTTCGCCGTCACCGGCGAGGAACTGGGCCTCGGGGGGACGCTGTCGGTGCTCGCCCTGTTCGCCGCTCTAGGCTATGCGGGCATCCGCGTGGCCGGAGGCACGGAGGACCCCTTCGTGAGGTACGCCGCGGGAGGCGTGACCACCTGGATCACCGCGCAGGCGGTGATCAACATCGGTGCGGTGCTCGGTCTGCTGCCGATCGCCGGCGTCCCGCTCCCGCTGTTCTCCTACGGAGGATCCGCCCTGCTGCCGACCATGTTCGCCATCGGGCTGCTGATCGCCTTCGCGCGTGACGAGCCCGCTGCGCGGGCGGCGCTTGCCATGCGGCAACCTCGCTTTGGTAGAAAGCGGGCAGGAGGCTCCGCGCCCGGCCGGAGATCCGACCGCGGATCCGGTCGCGAGCCTCGGAGATGGAACACGATGCGACGGCGTGCCTCGGCGGCGCGTCCGTCCGGAGAGCGGTGAATTTCGGTGCATGTCGTACTCGCCGGCGGAGGTACCGCGGGCCACATCGAGCCCGCGCTCGCCCTCGCGGACGCCCTGCGCAGGCAGGACCCGACCGTGGGGATCACGGCCCTGGGCACGGAGCGCGGCCTGGAGACCCGGCTCGTCCCCGAGCGGGGCTACGAGCTCGCGCTCATCCCGGCGGTGCCGCTGCCGCGCAAGCCCACCCCCGAGCTGATCACCGTCCCGGGCCGGCTGCGCGGCACGATCAAGGCGGCCGAGCAGGTCCTGGAGCGCACCAAGGCGGACGCCGTGGTCGGATTCGGCGGCTACGTCGCCCTGCCCGGCTACCTGGCCGCCAAGCGGCTCGGTGTGCCCATCGTCATCCACGAGGCCAACGCCCGCCCGGGCCTGGCCAACAAGATCGGTTCGCGGTACGCCGCGCAGGTCGCCGTCTCCACGCCCGACAGCAAGCTGCGCGGCGCCCGTTACATCGGTATCCCGCTGCGCCGCGCCATCGCCACCCTGGACCGGGCGGCCGTGCGCCCCGAGGCCCGTGCGGCGTTCGGGCTCGACCCGAACCTGCCCACGCTGCTGGTCTCCGGCGGCTCCCAGGGCGCCCGCCGGCTCAACGAGGTGGTCCAGCAGGTCGCGCCCTGGATGCAGCAGGCGGGCATCCAGATCCTGCACGTGGTCGGCCCGAAGAACGAACTGCCCCAGGTGCAGCAGATGCCGGGAATGCCGCCCTACATCCCGGTAAGTTACCTTGACCGGATGGACCTCGCGTACGCCGCGGCCGACATGATGCTGTGCCGCGCCGGCGCGATGACCGTCGCCGAACTCTCCGCCGTCGGGCTCCCGGCCGCCTACGTCCCGCTGCCCATCGGCAACGGTGAACAGCGGCTGAACGCCCAGCCGGTGGTCAAGGCCGGCGGCGGACTGCTGGTCGACGACGCGGAACTCACCCCCGAGTGGGTGCAGCAGAACGTCCTGCCCGTGCTCGCCGATCCGCACCGGCTGTACCAGATGTCCCGCGCCGCCGGGGAGTTCGGCCGCCGGGACGCCGACGAGCTGCTCGTCGGCATGGTGTACGAGGCCATCGCCTCGCACCGTTAGGACCGTATGCACGAAAGGGCTTGAGAGCGTGGCCGGACCGGCGACCGCGGAGCGCGGTGAACGTCAGCAGGAGTCGTCGTCCGGCCCGCCTCTGATCCACCGGCTGAGACGGATGAGCCCTCGTACGATCGTCATCCTTTCGGTGGCCCTGACCTGCCTGGGCGCCGGCTCCCTGTGGGTGCTGTACGGCTCGCAGTGGACGCGCGTGGAGCACGTATCCGTCTCAGGTACCACGGTTCTGACGCCCGCTCAGGTAAGCGCGGTCGCCAGGGTGCGGCTCGGAACGCAGCTGATTTCCGTCGACACCGATGCGGTCGAGACCCGGCTGCGCCGTGAATTGCCCCGAATTGACTCGGTTGACGTGGTGCGCTCGTGGCCGCACGGAATCGGGTTGAAAGTCGTCGAGCGCACTCCGGTCATGGTGGAGGAAAAGGGCGGAAAGTTCGTCGAAGTGGACGCGAAGGGTGTCCGGTTCGCCACCGTTTCACAGGCGCCGAAAGGCGTGCCCCTGCTGGAATTGTCGCTTTCCCGCTCGAGTACGGCCGCCGCGAGCCTGCGGCGCTTCGGCGAGGCCCGGCTGGTGCGCGAGGCCGTCGCGGTCGCCGGGCGGATTCCCGCCGCGGTCGCCCGTGAGACCCGGGTCGTCAAGGTCCGTACCTACGACGACATCTCACTGGAGTTGAGCGGCGGCCGCACCGTCTCCTGGGGCAGCGGCGAGAACGGCCGGCTGAAGGCCCGCACCCTGACCGCGCTGATGAAAGCGGCGCCCGGCGCGCGGCACTTCGACGTCCGGGTCCCCACCGCCCCGGCGTCATCGGGGAGTTGACGCACATCAGCGCAGGCCAACACCCTGGTTGAGCGCCGCTATGGCTGATCACATAGGGTGAAAAGAAAAACGGGAGGTTCGGCGTGTTCGTTGAACGGGCGCCACTTGTCGACTTAGTGTCCTGTTCCGAAGACTTCAGGGAACAGACACACTGGTAACCCTAAACTTCAGGGTTAGGGTTCGGGTCGGCGTTCGGACCGTCCCATTCGGCATCAGTCGTCGGATCGCGGCAGGACCGCGAGGCGGCGACACGTAACTCGAGGCGAGAGGCCTTCGACGTGGCAGCACCGCAGAACTACCTCGCAGTCATCAAAGTCATCGGTGTCGGCGGCGGTGGTGTCAATGCCATCAACCGGATGATCGAGGTCGGTCTCAAGGGCGTCGAGTTCATCGCCATCAACACCGACGCGCAGGCGCTGTTGATGAGCGACGCCGACGTCAAGCTCGATGTCGGCCGCGAACTCACGCGCGGACTCGGCGCCGGGGCCAACCCGGCAGTCGGCCGCAAGGCCGCCGAGGACCACCGTGAGGAGATCGAGGAGGTCCTCAAGGGGGCCGACATGGTCTTCGTGACGGCCGGTGAGGGCGGCGGCACCGGTACCGGCGGCGCGCCCGTCGTGGCCAACATCGCGCGCTCGCTGGGTGCCCTCACCATCGGCGTGGTCACGCGCCCGTTCACCTTCGAGGGGCGGCGCCGGGCGAACCAGGCCGAGGACGGTATCGCCGAGCTCCGCGAAGAGGTCGACACCCTCATCGTCATCCCCAACGACCGGCTGCTGTCCATCTCGGACCGCCAGGTCAGTGTGCTCGACGCGTTCAAGTCCGCGGACCAGGTGCTGCTGTCCGGTGTACAGGGCATCACCGACCTGATCACCACCCCCGGCCTGATCAACCTCGACTTCGCCGACGTCAAGTCGGTCATGTCCGAGGCCGGCTCGGCGCTCATGGGCATCGGCTCGGCCCGCGGTGACGACCGCGCGGTGGCCGCGGCCGAGATGGCGATCTCCTCCCCGCTCCTCGAGGCCTCCATCGACGGCGCCCGGGGCGTGCTCCTGTCCATCTCCGGCGGCTCGGACCTCGGTCTGTTCGAGATCAACGAGGCCGCCCAGCTGGTCAGCGAGGCGGCGCACCCCGAGGCCAACATCATCTTCGGCGCGGTCATCGACGACGCCCTCGGCGACGAGGTCCGGGTCACCGTGATCGCGGCCGGCTTCGACGGCGGCCAGCCTCCGGCCCGGCGGGACAACGTCCTCGGCTCGTCCTCCACCCCGCCCCCGGCCCGCCGCGAGGAGCCGACCCCGGTGCGCCAGCCCGAGAGCCGCCCGACCTTCGGTTCGCTCGGCAGCGTGACGCCGAAGGAGGAGCCGGAGCCCGTGGCCCCCGAGCCGGTGCAGGACCTGCCGCCCGTGACCCCGCCCATCACGCCGTCGCCGCGCAGCTACTCCGACAGCGCGGCCGAGGAGCTGGACGTACCGGACTTCCTCAAGTGATAGGTCGGCACGACACCGTGAACGGCGCGCACTTCGCCTTCACCGACCGGTGGGGCGGGGTGAGCGCCGTTCCGTTCGAGGAGCTCAATCTCGGCGGCGCGGTCGGCGACGACCCCGGCGCGGTACGCGCCAACCGCGAACTGGCCGCCAAGTCCCTCGGACTCGACCCGGACCGGGTCGTCTGGATGAACCAGGTGCACGGCAACGACGTCGCCGAGGTCGACGGGCCGTGGACCACGCGGCTCACCCCGCCGGTCGACGGTCTGGTGACCGCGACCCGCGGGCTCGCCCTCGCCGTGCTCACCGCCGACTGCGTTCCGGTGCTGCTCGCCGACCCGGTCGCCGGTGTGGTCGCCGCGGTCCACGCCGGGCGGCCCGGCATGGTCAAGGGCGTCGTTCCGGCCGCGGTCGACGCGATGGAGTCGCTCGGCGCCCGGCCCGACCGCATCACCGCCCGCACCGGACCCGCCGTGTGCGGCCGGTGCTACGAGGTGCCGGAGGCGATGCGCGCCGAGGTGGCCGCCGTCGAGCCGGCGGCGCATTCCGAGACGAGTTGGGGTACACCGGCCGTCGATGTGGGCGCCGGCGTGCACGCGCAACTCGAGCGCCTCGGGGTGCACGACCGGGAGCAGTCGCCGGTGTGCACGCGGGAATCGGGTGATCACTTCTCGTACCGCCGCGACCGCACCACCGGTCGGCTCGCGGGCTATGTATGGCTGGACTGATGGGGCATGACGGACCGTAGGAACGAACTCGCCGCGAACCTGGCGAAGGTGGAGCGGCGTATCGCCGCCGCGTGCGCGGCCGCGGGCCGGGCGCGGGAGGAGGTGACCCTCATCGTGGTCACCAAGACGTACCCGGCCTCGGATGTGCGGATCCTGTCGGAACTCGGCGTGCGCCACACCGCCGAGAACCGGGACCAGGAGGCGGCACCCAAGGCCGCCGAATGTGCGGATTTGCCCCTGACGTGGCATTTTGTTGGTCAACTTCAGACCAATAAAGTGCGATCCGTGGTCGGTTACGCCGATGTCGTACAGTCGATCGACCGTTCCCGGCTCGTCACCGCGCTCTCCAGGGAGGCCGTGCGGGCGGAGCGCGAGGTCGGCTGCCTCATCCAGGTGGCGCTGGACGCGGGGGAACCTGCGGTGGGAGGGGTCGGACGCGGGGAGCGGGGAGGCGTCGGGCCCGGCGGAATCGAAGAGTTGGCCGACCTCGTCGCCCGCTCCGAAGCGCTGCGGCTCGACGGGCTGATGACCGTCGCCCCGCTGACCGGGGAGTACGCCGGCCGGCAACAGGCCGCGTTCGAGCGCCTCATGGATTTGTCGACCGACCTGCGCGCGGCCCATCCGGCTGCCACCATGGTCTCGGCAGGGATGAGTGGGGACCTCGAGCAGGCCGTGGCCGCCGGTGCGACACATGTGCGCGTCGGCAGCGCGGTACTCGGAGTCCGCCCCAGGCTCGGGTAACGTCGCCAAGAAGTCGGACCACAGCAGAAAATATGGTCAATATCGCCCAGCGGGGCGCAACGACCTTGTGGATCGCGGGCACTTGGCGGTCGTCAGCGGATCCACCACAGAGCGGAGGACTCAGAGCATGGCCGGCGCGATGCGCAAGATGGCGGTCTACCTCGGCCTCGTGGAGGACGATGGGTACGACGGCCGGGGATTCGACCCCGATGACGACTTTGAACCCGAGCTGGACCCGGAACCCGAGCGGGACCGCCGACGGCACGACCCACCGCACCAGTCGCATGGGGTGCATCAGCCCCAAAGGGATGAACCGGTGCGAGTGGTGCAGCCTCCGGCGCCCCGCGAACCGGTGTCGCATTCCGCTTCGCTCCCGGCGGAATCCGGGCGTCCGGCGCGCATCGCGCCCGTGGCGTCCATCACACAAGACCGCGCAAGCCTGGAGAAGAACGCACCGGTGATCATGCCCAAGGTCGTGTCGGAACGAGAGCCGTACCGGATCACCACACTTCACCCCCGGACCTACAACGAGGCCCGTACCATCGGGGAACACTTCCGTGAGGGCACCCCGGTGATCATGAATCTGACTGAGATGGATGACACAGACGCGAAGCGACTTGTCGACTTTGCCGCCGGTTTGGTGTTTGGTCTTCACGGCAGTATCGAGCGGGTGACGCAGAAGGTGTTCCTGTTGTCGCCTGCTAACGTCGATGTCACGGCGGAGGACAAGGCCCGCATCGCAGAGGGCGGGTTCTTCAACCAGAGCTGAGACGCAACACCGTAGAACTGGCACGGAACAGGGGAGAGGGAAGCACCGATCATGCGTGTGGCCATGGAGGTTCTTTACATCGCGCTGATGGTGTTCCTCATCGTGCTGATCTTTCGGCTGGTCATGGACTATGTGTTCCAGTTCGCCCGCTCATGGCAACCCGGCAAGGCGATGGTGGTCGTTCTGGAGGCCACCTACACTGTCACCGATCCACCGCTGAAGCTTCTGCGGCGGTTCATTCCGCCGCTGCGTCTCGGGGGCGTGGCGCTCGACCTGTCCTTCTTCGTACTGATGATCATCGTCTACATCCTGATCTCCATCGTGGGGAACCTCGCGAGGTGACTGTGGACGATACGGTCTTGCCGACTGCCGATGACTACGTTGAGGTGAAGAGATGCCGTTGACCCCCGAGGACGTGCGGAACAAGCAGTTCACGACCGTCCGCCTCCGAGAAGGCTATGACGAGGACGAGGTCGATGCCTTCCTCGACGAGGTCGAAGCCGAGCTGACCCGACTGCTCCGCGAGAACGAGGACCTGCGCGCCAAACTGGCCGCGGCCACGCGCGCTGCTGCCCAGAACCAGCAGAACATGCGCAAGCCTCCGGAGGACCAGCAACCACCGCATCCTCAGCAGCAGGGCATGCGAGGGCCGGGCGCTCCGGTTCCCGCCGGGATATCGGGCCCGCCGCAGCAGCAGATGGGCGGCCCCATGGGTGGCCCGCCCCAGCTGCCCAGCGGTGCTCCGCAGCTGCCCGCCGGCCCGGGCGGCCAGGGCCCCCAGGGTCCCGGCCCCGGCCCCGGGCAGATGGGTCCTGGACCGATGGGCCAGGGTCCGATGGGCCAGGGTCCGATGCAGGGTCAGATGCAGGGTCAGATGCAGGGCCAGATGCAGGGCCAGATGGGTCCCGGCCCGATGGGCGGCGGCCCCGGTCCGATGGGTCAGGGTCCCGGTCCGATGGGTCAGGGTCCCGGTCCCATGGGCGGCCCCGGCCCGATGGGTCAGGGTCCCGGTGGCGACAGCGCCGCGCGCGTCCTGTCGCTGGCCCAGCAGACCGCCGACCAGGCGATCGCCGAGGCCCGGTCCGAGGCCAACAAGATCGTCGGCGAGGCGCGTTCGCGTGCCGAGGGTCTGGAGCGTGACGCCCGTGCCAAGGCCGACGCCCTGGAGCGGGACGCGCAGGAGAAGCACCGCGTCGCGATGGGCTCCCTGGAGTCCGCCCGCGCCACGCTGGAGCGCAAGGTCGAGGACCTGCGCGGCTTCGAGCGCGAGTACCGCACGCGCCTGAAGTCGTACCTGGAGTCGCAGCTGCGTCAGCTGGAGACCCAGGCCGACGACTCCCTCGCCCCGCCGCGCACGCCTGCGGCCCCGTCCCTCCCGCCGTCCCCGGCGCCCTCCATGGCCCCGGCCGGCGCGAGCGCTCCGTCGTACGGCGGCGGCCAGCCGATGGGCGGTGGGCCCGGCCCGTCCGGTCCGTCCTACGGCGGTCAGCAGCAGATGGCCCCGGCGATGACCCAGCCGATGGCCCCGGTGCGTCCGCAGGGACCGGCCCCGATGGGTCAGGCACCCTCGCCCATGCGCGGCTTCCTGATCGACGAGGACGACAACTGAGGGAACCCTGAAGGGTTCTGGTGACTAGGCGTCGGCAGCCTGAGAGAACGGCCCCGGAGGGACATCCCTCCGGGGCCGTTCTCGTATGCCGGGGTCGCGCGCCCGCTGCCCCACCCAGGGGCTGCGCCCCGTCAAGCCGTGCGGGGAGTCCGCCGGTTCGTGGCCGGGCGGGCTCCCCGCCGGGACGGGGGACGGGCGCCCTCGGGCGTCGTCCCCCGGTGGGTCATGCCTTGCGGAGGCGGAAGACCAGGGACAGGCCCTCGTCGGTGAAGGCGTCGCCGTAGGTGGTGTCCGCCTCGCCCTGGGCGAAGTCCGTCGCCAGGACCTCCTCGGCGATCAGCGACGCGTGCTCGCTCAGGGCGGCGATGGTCGCCGGGTCCGTCGCGGTCCAGCGCAGCGCGATCCGGTCGGCCACGTCGAGGCCGCTGTTCTTGCGGGCCTCCTGGATCAGCCGGATAGCGTCCCGGGCCAGGCCGGCACGGCGCAGTTCCTCCGTGATCTCCAGGTCCAGGGCGACCGTGGCGCCGGAGTCGGACGCCACCGACCAGCCCTCGCGCGGGGTCTCGGTGATGATGACCTCGTCCGGCGCGAGCGTCACCGTCTCGCCGTCGACCTCCACCGACGCCGTGCCCTCGCGCAGCGCCAGCGACAGCGCTGCCGCGTCCGCGCCCGCGATGGCCTTGGCGACGTCCTGCACCCGCTTGCCGAACCGCTTGCCCAGCGCACGGAAGTTGGCCTTGGCGGTGGTGTCCACCAGGGACCCGCCGACCTCGCTCAGCGACGCCAGGGAGGAGACGTTCAGCTCTTCCGTGATCTGCGTGTGCAGCTCCCGGTCCAGGGACTCGAAGCCGACCGCCGCGACCAGCGCCCGGGACAGCGGCTGGCGGGTCTTGACGCCCGACTCCGCGCGCGTGGCACGGCCCAGCTCCACCAGGCGGCGCACCAGCACCATCTGCTTCGACAGCTCCGGGTCGATCGCGGGCAGGTCCGCCTCCGGCCAGGTGGCCAGGTGCACCGACTCCGGGGCGCCCGGGGTCACCGGCACGACCAGGTCCTGCCAGACCCGCTCGGTGATGAACGGGGTGATCGGCGCCATCAGCCTGGTCACCGTCTCCAGCACCTCGTGCAGCGTGCGCAGCGCGGCCTTGTCGCCCTGCCAGAACCGGCGGCGCGAGCGGCGGACGTACCAGTTCGACAGGTCGTCGACGAACGCCGACAGCAGCTTGCCGGCGCGCTGGGTGTCGTACGCCTCCAGGGCCTGAGTGACCTGGTCGGTCAGCGCGTGCAGCTCACTGAGCAGCCAGCGGTCGAGCAGCGGGCGGTCGGCCGGGGCCGGGTCGGCCGCGGTGGGCGCCCAGGCGGACGTACGGGCGTACAGGGCCTGGAACGCGACCGTGTTCCAGTAGGTCAGCAGCGTCTTGCGGACGACCTCCTGGATGGTGCCGTGGCCCACCCGGCGGGCCGCCCACGGCGAGCCGCCGGCAGCCATGAACCAGCGCACCGCGTCCGCGCCGTGCTGGTCCATGAGCGGGATCGGCTGGAGGATGTTGCCCAGGTGCTTGGACATCTTCCGGCCGTCCTCGGCGAGGATGTGACCGAGGCACACGACGTTCTCGTACGACGACTTGTCGAAGACCAGGGTGCCGACCGCCATCAGCGTGTAGAACCAGCCGCGGGTCTGGTCGATCGCCTCCGAGATGAACTGCGCCGGGTACCGGCTCTCGAACAGCTCCTTGTTCTTGTACGGGTAGCCCCACTGCGCGAACGGCATCGAACCCGAGTCGTACCAGGCGTCGATGACCTCGGGCACGCGCGTGGCCGTCTTCTCGCACTGCGGGCACGGGAAGGTGACCTCGTCGATGAACGGGCGGTGCGGGTCGAGCTCCGACTGGTCGGTGCCGGTCAGCCCGGTCAGCTCCGCGCGGGAGCCGACACAGGTGAGGTGGCCGTCCTCGCAGCGCCAGATGGGCAGCGGGGTGCCCCAGTAGCGGTTGCGGGACAGCGCCCAGTCGATGTTGTTGTTCAGCCAGTCGCCGTACCGGCCGTGCTTGACGCTCGAAGGGAACCAGTTCGTCTTCTCGTTCTCCTCGAGCAGCCGGTCCTTGATCGCGGTGGTGCGGATGTACCAGGACGGCTGCGCGTAGTACAGCAGCGCGGTGTGGCAGCGCCAGCAGTGCGGGTAGCTGTGCTCGTACGGCACGTGCTCGAAGAGCAGGCCGCGGTCGCCGAGGTCCTCGGTGAGCTTCTCGTCCGCCTTCTTGAAGAAGACGCCGCCGACCAGCGGGACGTCCTCCTCGAACGTGCCGTCCGGGCGGACGGGGTTGACCACCGGCAGGCCGTAGGACCGGCAGACCCTCAGGTCGTCCTCACCGAAGGCGGGGGACTGGTGGACCAGACCCGTGCCGTCCTCGGTGGTGACGTACTCGGCGTTGACCACGTAGTGCGCCGGCTCCGTGAACTCCACGAGTTCGAAGGGGCGTTGGTACGTCCAGTGCTCCATCTCGGCGCCGGTGAAGGTCTCGCCCGCGGTCTCCCAGCCTTCGCCGAGCGCCTTGCCGACGAGCGGTTCGGCGACGACGAGCTTCTCTTCGCCGTTCGTCGCGACCACATACGTCACGTCGGGGTGCGCGGCGACCGCGGTGTTGGACACCAGCGTCCACGGGGTCGTCGTCCACACCAGGAGCGAGGCCTGGCCGGCGAGCGGACCGGAGGTGAGCGGGAAGCGGACGAAGACGGAGGGGTCGACGACCGTCTCGTAGCCCTGGGCCAGCTCGTGGTCCGACAGGCCCGTGCCGCAGCGCGGGCACCAGGGGGCGACCCGGTGGTCCTGGACCAGCAGGCCCTTGTTGAAGATCTCCTTCAGCGACCACCAGACGGACTCGATGTACTCGGGCTCCATGGTGACGTACGCCTCGTCGAGGTCGACCCAGTAGCCCATGCGGGTCGTCAGCTCGGAGAACGCGTCGGTGTGGCGGAGCACGGACTCGCGGCACTTGTCGTTGAACTCGGCGATGCCGTACGCCTCGATGTCCTTCTTGCCGCTGAAGCCGAGCTCCTTCTCGACCGCCAACTCCACCGGGAGGCCGTGGCAGTCCCAGCCGGCCTTGCGGGCCACGTGGTAGCCGCGCATGGTGCGGAAGCGGGGGAAGACGTCCTTGAAGACGCGTGCCTCGATGTGGTGGGCGCCCGGCATGCCGTTGGCGGTCGGCGGGCCCTCGTAGAACACCCATTCGGGGCGTCCCTCGGACTGCTCCAGGCTCTTGGCGAAGATCTTCTGCTCGCGCCAGAAGTCGAGCACGGCGTGCTCGAGGGCGGTCAGGTCGACCTGCGCGGGCACCTGGCGGTACTGCGGCTGCGTATTCAACGAGCTTCCTCCGGCGGATGTGCTGCCTTCCGTCGGAGGGACGAGAGCCTTTGAGCTGTCCACGCCGTGTGCGGCGCGCTCCCGCGGTACCACCCTCCTTGGCTCACCGGTGCGCCGTTCGCTCCGACGAGCCCCCTCATTGGGGTCGCGATGCCGGTTCTACCGGCCCCTGGCTCCGTGCTGGGGCGTTCTTCCGGCGGCTCCGGGGTGATCTTCACGTCGCGCTCGCCCCCGGGCTCACACCGTCCCCGGGTCGCTCTGGGCTGCTCACGCCGCTACTCGTCCCCATCCACGCTTTTCGCTCCGCCCAGTGTACGGCGCCCCGGCGACCGGGGCCGACCCGATTTCCGCGCCGGGGGGTGACCCGGACGGCGCGGCGGTGCCGTCCGGATCGTAGGACGTGTGGCTGGTCGGATTACGTGGCGGCGAGCTGGGCACAACGCATGCATGCCGGCCGCGCGATCCGCGCGAGGCGGGCGAATCGGGCGGCGTGCCCCGTTGCCGCGGGACTCGAGTCGATTTATCGTCCCAGCACGATTCGCGAGCAAGATCACAATATGTGAAGGGGCCGCGGCCATGGTGGCGAAGAAGACCGCCGAGCAGTCGGCGTCCGGCAGGTCCCGGGGCACCGTCCCCGATTCCGTCGGCGGCGCGGCCAGGAAGACCACCCGAGCGGCGGCCAGGGCATCAGGCACGGTCGCGAAGGAGGCGGTGGCCATGAATGACAGGGTCACGCCGAAGCACACGGCCAAGGCCGGACCGGCGACGGGACGCGGACGCAGGGGCCCGACGACCAGGGCGAACACGGCCAAGCCGGGCCGGTCCCGGCCGGCCGGTACCGGTGCGCCGGGGGAGGAACCGGCTGCCGCGAGGTCGGGCGAGGCGCGGAAGGCCACCGCGTCGGAGGCCGTGGGGGAGAGGCCGGCGGCCCTTCCGGAATCCGCGGAGGCGGCTCCCGCGAAGAGCGCGCGGAAGACGACGGCGAAGAGGACGGCCGCGAAGAAGCCCGGGGCGGGCAAGGCGGCGTCGGAGAAGCGGCCCGCCGCCGAGCAGCCCGCCGCAAAGGGCGCCGCGGCGAAGAAGTCCCCGAGCAGGCGGGCCACGGCGAAGAAGTCCGCCGCCGAAGCCCCGGACGGGGAGGAGAAGGCCGCCGAGGGCCTCGGGACGGCGAAGGCCGCCGGCAGGGGCGCCCGTACCGGTCGGACGGCCGCGAAGAAGGCGTCCGCCGAGCGGCCGGGTGCCGGGGCGGCGGCCGACGGGGAAGCGGGCGCCGAGGAGACGACCGCTGGGCGCGTCGGGGGCGCGCACTCCGGCGCCCGGAGCGTCGCTGCCGTCGAGAAGGTGGATGCCCGGAAGAAGGCGGGTGGGAAGAGTTCTCGCGGGAGGGCGGGCGCGGCCGGTGGGGGCGTGGCTGCCGGGGATGTGGGTGCGCGGGAGCAGTCCGTCCGTGACGGGACGGGGGCCGGCGAGGCTTCGGTGCGGGAGACGGCCGGGGCGGGGACGGGTGGCCGGAGCGCCGCTGCCGCCGAGAAGGCGGGTGGGAAGGGTTCTCGCGGGAGGGCGGGCGCGGCCGGTGGGGGTGTGGCTGCCGGGGAGGTGGACGCGCGGGAGCGGGGCGTCGGGGCGGGTGTCGGCGAGGGCGCGGCGGGGGCGGGTGGACGGCGGAAGGCGGCCAGGAGGGCGACCGCGGGGACGGTCCCCGACCGGGGCGGCGGGGCGGATACGGGGGCGCGGGGGGATGGGGACGGCGCGGGTCGCGTGGCGGCTCCTGGTGTCTCCGGAGCGGGTGGGGGCAGGAAGAGGACGGCCAAGAAGGTGGGCGCGGCGCGGGCCGCGAAGCAGACGGGAGCCACGACGGTGGTTGCGAAGAAGACTCCTGGCACGGCCGCGGCGGCGAAGACCGCCGTGCCCAAGGCGCGCATCGCCGCGGCGGTGGAACCGGGCGACCTCCCGGTCCGCCCGGGCGAGGATCCCTGGACCCCGGAGGAGGTCTCGGAGGCCCGCGCGGAGCTGGAGTCCGAGATGGAGCGGCTGAGCACCGAGATCACCTCGTCCGAGGAGTCCCTCGCGGGCCTGATGCGTGACTCCGGCGACGGCGCGGGCGACGACGAGGCCGACACCGGCAGCAAGAACATCACGCGCGAGCACGAGATGGCGCTGGCCGCCAACGCGCGCGAGATGCTCACCCAGACCGAGCGCGCCCTGCAACGGCTCGACGCGGGCACCTACGGCCTGTGCGAGAACTGCGGCGACCCCATCGGCAAGGCCCGCATGCAGGCCTTCCCGCGCGCCACCCTGTGCGTGGCGTGCAAGCAGAAGCAGGAACGCCGGTACTGAACCGGGTGCGAGGCGTGCCGTAGTCTCGTCCTCAGTCAGGTACCTAGGTCAAGGGACTCACGTGGCAGAGGCGGAGCGCATCATCGGTACGCCGGACACTCCGGACGCGGCGGGAGCGGGGCGGCAGCGCCCCGGAGGGAACGCCGGGCGGGGCGGCCCGTCCGGCGCCGGAGGGGCACACGCCCCGGCCGGCGGGCCCGGCACCGACCACACGGCGGCGGGCGCGGACGGGACGAGCGGGGCGCCGGCCGGCGCGGAGGGACGGGCAACCGCCGCCGAGCGGCCCCGCGGCCGGCGGCGGATCGCCGTGCTGTTCACGGTCGCGGCCATCGCCTACGCCCTCGATCTGGCCAGCAAGATGCTTGTGGTGGCCAAGCTGGAGCACCGCCCGCCGATCCAGCTCATCGGCGACTGGCTGCAACTGGAGGCGATCCGCAACGCGGGCGCCGCCTTCGGCTTCGGCGAGGCCTTCACCGTGATCTTCACGGTCATCGCGGCCGCCGTGATCGTGGTGATCACCCGCCTCGCGCGCAAGCTCTACAGCCTGCCCTGGGCCATCGCGCTCGGCCTGCTGCTCGGCGGTGCGCTGGGCAACCTCACCGACCGGCTCTTCCGCGCGCCGGGCGTCTTCGAGGGCGCGGTCGTCGACTTCATCTCGCCCAAGCACTTCGCCGTGTTCAACCTCGCCGACTCGGCGATCGTGTGCGGCGGCATCCTGATCGTGCTGCTCTCCTTCCGCGGCCTGGACCCGGACGGGACCGTCCACAAGGACTGAGCCCGGGACGGGACCGCCGGACCGGTCCGGCATACTCGACGGGTGAGCACGCTTCCCGAGATCCGTACCCTGCCCGTGCCCGAAGGCCTGGAGGGCGAGCGCGTCGACGCCGCCATCTCCCGGATGTTCGGCTTCTCCCGTACGAAGGCGGCGGAGCTGGCCGCCGCGGGCAAGGTGCTGGTCGACGGCACGGTGGCCGCCAAGTCCGAGCGGGTGCGAGGCGGTGCCTGGCTCGAGGTCGAGATGCCGCAGGCGCCCGCGCCCGTGCAGGTGGTCGCCGAGCCGGTCGAGGGCATGGAGATCGTGCACGACGACGATGACGTGGTCGTGATCGTCAAGCCGGTCGGCGTCGCCGCGCACCCCAGCCCCGGCTGGTCCGGCCCGACCGTGATCGGCGGCCTCGCGGCGGCCGGCTACCGCATCTCCACCTCCGGCGCCGCCGAGCGCCAGGGCATCGTGCACCGCCTCGACGTCGGCACCTCGGGCCTGATGGTGGTCGCCAAGTCCGAGTACGCGTACACGTCGCTCAAGCGCCAGTTCAAGGAGCGCACGGTCGACAAGCGGTACCACACCCTGGTCCAGGGCCACCCCGACCCGACCAGCGGCACCATCGACGCGCCCATCGGCCGGCACCCGAACCACGACTACAAGTGGGCGGTCACCGCCGACGGCAAGCCCTCCGTCACGCACTACGACCTGATCGAGGCGTTCCGCGCCGCCTCCCTGCTCGACGTCAAGCTGGAGACCGGGCGCACCCACCAGATCCGCGTCCACATGGCCGCCCACCGCCACCCCTGCGTCGGCGACCTGACCTACGGCGCCGACCCCACCCTCGCCAAGCGGCTGAGGCTGACCCGCCAGTGGCTGCACGCGGTGCGGCTCGGCTTCGAGCACCCCGGCGACGGCCAGTGGGTGGAGTTCGCCAGCGACTACCCCGAGGACCTTCAGAAGGCCCTGGACCAGGTCCGCGAGGAGACGTACGCATGAGCCTGCCGTACGAGGTGCGTGTCGCCGAGGACCCCGCCGACCGCGAGGCCTGCTTCGCGGTGCGCAAGGAGGTCTTCGTGGTGGAGCAGGGCGTTCCGCAGGACATCGAGTACGACGAGTACGACGCCCTCGCGGTGCACGTGCTCGCGGTCCGCGAGGACGGCGTGCCGCTCGGCACCGGGCGGCTGCTGTACGGCGCGGAGGCCGCCGCGAAGACGGGCGGCGACCCGGCGGTCGGCTCCCTGGGGCGGCTCGCCGTCACCGGGGACACGCGCGGGCTGGGTGTCGGCGCGGCCCTGGTGCGCGCCATCGAGGACGCGGCACGCGCGCGCGGCCTCTCGGCGGTGGACCTGCACGCGCAGAGCCACGCGCTCGGCTTCTACGAGCGACTGGGATACGAGGCGTACGGACCGGAGTTCCCCGACGCGGGCATCCCGCACCGGGCGATGCGGCGCGCCTTGTAGTCCACGGGCGCGAAGCGGCCGGTGAGCGGGGTGGCGTGGCAGGCTTGAAGCCTGTCGTGTGAACGTCCGACGTCCCGGAGCGCTGAGCGTGGATCAGTTGGCCCTGCTGTTCGTCGTGTTGCTGGGGGCCGTGATCAGCGTCCCGGTCGGCGACCGGTTCGGGCTGCCCGCGCCGGTCCTGATGACGTTGCTCGGGATCGTCCTCGCGGTGCTCGGCTTCGTGCCGAACGTCGACATCCCGCCCGCTCTGATCCTGCCCACCCTGCTGCCGCCGCTGCTCTACGCCGCGGTACGGCGTACCTCCTGGCGGCAGTTCACGGCGCACAAACGGCCGATCTTCCTGCTGGCCGTGGCGCTGGTGTTCGTCACCACCTTCTGCGTCGCCCTCGTCTCGCACGCCATCGTGCCGGGGCTGTCCGTCGCCGCGGCCGTGGCCCTGGGCGCGCTGGTCGCGCCGCCCGACCCGGTCGCGGCGACCGCGGTGGCCGGGCAGCTCGGGCTGCCGCGCCGCCTGGTGTCGATCCTGGAGGGCGAGGGGCTGTTCAACGACGTCACCGCCATCGTCCTCTACCACGTGGCGATCGCCGCCGCCGTCAGCGGGGAGTTCTCGGCCTGGCGGGCCGGGCTGGACCTGGTGCTGTCCGCGGTGGTGGCGGTGGCCGTGGGCATGGCGCTCGGCTGGGGCACGAACAAGGTGCTGGACCTGCTGGGGGACCCGACCCTGCAGATCGGGCTGACGCTGCTCGTGCCGTACGCCTCCTACGTGCTGGCCGAGGAGCTCCACGGCTCCGGCGTCCTCGCCGTGCTCACCACCGCGCTGTTCCTCGCCGAGTACGCCTCCGACGCCGACGACGTGCTGACCCGGCTGGCCGGGCACACCGTCTGGGACGTCGTGGACACGCTCGTCACCGGGGTCGCGTTCGGGCTGATCGGCCTCGAACTGCACAACGCGCTGCGCACCGCCTCGGGCCGGTGGGGCGAGTTGCTGGGCTGGGCGGGCGCGGTCGTGGCCGTGGTGGTGCTCGTACGGCTGGTGTGGCTGCTGCCGGCCTCCTGGCTCACCAGACGGCTGCACGCGCTGCGGGACTACGAGGAGGACATCCCCATGACCTGGCGGGAGAGCGTCGTCATGTGGTGGTCCGGAATGCGCGGTGTCGCCTCGGTGGCGCTCGCCCTGGCCATTCCGCTGAAGACGGACAGCGGCGCGCCCTTCCCCGACCGGGACGAGATCGTGTTCATCGCCTTCGGGGTGATCATGGCGACGCTCGTGCTCCAGGGGCTCACACTGCCGTGGCTGGTCAAACGGCTGGGGGTGCGGGCGGACACCGAACGGGAGAAGGCGTTCGAGGAGGAGCTGGCGGCGCGGGCGGCGCGGGCGGCCAGGCGACGGCTGCGGGAGATCGAGGCGGTCGAGGAACTTCCGGAGGAGCTGTCCGAGCAGATGCTGCGGCGGGCCTTCGACATCGGGCTGCGGATCAGCCCGCAGTGGGGGGAGGAGGAGCGCCGGGAGGGCCACGACAAGCGCGTACGGCGGCAGAAGCGGTTGCGGCGGATCCAGAGCGAGATGCTCAGCGCGGCGCGGCACGAGGTGCTGGCGGCGCGCCGGGAGCCGGGGGCCGACCCGGAGATCGTGGACCGGGTACTGCGCCACCTGGATGTACGCAGTCTGCGGTGAGCCCCGCTCGGCGTACGGGACCGGCCGGTGTCGTCTCGGTACGCTCGCGACCATGAGTCGCAACGTCGTCATCAGCGGGGGCGGAACGGGGATCGGACTCGCCGCGGCGCGGACCTTCGCGGCCGACGGGGACCGGGTGCTGCTGCTCGGGCGGCGGGGCGAGGTGCTGCACCGGGCCGGCGTGCCGGGCGCGCTGACCTTCGCCGCGGACGTGGGTGACGTGGCCGGGGTGCGGTCGGTCGCCCGGTTCGTGGCCGACGAGCTCGGGGCGGTGGACGTGCTGATCCACAGCGCCGGGGGGTCGGGGCGGCTGGAGCCCCGGGTGGAGCGGGAGGATCCGCTCGACCTCGTCGCCGACAACTGGTTGGTCAACTTCCGGATCAACACCCTGACCGCCGTGCTGCTCACGGAGGCACTCAAGGAGCGGCTCGCCGAACCGGGCGGCCGGGTGCTGTTCCTCAGCTCCATCGCCGCCTACCGCGGTTCGGGCAGCGGCGCCTACGCCGCCTCCAAGGCCGCCCTGCACCCCTACGCCCACGACCTGGCCCGCCAGTTGGGCCCGCGCGGGATCACGGTGAACCTGGTCGCGCCCGGGTACGTCGAGGACACCGACTTCTTCGGCGACGCGATGGACGACGCCCGCCGCGAACGGCTCATCGCCGAGACCTCCACCGGCCGCCCCGGCACCCCGGGCGACATCGCGGCCACCCTCCACTGGCTCGCCTCCCCGTCCGCCGCGCACATCACCTCCCAGATCATCCAGGTGAACGGCGGCGCAGAACGCGGCCACTGAGCCCGCAACGCGGCCACGGCCACCGAACACGCGCCGCTGGGCGGCCGACGATCACCGCGGGCGGTACGCGGCGACCGGCCCGCCGACGGCGGGCCCGACCCCGATGCAGCGCGCCCGCCGGTCAGGAGAGCGCGGGGCTCGGGCGCCGGCGGTGGGTGGTCAGCCGGAGGCGGTCCGGGAGTTGTCGAAGGCGGGGTGGGCCGTGCCGTCGTGGGGTGGGGTGGCGTTGGCTGTGGTGACGCGGGGAAGGGCGTAGGGGTGGTGTTCGGAGAGCCAGCGGAGCATCTGCTCGCGGACCACGACCCGTACCGTCCAGATGTCGTCGGCGTCCTTCGCCGTCACCAGCGCCCGTACCTGCATCGTGGTCGGCGTCGTGTCCGTGACCACCAGGTTGTAGGCGCGGCCGTCCCAGGCCGGGCACTCGCGCAGGATGTCGCGCAGCTTCTCGCGCATCGCGTCCATCGGCGCCCGGTGGTCAAGGTGGAAGAAGACGGTGCCGGTCATCTGCGGGGTGCCGCGCGACCAGTTCTCGAACGGGTTGGACGTGAAGTACGACACCGGCATGGTGATCCGGCGCTCGTCCCAGGTCCGTACCGTCAGGAAGGTCAGCGTGATCTCCTCGACCGTGCCCCACTCGCCGTTGACGACCACGGTGTCGCCGATCCGCACCATGTCGCCGAAGGCGATCTGCAGCCCCGCGAACATGTTGCTCAGCGTGGACTGCGCGGCGACACCGGCGACGATGCCGAGGAGGCCGGCCGAGGCCAGCAGCGAGGCACCGGCCGCGCGCATCGCCGGGAAGGTCAGCAGCATCGAGGCCGCCGCCACCACGATGACCACCGCCGTGACCACGCGCATGATCAGCTCGACCTGGGTGCGCACCCGCCGCACCCGGGCCGGATCCCGGTGTGCCCGGGCGTTGGCGTAGCGCGTGTACGTGGTCTCGACGATGGCCCCCGCGATCCGGATCACCAGCCAGGCCGCCGACCCGATCAGCACCAGGGTCAGCGTCCGGCCGACGCCGACCCGGTGCTGCTCCAGCAACTGGGCCTGGTCGTAGGAGCCGCGCAGCAGGGCGGCGCACAGTACGAGCTGGTAGGGGACGCGGGCACGGCGCAGCAGGCCCCACAACGGTTTGTCGCGGTGCCGTTCGTCGGCCTTGCGCAGCAGCAGGTCGGTGGCCCAGCCGATGACCAGTGTGAGGACGACCGAGCCGCCGACGACGATCAGAGGGCGGAGTACGTTCTCCATGCCTGCGAACCTAACCCGCGACGCGCGGTGTGAACATGTGTGGATGTGAAGATCGCGGGTAGGGCGGGGCGGTGTGACGAGGCTCTCTTCGGGCTGACGCGCACCGCGGTGGGCCGGCGCCGTCGTACCCGGCTGGCACCATGGGCCCATGAACATCGTGCTCTTCCACTCGACCTACGGCCTCAGACCCGCGGTGCGCCAGGCCGCGGACCGGCTGCGTGCCGCCGGGCACGAGGTGTGGACGCCGGATCTCTTCGAGGGCCGTACGTTCGACACCGTCGAGGAGGGCAGGGCCTGCCAGGAATCGATCGGCAAGGACGAGCTGCTCAAGCGGGCCGTGCTGGCCGTGGCGCCCTACTCGGAGCGGGGCCTGGTCTACGCCGGGTTCTCGTTCGGGGCCGCCACCGCGCAGACGCTCGCCCTCGGCGACGAGAAGGCCCGCGGACTGCTCCTGCTGCACGGCACCTCGGACATCGCGCCGAACGCGAGCGCCGAGGGCCTGCCCGTCCAGCTGCACGTGGCCGAACCCGACCCGTTCGAGCCGGACGACTGGCTGAGCGCCTGGTACCTCCGGATGGGCCGGACCGGCGCCGACGTGGAGGTCTACCGCTACGCCGGGGCCGGCCACCTCTACACCGACCCCGACCTGCCGGACTACGACGAGGAGGCCGCCGAGGCCACCTGGCGGGTGGCGCTCGGCTTCCTCGCGGAGCTCGAAACCGACTAGGGCCGCCGGCCAGGGCTCAGACCGGGTCGTAGGTGCGCTCGATCCTCTGCGTGCCGCTGCGTGTGCGGTACGAACGGGTCCAGGCCGAGGTCGCGTTCGGGCTGGTGCGGTCGGACAGCACGTAGTAGTCCATCTGCGCGCGGTCGGCGGTCAGGTCCAGCACGCCGTAGCCGTGGCGGTCGGTGTCGACCCAGTGGACGTGCCGGTTGGCGGCGCGGATCACCGGTGCGGCGATCGCCGAGACCGTGCCCTCGGGAACCTTGACGAAGTCGTCCAGGTTGTCGGAGGTCACCGAGGTGACCACGAACTCCGTGGCGGCGGACGCCGACAGCGGGTACGTGCCGGCGTCCACCGGGACGTCGTTGGCCCACGCCATGTGGATGTCGCCGGTCAGGAAGACGGTGTTGCGGATGGCGTTCGCGCGCAGATGAGCCAGCAGTTCGCGGCGGTCGTCGGTGTAGCCGTCCCACTGGTCGGTGTTGATGGCCAGGCCCTCCCGCGGCAGCCCGAGCAGCTCGGCGAGCGGCCTCAGCAGGTCCGCGGAGAGCGAGCCGATGGCGAACGGCGCGATCATCACCGAGTTGCCGACCAGTCGCCAGGTGGTGTTCGACGTCTTCAACCCGGCCTTGAGCCAGTCGAGTTGAGCGCGGCCGGTGATCGTGCGGTCCGGATCATCGACCGAGCCGCTGCCCGTGGCGGCCTGCTGCGAGCGGAAGGAACGCAGATCCAGCAGGGACAGATCGGCCAGCTTGCCGAAGCGCAGCCGCCGGTAGGTGGTGCCCTCGACCGCCGTGCGCACCGGCATCCACTCGAAGTAGGCCTGCCGGGCGGCCGCCGCGCGGGCGGTCCAGGTCCCCTCGGCGCCCTCGGTGTGGTTGACCGCGCCGCCCGACCAGGCGTTGTCCGCGAACTCGTGGTCGTCCCAGATGGCGATGACCGGCGCGCTGTGGTGCAGCGCCCGCAGATCGGGGTCGGTCTTGTACGTCGCGTGCCGGGTGCGGTAGTCGGCGAGGTCGAGGATCTCGTGCGCGGGGACGTGCGGACGCACCACCTTGCCGCGGGCCGTGAACTCCCCCGACTCGTACTCGTAGATGTAGTCGCCCAGGTGCAGCCAGGCGTCGAGGTCGCCGCGGGCCGCGAGGTGGCGGTAGGCCGCGAAGTGGCCGGCCTCCCAGTTGGCGCAGGAGACCACGCCGAAGCGCAGGTTGGCGACGGCGGCGTCGGCGGCGGGCGCGGTGCGGGTGCGGGCGATGGGGGAGTCGGTGCCCCCGGCCGAGAAGCGGAACCAGTAGTCGGTGGCCGGGCGCAGTCCCCGGACGTCGGCCTTGACGGTGTGGTCGGAGGCGGCCGTCGCGGTGGTCGAGCCCTCGGCGACGACGTCGGTGAACCCCCTGTCCCCGGCCACCGCCCAGCGCACCTCGGTGTCCGGGCCCAGCCCGGAGCCGGGTGCCGCCTCGGGGGTGGGGGTCACGCGGGTCCACAGCAGGATGCCATCCGGCAGGGGATCGCCGGAGGCGACGCCGTGCAGGAAGGCGGGCGCACCGGTGGTGGCGCGTGCGGGCAGCGCGGCGGCGAGCGGGCCCGCCAGCACGGCGCTCGCCGCCGCGGCCTTGACGAACGTACGGCGGCGCGCGACGGGTGAGTCGGCGCTCTCGAGGTGGCTCTGTCGACTGGTCACGGGCGATCAGATTACTGACCGGTAAGTGCGAAGAGCGGGCGAACCGGAAAAGGTTCGCCCGCTCTTCGCGCGGGATTCACGGCGGCGGCGGTGCCGCCCGCCCGGGGATCAGCCCTTGAGGGCCGCGTCCATCGCCGCGTTGAACTCGTCCGCCGTCATCGGCGGGTTCTGGGTGCCGGGGGTGGTCACCTTCTTGCCGTCCATGACCAGGCTCGGGGTGCCGTCCACACCGTCCTTGTTGTTGTCGAAGGTCTTCGACATGGCGACCGCCCAGGCGTCGTACTTGCCGCTCTTGACGTCGTCGCGGAACGACGCGTTGTTCTTCAGGGCCGGCACGGTGTCCGCCACCTTGATGAGGTAGTCGTCGCTCTTGAACTTGTCGTCGGTCTCCTCCGGGTGCCACTTCTTCGAGTACAGCGCGGCCTTGTACTCGAGGAACGCCTCGGGGCTGACGTTGAGCGCGGCGCCCATGGCGCTCATCGAGTTCTTGGAGCCCTCGCCGTTGTCGTGGTTGTCGATGAAGGTGCCGCCGATGTACTGGAGCTTGAACTTGCCGTCGTCGACGTCCTTCTTGACGGTCGCGCCGACCGCTTCCTCGAACTGGCCGCAGATCGGGCAGCGCGGGTCCTCGTAGATCTTGAGGGTCTTCTGGGCCGAGCTCTTGCCGATGACCACGGTCGTGCCGTCGGTGCCGGTGGTGTTGGCCGGGGCGACGACCTTCTCGTCCTTCACGGCCTCCCAGTGGCTGGGCTTGTTGGCCTGGACGACGGCGTAGCCGATGCCGCCGGCCGCCGCCAGCACGGCCACGACCGCGCAGGCCACGGTTATCTGCCGCTTGACCTTGGCCCGCTTGGCCTCGCGCTCGCGCTCGGCGCGCAGCCGCTCCCGGGCCGCCGTCTTCGCCGACTGGCTGTTCCGCTTGCTCATGGTGGTGTTCTCCTGTGGGACGCGCAGCTTCGTGCGCGGGACTACGAATGGGGACTGGTCGTGCTCGGGGCGCCCGGGGTCGTCGCTCAGACGAGCGCGAGGGCGTCCGGGCACGGAGGTCCGCGCCGTCCCAGGGAGTGCACGAGGATGCGGGCGCGCAGCGCGGCGATCCGCGGCGCGGGACGCGCCGGCCGGCCCACCGAGCGGGTGTGGCGCACCCTGACCGCCGCCACCGCGAGCAGCAGCGGCCGGAAGGTCGTGGCGGCCACCGCGCACAGCAGCTGGGCGAGCGCCCGCTCGCCGCGGCGCAGCCAGCCGGCCGCGACCAGTCCGACGCCGACGTGCGCGGCCAGCAGCAGCCAGGCCGTGGCCGGGTCGGCGTGCGCGAGCAGTGCGGTCAGCCGGCCGGTGTCGGTGCCGGTCATCTGGGCCAGCGGGGTGCCGACGTCGGTCTGCCCGCCGCACAGCACGTCGAAGCCGACCGAGCGCAGGGGACCGGCGACCGGGCCGCCCGCGGGGCCGTAGCAGAGGTGCTGGCCGGTGGTGAAGACGGTGTCGGCCGCCAGCTCCAACGGGACCAGCAGGGCGGCGATCCGCCCGAAGCCGCGCTCGCGGCCGGCCAGGGCGTAGGAGAGCAGGAAAACGGCGACCGCGACCGCCGCCACCGTGTTCAGCGGCAGCGGGACCCGTGACAGCAGCACGTGCGACGCGGTGCTGAGCGTCACGACCACGGCCGTGAACAGCGCCGCGCGCACGGCTCTGAGTCTGGTCCCGGATATGTCCATAGCGAGACAAGAGTCTGTCATGCGGGCCGGTAAGGGACTCCTAAAGGGTTCCTGTGTGCGGCCCATCCGTCACAGACCCGGAATCCCTCCGTTGCGCAGCAGGTCCACGAAGATGCGGTGGTCGGCACGCGCGCGTGCGCCGTAGGCGTGCGCGAAGTCGACGAGCAGCGGTGCGAAGCCCTCCTCGTCGCCCGCGATCGCCGCGTCGATGGCCCGCTCGGTGGAGAACGGCACCAGCGACTCGCCCGAGGTGTCGTCCGCCGCCGCGTGCATGGCGGCGGTGGCCCGGCCCAGGTCGGCGACCACCTGCTCGATCTCCTCCGGGTCGTCGACGTGGTCCCAGTCCAGGTCCACGGCGTACGGCGAGACCTCGGTGACCAGCCGGCCCGCGCCGTCCAGCTCGGTCCAGCCCAGCCACGGGTCGGTGTGCGCCTGGAGGGCACGCCGGCAGACCACCGAGCGGTGGCCCTCGTGCTGGAAGTGGTCGTGGATCGCCTGGTCCGTGATGTGCCGGGCGGCCGCCGCGGTCCGGGCCCGCTGGATGGAGATCACCACGTCGTGCTCCAGGGCGTCGCTGTGGCCCTCCAGGAGGATGTCGTACGACAGACCGGCCGGGCCGATCCCGTGGCGGCCGACGACGTCCTTGACGCGGTAGGACTCCGGGCGGGCCAGCGACGCGTCCGGCAGGGTCTCCAGATAGCCATCGAACGCCGCGAGGACCTTGTAGCGGGTGGCGGCGTCCAGCTCGACCGCGCCGCCGCCGGACGCGAAGCGGCGCTCGAAATCACGGATCTCGGTCATCGACTCCAGCAGCCCGGCACGGGTCAGCGAACGGGCGTCACGCAGCGTGTCCAGGAGGGGGCCGTCGGCGGTGTCCAGCGTGAAGGGCGGCACCTCGTCGCTCTTGGCACCGGTGGCCAGGGCGTGGATCCGGTCGCGGTAGGCGGTCGCGTAGAGCGTCACCAGCTCGGTGATCCGGTCGTCACTGAGCGCCTTGGCGTACCCGACGAGGGCGAGGGAGGCGGCGAACCGCTTGAGGTCCCAGGTGAAGGGGCCCACGTAGGCCTCGTCGAAACCGGTGGCGCTGAAGACCAGCCGGCCGTCGGCGTCCATGTAGGTGCCGAAGCTCTCCGTGTGCAGGTCGCCGTGGATCCACACGCGCGAGGTGCGGTCGTCGAGGTAGGGTCCGCCGCGCCGGTCGGCGCCCTGGTCGTGGTGGAAGAGGCAGGCCGTGCCCCGGTGGAACGCGAGGGCCGAGGCCGCCATCCTCCGCAGCCTCGTGCCGAACGCGGCCGGATCGTCGGCCAGGAGCTCGCCGAAGGCGGTGTCGAGGACGGCGATGATCTCCTTGCCGCGCTGCTCGTCGCTGAGCTGGGGGACCGACATCGCGGAGTGCCTCCTGGTGCAGGTGGTGCATGACGTGTGGAGTGGGTCCGGCTTGGGCGTTCCACCACACCAACGTCCGGCGGTGCGGCGGAGTGCCCGCGCTGTCCCGCCTGAAGGTACGGCGCAAACGCGGCCGCGTGTCAGTGCCGGGGCATAGACTTCGACGCTGTCCCCCGGACTGTCCGCAGCACGTCGTCTATGTTGTCCATGGAGGCCGAACCGTGTCGAAGCCGCCGTTCACGCACCTGCACGTCCACACCCAGTACTCGCTGCTGGACGGTGCCGCGCGGCTGAAGGACATGTTCAACGCCTGCAACGAGATGGGCATGACGCACATCGCCATGTCCGACCACGGAAACCTCCACGGGGCGTACGACTTCTTCCACTCCGCGAAGAAGGCCGGAGTCACCCCGATCATCGGGATCGAGGCGTATGTCGCCCCTGAGTCCCGGCGCAACAAGCGCAAGATCCTATGGGGTCAGCCGCACCAGAAGCGGGACGACATCTCCGGTTCCGGCGGTTACACCCACAAGACGATGTGGGCCGTGAACAGGACCGGCCTGCACAACCTCTTCCGCCTCTCCTCGGACGCCTACGCCGAGGGATGGCTCCAGAAGTGGCCCCGGATGGACAAGGAGACGATCGCCCAGTGGTCCGAGGGCATCGTCGCCTCCACCGGCTGCCCCTCCGGCGAGGTCCAGACGCGGCTGCGCCTCGGCCACTTCGACGAGGCCCTGAAGGCCGCCGCCGACTACCAGGACATCTTCGGCAAGGACCGCTACTTCCTGGAGCTGATGGACCACGGCATCGACATCGAGCGCAAGGTCCGCGACGGCCTGCTGGAGATCGGCAAGAAGCTCGGCATCCCGCCCCTGGTCACCAACGACTCGCACTACACCTACGCGCACGAGGCCGGCGCCCACGACGCCCTGCTGTGCATCCAGACCGGCAAGAACCTCTCCGACCCCGACCGCTTCAAGTTCGACGGCACCGGCTACTACCTGAAGTCCACCGAGGAGATGTACGCCATCGACTCCTCGGACGCCTGGCAGGAGGGCTGCGCCAACACCCTCCTGGTCGCCGAGATGGTCGACACCACCGGCATGTTCGAGAAGCGCGACCTCATGCCCAAGTTCGACATCCCCGAGGGCTACACCGAGGTCACCTGGTTCAAGGAGGAGGTCCGCCGCGGCATGGAGCGCCGCTTCCCCGGCGGCATCCCCGAGGACCGCCAGAAGCAGGTCGAGTACGAGATGGACGTCATCATCCAGATGGGGTTCCCGGGCTACTTCCTCGTGGTCGCCGACTTCATCATGTGGGCCAAGAACAACGGCATCGCGGTCGGCCCCGGCCGTGGCTCCGCGGCCGGCTCGATCGTCGCCTACGCGCTCGGCATCACCGACCTCGACCCGATCCCGCACGGCCTGATCTTCGAGCGGTTCCTCAACCCCGAGCGCATCTCCATGCCCGACGTCGACATCGACTTCGACGAGCGCAGGCGCGTCGAGGTGATCAGGTACGTGACGGAGAAGTACGGCGCCGACAAGGTCGCCATGATCGGCACCTACGGCACCATCAAGGCCAAGAACGCGATCAAGGACTCCGCGCGCGTGCTGGGCTACCCGTACGCGATGGGCGACCGCATCACCAAGGCCATGCCCGCCGACGTCCTCGGCAAGGGCATCCCGCTGTCCGGCATCACCGACCCCGAGCACCCCCGCTACTCGGAGGCGGGCGAGGTCCGCGGGATGTACGAGAACGAGCCCGACGTGAAGAAGGTCATCGACACCGCACGCGGTGTGGAGGGCCTGGTGCGGCAGATGGGCGTGCACGCGGCCGGCGTGATCATGTCCAGCGAGACCATCACCGAGCACGTCCCGGTCTGGGTCAGGCACACCGACGGCGTGACCATCACGCAGTGGGACTACCCGAGCTGCGAGTCGCTCGGCCTGCTGAAGATGGACTTCCTCGGCCTGCGCAACCTGACGATCATGGACGACGCCGTGAAGATGGTGAAGTCCAACAAGGGGATCGACATCGATCTCCTGGGCCTGGAGCTGGACGACCCCAAGACCTTCGAACTGCTCCAGCGCGGCGACACCCTCGGCGTCTTCCAGTTCGACGGCGGCCCCATGCGCTCCCTGCTGCGCCTGATGAAGCCGGACAACTTCGAGGACATCTCCGCCGTCTCGGCCCTGTACCGGCCGGGTCCGATGGGCATGAACTCCCACACCAACTACGCCCTGCGCAAGAACGGCCAGCAGGAGATCACGCCCATCCACCCGGAGCTGGAGGAGCCGCTCAAGGAGGTCCTGGACGTCACCTACGGCCTGATCGTCTACCAGGAGCAGGTGCAGAAGGCCGCCCAGATCGTCGCCGGCTACTCGCTCGGCGAGGCCGACGTGCTGCGGCGTGTGATGGGCAAGAAGAAGCCCGAGGAACTGGCGAAGAACTTCACCATCTTCCAGGAGGGCGCCCGCAAGAAGGGCTTCAGCGACGAGGCCATCCAGGCCCTGTGGGACGTGCTGGTCCCCTTCGCCGGCTACGCGTTCAACAAGGCCCACTCGGCCGCGTACGGCCTGGTGTCGTACTGGACCGCCTATCTGAAGGCCAACCACCCCGCCGAGTACATGGCCGGCCTGCTGACCTCCGTGAAGGACGACAAGGACAAGTCGGCGGTCTACCTCAACGAGTGCCGCCGCATGGGCATCCGGGTGCTCCCGCCCAACGTCAACGAGTCCCAGTCGAACTTCGCCGCGCAGGGCGACGACGTGATCCTCTTCGGCCTGTCCGCCGTGCGCAACGTCGGCACCAACGTGGTCGAGTCCATCATCAAGTCGCGCAAGGCCAAGGGGAAGTACGCCTCGTTCCCCGACTACCTCGACAAGGTCGAGGCGGTGGTGTGCAACAAGCGCACCACGGAGTCGCTCATCAAGGCGGGCGCCTTCGACGAGATGGGGCACACCCGCAAGGGCCTCACCGCGCAGTACGAGCCGATGATCGACAACGTGGTCGCGGTCAAGCGCAAGGAGGCCGAGGGCCAGTTCGACCTCTTCGGCGGGATGGGCGAGGAGACCAGCGGCGAGCCCGGCTTCGGGCTGGACGTGGAGTTCTCCGCCGAGGAGTGGGACAAGACGTACCTGCTCGCCCAGGAGCGGGAGATGCTCGGTCTCTACGTCTCCGACCACCCGCTGTTCGGTCTGGAGCACGTGCTCGCGGACAAGGCCGACGCGGGCATCTCCCAGCTGACCGGTGGCGAGCACGCCGACGGCGCGGTCGTCACCATCGGCGGCATCATCTCCGGCCTCCAGCGCAAGATGACCAAGCAGGGCAACGCCTGGGCGATCGCCACCGTCGAGGACCTGGCGGGCTCCATCGAGTGCATGTTCTTCCCGGCGACCTACCAGCTGGTGTCGACCCAACTCGTCGAGGACGCCGTGGTGTTCGTCAAGGGCCGCCTCGACAAGCGGGAGGACGTGCCGCGCCTGGTGGCGATGGAGCTGATGATCCCCGACCTGTCGAACGCGGGGAGCAACGCACCGGTGATCCTCACCATCCCGGCACTGAAGGTGACCCCGCCCATGGTGAGCCGCCTCGGTGAGATCCTCAGTCACCACAAGGGCGACAGCGAGGTCCGCATCAAGCTCCAGGGGCCGAGCAGGACGACGGTGCTGCGTCTGGACCGGCACCGGGTCAAGCCGGATCCGGCGTTGTTCGGCGATCTGAAGGTCCTGCTCGGCCCGTCCTGCCTGGCCGGCTGACGTGAACGAGGGGCGTACCCGTGCGCATCGGGTACGCCCCCTCGTCGATTACCGCGCTTTGTTCAACAGCTCATGGACCGGACTCAGTTGTGGCCGAAGCGCTTCTGACGTCCCTTGCGGGCCATGGCAGTCGGACTCGTCTGCGGCCCCTGGGCGTGATGCTCGGGTTGCGACTCCGACGCGGAGTGCTCCGTCTCCTGCGGGCCGTTCGCGGCCACGGACGCCTTCTGCCGGCTGCGGTCCTGCTTGCGGTTCTTGGCCATGGTGTGCCTCCTGTGGGGGATCTAGGGGCCAGGGCCGGGACCAGATTCACATAGGCCGACAATGAACGCATGTTGGATAATTACCGTATGTAACGCGGGGCGTCGGGACGCGGGCGCCCGAAACGCCACGCCGAAGATCGAGTTCGGGCCGTTAACCCCGGCCGGGTCGGGCAGACTCGAAGCACATCCCGAAGCACATCCCGAAGCACATGCCGAAGCAACCTCCCGGAAAGAGGGTGGATCGCGTGGACCGCTGCATCGTCCTGGTGGACGCCGGGTATCTGCTGGGCGCCGCGGCCAGTCTTCTCGCCGGGGAGCCGTCGCGGTCCCGGATCACCGTCGACCACACCGCCCTTGTGCAGGGGCTGCGTGAACAGGCCGAGTCCGACACGGAGCGGCCCCTGCTGCGCATCTACTGGTTCGACGGCGCGCCCGACCGCGTACCGCAGCCCGAGCACCGCCGGCTGCGCGTGATGCCCCGGGTCACCGTCCGGCTCGGCGCGCTCACCCGCAGCGACGGGCGCTGGGCGCAGAAGGGCGTGGACGCCGCGATGCACGCCGAACTGACCGAGCTGGCCCGCAACCGCGCCTGCTCCGATGTCGTCCTCGTCACCGGCGACGGCGATCTGCTGCCCGGCATGATGGCCGCCAAGGAGCACGGCGTCGCCGTCCACCTGTGGGCGGTGCAGGCCGCCGACGGCGACTACAACCAGTCCGAGGACCTGGTCGCCGAGGCCGACGAGCGGCGCGTGCTGGACCGCACATGGATCACGAAGGCCGTGCGCGCCAAGGAACTCGGCGGCATCTGCGCGCCACCGCCCGCGCCCCGCCCCGAGATCGCCGCGATCCTCTCCGCGCCGCTGCCCGAGTCCACGCTCACCCAGGCCGCCGAAGGCCCCGCCGAACAGCGGCAGCACCCGGCCGCCGTCGCGGGGCGCGGCGGCACCGAGGAGCGGATGCCCGCCGCCAAGGGCGTGCCCACCCCCAAGGACCTCGCCGCCCTGCGCGCCCCCGGCACCCCGCCGCAGCACCCCTCCACGGCGACCCTGCGCTGGTCCTCGGACCGGGGCTGGGTGGACCGGCCGGGCCTGCCCGCCGAGCCCCCCGAGGCCGCCTCCATGCCGACGCTCGCCCAGCTGACGACGGCCGAGCAGCGGTGGGCGGACCGGGAGGAGGACATCACGACCGTCGGCGGCGACCCGTACGAGGTGGGACAGGTCTTCGCCCGGCGCTGGGTGGACCGGCTGGGCGACCAGTCGCACCTTCAGAAACTGTCGTCGATGTACCCCCGGATCCCGCACCGCGTCGACGGCGAGCTGCTGCGCTACGCCGCCCGCTTCGGGCTGCTCGCGCACAAGGACGACCAGATCGACGAGCACGACCGGTACGCCATCCGGGCCGGGTTCTGGCGGGAGATCGACGTACGGACGTCCACCGAGCGCGCTCCCGTCGGCGACTGAAGCGCGGACCGGACCGGCTCGGGGCGCCCCGAGGGCGAGTGAGGCTCCGCGACCACGTACCCTCGTCCCTTGTGAGTACGCGCACGGCACAGGCATTTCGGCCCCGGGACGACGTCGTGTGCGCGGTGCGCGGACTGACCCGGACCTACCCCGCGGTACGCGGCCGGCGCGGCGCCCCCGGGACGCCCGCGGTGCTGGCCACCGACGCGGTCGAGCTCGACGTCCGGCGCGGCGAGATCTTCGGGCTGCTGGGACCGAACGGCGCCGGCAAGTCCACCCTCGTACGCCAGCTCACCGGACTGCTGCGCCCCGACAGCGGCACGGTCGAGATCCTCGGCCACGACATCGTGGCGCACCCCGAGCGGGCCGCGCGGATCCTCGCCTACCTCGGACAGGAGTCCACCGCCCTGGACGAGCTGACCGTCTCGCTCGCCGCCGAGACCACCGGGCGGCTGCGCGGCCTGGACCTCAGGCGGGCGCGGGCCGAGCGGGACGCCGTCCTCGACGAACTGGGTCTCGCGCCGATCGCCGGGCGCCCGCTGAAGAAGCTCTCCGGCGGCCAGCGGCGGCTCGCCTGCTTCGCGGCCGCGCTGGTCGGCGAACGCCCGCTGCTGGTGCTCGACGAGCCGACCAGCGGGATGGATCCGGTGGCCCGGCGGGCGGTGTGGTCCGCCGTCGACCGGCGGCGCGCCGAACACGGCACGACCGTCGTCCTGGTCACCCACAACGTCATCGAGGCCGAGACGGTCCTGGACCGGGTCGCCGTCCTCGACCAGGGCCGGGTCATCGCCTGCGACACCCCGGCCCGGCTCAAGGAGCGGGTCTCCGGCGAGGTGCGGGTCGAGCTGGTGTGGCGGGAGCGGGCGCCCCTGGAGGTGGCGGAGGTCGCCGTGCTCAGGGAGCGGGCCGTGGAGTCGGGCCGCCGCTGGACGCTGCGGCTGGCGCCCGAGGAGGCCCGCGCCGCCGTCGCCACGGTCACCGGCGGGGCCGCCTTCGCCGCCCTGGACGACTTCACCCTGACCACGCCCAGTCTGGAGGACGTGTACCTGGCCCTGGGCGGCGCCGCCCGGCAGGGGCTGGTGAAGTCATGAGCCGTGTGGGCACCATCAGTGGCATGAGCGCGGGGAGCGACGGATCCGTGGAGGACTACGCGGGCGCCGGTGGGAACCAGTCCGGTGCGGGAGACGCCACGGCGCCCGCCGTGCCGGCCGCGTGCGCCGCCGCAGACAAGCCGGCCGCGTCGTTCGCCGCCGCGAGTGATCCGGCCGCGTTCGCTGCCGGCGGTAACCCGGCGTCGTTCGCCGCCGGAGGCAAGCCGGCCGCGTGCGCTGCCGCAGGGAAAGGGAGCAGTTCGACGTGAGTGTCGTACCCGCCGGTGTGCTGCCGGGCGCGACGGCCGTACAGGACGGCGGCGCCGGTGAGGCGGCCGTGCTCGGGCCGCGGGCGCGGCTGTGGCCGTCGCTGGCCGCCGTGTACCGGGCCCAGCTGTCCCGGGCGCGGGTGGCGCGGATCCCGCTGCTGTTCGTGGCGACCTTCCAGTCCGTCGGCATCATGATCATGATGCGGGGCGTGGTCAGCGGTGGCAGTGAGGCCTGGTTCGTGGTGTCCGGCGCCTCGGTCGTCGTCGTCGCCTATGTGGCCCTGAACCTGCTCGCCCAGTACTTCGGGCAGCTGCGGGCCAGCGGCGGGCTCGACCACTACGCGACGCTGCCGGTGCCACCCGCGGCCGTGGTGCTGGGCGCGGCGGCCGCGTACGCCTCCTTCACGGTCCCGGGCACGCTGGTGACCGCCGTGTTCGGGTGCGTGCTGTTCGGGCTGCCGCTCGGCAACCTGTGGGTGCTGGTGGCGGTGATCCCGCTCGCCGGTGCCGCGCTCTCCGGGCTCGGCGCGGCCTGTGGGCTGCTTGCGCCGCGCCCGGAACTGGCCACCCTGCTGGGCCAGTTGGGCATGTCGGCGGCGCTGCTGCTGGGCGTGCTGCCGCCCGACCGCATGCCCGAGGCGGTACGGCTGCTGCGCGACCTGCTGCCGTCCACGTACGGCGTGGAGGCCTACGCGCACACCTTCGCGGCCCGTCCCGACTGGGCCCTGGTGGCCGGTGACATGGCCGTCTGCGCCGGGGTCGGGGTGGTCTCGCTGGCCGTCGCCACCTGGGCCTATCGCCGGGCCGCCGTCCGGTGACGCGGCCGTCCCCCGCAACTGGCACGATGACAAGGTGACCGCTCCGTTGACTCCGCCACCACCGCCGAACCGGCGCTCCTCACAGCATTCCGGGTCCTCAGAGTCCTCGGGATCGGGATCCGGGCAGGCCCCGCAGCCGGGGCCGGTCTCGCCCTGGCAGTCCTGGCAGGTGCCGCCCGCCGGAGCCCGGCCGGTGAGCGCGTACGAACAGGACGGGCCCGGATGGGCGGCCGAGATCCGGGAGGCCGTCGTCGTCATGGTCGCCGTGGCGCTCTGCGGGGTACCGCTGGGACTGCTCTGGCTGCGGCTGGCACCCCGGGTGCCGCTGATCGCCGATGTGTCCGGGAGCAACTGGGTCGTCTACCTCAAGGACACCGAGGGGGAGCAGGCGATCGGCGTCGACGGCACGTTCACGCTGCTGGCTCTGGCCTTCGGTGTGCTGAGCGCCGTGACCGTCTTCCTGGTGCGGCGGCGCGGAGGCGTGCCGCTGGTGGTGGCCCTGTGCGTCGGAGGACTGCTCGGGTCGCTGCTGGCGTGGCGGCTCGGGGTGTGGCTCGGGCCCGAGCAGGACGTAGTCGCCCACGCCAAGGCCGTGGGCAAAGGGGTGACGTTCCCGGCACCGCTGAAGCTCGAAGCCCTGGGGGCGCTGCTGGCCTGGTCGCTGGCCGCGCTCATCGTCCACCTGGGGTTGACGGCCCTGTTCGGGCCGCGGGACCCGGAGCCGGACACGACACCGTTCGGACCCACGTTGCCGCCGAAGTGAGCCGTAGCGGGTAGCCGCACGCGCGGGGCGGACGGCCCGGCTCCTCGGTTTGCCGTCCGCGCGCGTCCCGGTCGTTCTCGGCGGGCCGGCCGCCGGACGGGACCGCCATCGGGTTCGTGCCGCCCGCGCGGGCGCCGCGAGTACCGGTCGCGAGTCGTTTCCCGGTTCCGAACTCTTACCTCGGGCCGCGACCGCAGGGCGCGACCCGTCGCCGTGCACCCGTCCGGTCGCGCCGGGCGGTGGCCGATTCGCATGATCCTTCGGCATGGGCCCCTTGCGCTTGCGCGTCCTCTTCGAGAAGTTTCCAGCCCAGCCCAGCCCAGCCCAGCCCAGTCCAGCCCAGCCCAGCCCGGGCCGTTCGGCGAGTGGGCGGTGCCACGCCGGCGGGCTGTGGCTGCCCCGCCCGAACTGCCCGCCCGAACTGCCCGCCCGAACTGCCCGGCCGACGAGCCGCCGCTGCTGCCGGTGGCAGCCACAGTGGTCGGTGGCCGCGTGGTGCACCGCGCCGGCGTGTGAGGCGCGGTGATCCGGCCGACGGCAGGACGTGGCCGGGCGGCCGTGCGGTCTCCGGGGCTCGACGACGGCCTTCGTCGTCGAGGGCCGGACGCGGGCGGGTGTGTGCGCTCGTGCTCGGTTTCACCGGCGCCGGGCAGGCCCTGGGAGGGCCGGCCGGTCAGGCCGGTCAGGCGCGTCCGATCGCCGCGAGGGTCGCGTGCGTGAGACCCACCAGATCGCCGGGGGACAGTTCCACCTCCAGGCCGCGGCGGCCCGCCGAGACGCAGATGGTGTCGTGGGCGGGGGCCGAGTCGTCCAGGACCGTGGGGAGCCTCTTGCGCTGGCCGAGGGGGGAGATGCCGCCGCGGACATAGCCGGTGGTGCGCTCCGCGAGGGCCGGGTCGGCCATCGCCGCGCGCTTGCCGCCGACCGCCGCCGCCAGGGCCTTGAGGTCCAGGGAGCCCGCGACCGGCACCACGGCCACCGTCAGGGCGCCGTCGACGTCCGCCACCAGCGTCTTGAAGACCCGGTCCGGGGACACACCCATCGCCTCGGCCGCCTCCTCGCCGTAGGAGGGGTGGGAGGGGTCGTGGTCGTAGGAGTGGACCGTGAACGCCACCCCGGCCGCGGTGAGCGCCACCGTCGCGGGTGTACCGCCCGCCTGCCGCCCGCCGCCCTTGTTCGGACGCGCTCCACGCGCCCCTTCTTCCCCTTGGTGCTTCTTCGACTTCTTCGCCACCCGCCGCATCCTCCCAGACGGACCGGAACGGGAGGCGGTCGCCTCCGCCCGGAACGGCGCGACGGCCCGATTGTCCTCCCCGCGTGTGTGCGGTCATGATCATGACCGCAGTGGTCACAGGCAGGCGGACAGGGCGCGTGCCATTGATCCTTGCGTCAGTTCTGGCTGGTCGGAGCCCTTGTCAGGTCGGCCGCGGGCAAGGACGGCAGGCTGCGGATGATGGCCGTCTCCGAGCGCAGGAGCCGCAGCTCGTCGCGCAGCCGTGAGGCCGTGTCCGGGGCCTGGAGCAGACGCTGCCGCGTCGGTGTGTCCAGCATCATCGCGGCGGCGACGAGATAGGAGACGACGTCCGGCTCGTCCGGCAGGTCCGCACCGGTCGCCAGCGACCGCTCCCGGGCTCCCGCCAGCCGCTTCTGGTACTGGCGGAAGGACCGCAGCACCCCCTCGGCCAGCGCGCCCGCCTCGTCGCCGGGCTCCTCGGTCAGCTCCTGCAGTTCCGCCACGAGGTACGGACCGGAGGCGTCCACCGACAGCAGCCGGACCCGGGTCGTTCCCGTGGCCAGCACCTCGAAGGTGCCGTCGGCCCGCTCCCGTATCGTCGCCGCGTCCGCCACGCAGCCCACGGAGTGGAAGGCCTTGGCCGGATCGGGGCCGAAGCCGGCGGCGGGGCCGCGTTCGGGCAGTGTGGTCGGATCGGGCATGCCCGGGGCGCTCACGGCCACTTCGTGGCCGTCGCGGATCGCCACGACGGCGAACCGGCGCGGTTCGTCCTCGGGCGTCTTCAGGAGCGCGCGCATCATGGCGCGGTAGCGCTCCTCGAAGACGTTCAGGGGCAGCACCAGTCCCGGGAACAGCACCGTGTTCAGGGGGAAGAGCGGAAGGCGGACGGTGGTCACGGCGCAAAAGCCTAATGCTCGCCGCGACGGGCGCGTCCGCCGAGGCCGTATCGCGGGCGCCGGGACGGCCGTGCGGGCGGCACCGACCCCAGGCTGACGCGCAGTTTCAGGAAGAGGCCGAGGGGGTCGTCCGACAGCCGGTCCCAGGGGAAGGAGGTGGCGTACGGGCCGACCAGGCGCAGCTGCGCGAGGGCGTCCTCGTGGCGTTCGAGCCGGAGCAGGACGCAGGCCAGCAGGTTGCGGATCTCTGCGGGCCAGGTCACGGCCGCCGGGAAGCGGGCGGAGAAGGCGATCGCCCGGTCGGCCGCCGCGTGCAGCCGGGCCCGCGGCACCCGCGGCCCGCAACCGTCGGTCAGATAGGCGAAGGCGGCCCGCACCGGCAGCGCTTGTACGAGCGAGTCGGCAGGGGCGTCCTGGGCGGCGAGGTCGGCGAAGTCGAAGCATTCGCGGTGCGAGCCGTGCCAGGAGGCGGCCAGATAGCGCAGGGCGGCCACATGGCAGCCGTAGTGGTGCGGGGCACGGCGGACCGCGGCCTCCCACAGCTCCTCGAAGTACCGGTGCCCGGCGCGGCTGCCGCGCGCGTGGTCCAGTGCGACCCTCCACGGCACCGGGTCGCGGCCGTCGGCGCGTGCGGCGGCCGTGATCAGCGGGCTGACCGAGCGCAGCAGCTCGGCCCGCGCGGGCGAGGCCCAGGCCCGGTCGACCGCGAGCTGGGCGGCGACCAGCAGCGCGTCCGGGTCGTGCGGGGCGACGGCCTGCCAGGTGTCCAGCCATTCCGGGCGGGAGCGGGCGATGGCCGCCAGCCGCGTCGCGTACCGGTCGCGCTCCTCCCACCGGGCCCCCTCCCGGGTGCCGGCGAGCAGCGCCGCGGCCGGGCCGTACGCGCCCCGGGCGGCGGCGACCAGCGCCGGGCCGAGATGTTCGTCCGGCGCGTCGAGGAGTACCTCGTCGTCGGAGGGGAGCCCGGCGGCGGTGAGCCCGGCGGCGGGGCTGGAGGCGGTTCTTGTCATCCGGGTGGGGCGGATGAACGCGGGCAGCGATGCCATGGTGCCGACCATTGAAAGACGCAGGTCGCGGACGCGCCAGGGGGTTCGGGCAAGGCGAGGAAAGTTGTACGGCGGATGGTCAAGGTCAAGTAAAAGGTCACGGTTTCAACAACTGTCGGCGCGCTGTGCGGGAGCGGCGGTCTCTCCGCGGTCCCCGGCACTTCCGGGGTCCCCGGCACTCCCGCGGTCCTGCACCCGGGTCCGGTACAGCCACAGGGCCACACCCGTCGCCAGCACCCCGATCGCCACGCCCAGTTCCGTGAAACCGCCGTACCCGCTCACCGAGAACCCGGTCGCACCGACGACCAGGATCACGCTCAGCAGCGCGGCCAGCACCCACGCCACCGGCACGAGGAACGACGGCAGGCGGATCGGCCGCACCGCGTCCGGCCGGTCCCGGCGCAGCAGGGCGAACGCCGACAGCGCCAGCACGTGCGTGAGGATGTAGCCCAGGTTGCCCGCCACGATGATCGCCAGCGGTGTCTTCAGCACCGTCAGGGTCGTGATGTTCAGGACCAGGGCGACGACCAGCGCGCGCACCGGCACACCCCGCCCGTTCAGCACACCGAACTGCCGGATCGTCGTCCCCTCCACGCCCATCGTGTAGAGCACCCGGGAGCCGTCGGCGAGACCGGTGACCATGATGAGCAGCAGCGAGCCGATCAGGAACACCACCATCAGGTCGGCCCCGCCGCCGATCAGGTCCTGGAAGGCCCTGACGTAGAACGTCGTCGGCTCGTCCGCGATCGGCTTCTCGCCGACGTAGCCGGCGAGCGCCAGCGGCATCAGCACGAACACGCCGAGACCGAACAGCGCGCCCGCCCGCAGCGCCCGCGAGGTGTCCTTCACGGTGTCCCGGTACTCCGGCGCGAAGGTGGCGCACACCTCCACGCAGAAGCAGGTCCACGCCATGATGTACAGCCAGACCAGCGCCTCGTGCAGACCGGCCGCGCCGTGCAGGTCCCAGTGCAGCCGGGAGGCGTCCCACCGGCCGCTGAGGAAGGGGCCGACCATGAACACCAGCAGCGGCACGAGCAGCATCCCGCCGGTCAGGTACACCACCCACATCGCCGCGTGCAGGCCGACCATGGCCGCCGCGAACAGCAGCACGATCACGCCGAGACCGACGCCGATCGGGAAGGTGAGCTGCACCGGGCCGAACGTCAGGCTCCACCGCTGCCCGGGGAACCACTGCGCCTGGACCAGCGAGCCCACGATCCCGGCGTACACCGACAGCGCGGTGGTCCACGGGAACCAGTAGCCGAAGGACGCCAGCGGCCCGACGACGGGCGCACGCCGTTTCCAGCCCTCCGTCGCGTAGTGCGCGATGCCCCCGGAGGACTCGGGGAACATCGCCGCCAGTTCGGTGTAGATCCAGTTGGTGACGGCGGCCAGCACCATCGCGGTCGCCCACAGCGCGACCGCGCCCCAGCCGCCGAGGCCGCCGATGGAACCGCCCAGCGAGGCGACCAGCGCGGCCGGCATGGTCAGGGACAGGGCGAAACCGTCGTACCAGCGCATCTTCTTCGGCAGCGCGGGCGCGGCCCCGTCTTCTCGGTCCCCTCGCACGGGTGGCTCGGGGTGTGACGCAACAGGCATGGGGATCCCCCTTCAGGGGTGCTCGGAGCAGGGGCCTTACAGATCGAGGACGAGCCGTGCGCCCGCGCTGCGCGAGACGCAGATCATCATCGTGTCGCCGGCGGCCTGCTCCTCGGGGGTGAGCAGATCGTCGCGGTGGTCCGGCGTTCCGGCGAGGACCTTGGTCTCGCAGGTGCCGCAGATGCCCATCTCGCAGGAGGACGGAACCGGTGTCCCCGCCTCGCGCACCGCGTCGAGGACGCTGCGGTCGGCCGGGACGGTCACCTCGGTGCCGGAGCGGGCCAGCTCGACGGTGAAGGCGCCCGCGCCGGTCGGACCGGGCGCCGCCGGGGCGGCCGTGAAGCGCTCGGTGTGCAACGGGCCGGGATGCAGGGCGCGTACGGCGTCGAGCAGCCCGCCCGGGCCGCAGGCGTACACCGTCGCCCCGGGACTCGGTGCGAGGTGGGCGGCGAGGTCCGGGCGGCCCGCCTCGTCCTCCGGGACGACCGTGACGTGCCGCGGCGGCAGCTCGCCGAGGAACGCCATCGTGGTGCGCGAGCGGCCCGCGTACAGCATCCGCCAGGGCCGGCCGAGCGCCGTGAGGCGCCCGGCCATGGGCAGCAGCGGTGTGATGCCGATCCCGCCCGCGATCAGTACGTACTCGTCCGCGTCCTCGACCAGCGGGAAGTTGTTGCGCGGCGCCGAGACCGGCAGCACCGTGCCCGGACGCAGCGCGGAGTGCACCAGCCGCGAGCCGCCGCGGCCGTCCTCGACCCGCAGCACCCCGATCCGGTAGTGGGACAGGTCCTCCGGGTCGGAGCACAGCGAGTACTGCCGGACCAGGCCGCCGGCCAGATGCAGGTCCAGGTGCGCGCCGGGTGCCCACACCGGCAGCCGGCCGCCGCCGGGATCGACCAGGGTGAGCGCGACGACCCCGTCGGCGGCGTCCTCCCGTGCCGCGACGCGCAGTTCGCGCGGGGTGTCGGCGGGCCGGCTCATGGTCGTGTGCCTTCCGCGTCCACCAGGTCGGCGGTGCGGCGCATCAACTCGTTGAAGGCGCGCCGGTAGTTGAGCGTGAACAGGTCCGCGGGCGCGGAGAACTCCGGCACCTCGGCGTCCCAGGGCACCTCGCGCGGCTCGATGTTCGCGGTGATCGGCAGGTCCTCCAGGTAGACCATCTCCTCGACCCGCAGGCACTCCTCCAGCGAGGCGCCCTTGAAGTCCCGCTCGTTGGCGACACCCCAGAAGATCCGCACCTCCTCGTAGGACACGGGGGAGGGGAAGCCCGCGACCACGCGCAGACCGGCGTCGCCGTAGTGGTAGCTGATGGACGCGAAGCCCGGGGCGGCGCAGTGGTACGCCATCAGGCAGTCGCCCTGCGCGGCCCAGTCGCCCGTGCCGGCGTCCAGCTGGTGGTCCATGTACACGTCGATCCCGTCGCGGCGCACCGTCAGCGGCGCGACGACCTCCGGCGTGGGGCCCATCGACACCTGGTGGACGAAGGGGAAGTGCGCCACGTCGCGGAAGTTCTCGATCGCCACGGCGACGCCGGTGGGCGACGACAGAGGTTCGGCGGCGAGCCACACCAGGTCCCGGTCGCGCCACTCCTCCGGGTCGTACAGCCCGGTGACCGGGTTCTCCAGGACCGTCCACACATGGCCGAACCGCTCCACGGCCGGGTAGGTGCGGATCGCGGCCTTCGGCGGGATGCCCGACTGGTCGGCGAGCGAGGGGACGCGGGTGCAGCGGCCGTCCGTGCCGTCGAACCGCCAGCCGTGGTAGGGGCAGCCGAGGGAGCCGTCGGTGACGACGCCCTGCGACAGGTCGGCGCCGCGGTGCGGGCAGCGCCGTGCGCTGACGTGGGCGGTGCCGTCGGACGAGCGCCACACCACGAGCTTCTCGCCGAGCAGCGTGGCGGGCCGCGGGGTGGCGAGGTCGATGGAACGGGCGACGGGGAACCAGGAGTGGCGCATGGCGCGCTCGGCCTGCTCGCGTTTGGTGAGAGGGGAGGTGGAAGAAGACATGAGGGTGTCCTTGGGAGGGGCGTACCGACAAGTGGTCAGATGCCGACGACGAGCGCGCCGCCGTTGACGGGGATGGTCTGGCCGGTGATGAAGGAGCCCGTGTCGGCGGCGAGGAAGGCCACCACCTCGGAGATCTCCGACGGCTCGGCGAGGCGCCCGATGGGTACGGCCGCGACCTCGGCCTCGTAGTTGGAGTCGGGCACCATGCGGGTGGCGACGGCGCCGGGGGCCACGGCGTTGACCATGATCCGCTCGCTCGCGAACTCCTGGGCGAGGGTCTTCATCAGCCCGAGCTGGGCGGCCTTGGAGACCATGTAGCCGTAGGAGTGCCCGTCGGGAACCTGGCCCCACTGCGACGAGATGAAGATGACGCGGCCCGCCCCGCTCGCGCGCAGGTGCGGCAGGGCGGCCCGGGTCAGGTACAGCGGCGCGCGGACGTTGACCGCGAGCAGCCGTTCGAAGTCGGCGTCGTCGGTCTCGGCGAGGCCCGTCATGGAGAACATCAGCCCGGCGTTGTGCACCAGGACGTCCAGCCCGCCCAGCGCCTCGGCGGCGCGGGAGACCAGGTCCTCGGCGCGGTCGCGTGCGGTGATGTCCGCGGTGAAGCGTTCCGCCCGCCCGCCGGCCGCCCGGACCTCGGCGACCGTGCGGTCCAGCGCGTCGGCGTCCAGGTCGGCCAGGGCGAGGGCCGCGCCGCGGGCGGCGAGCGCCAGGGCGTGGGTACGGCCCATGCCGCGGGCGGCACCGGTGATCAGGGCGCTGCGGCCGGCCAGCGAGCCGGCGGCGGGGGCGCTCACGCCCGCGCCCGGTGCGGCTCGGTGATGTACAGCATGTTGCCGTCCGGGTCGTAGAACGGCCGGTAGCGGTACCACACGCCCGACGGGTGGTTCCAGACGATCTCCTTGTCGGTGACCCACTCGACCCGGCCGTCCAGTGCGGCGTACGCGGCGTCGAGGTCGTCCACCTCGAAGGCGAACGAGTCCAGGCCGGGCGGGTTCTCGGCGTTGACCTCGGTGCGGCGCGGGGCGTGCTCGCCCGCCTCGGAGGCGAACAGGTAGAGCGTCACGTTGCCCAGGTCGATGGCGGCCCACTTCTCCTCGGGCACGTACGGCAGGTGGAAGGGCAGCCCCAGGACGCCGTGGTAGAAGTCCACGAGCCGTTGGACGTCGTGGGTGAGGATGTCCGTGTTGTCGATGCGCTTGAGCTGAAGCACTGCTCGCTCCTCGGGTCGAAGTGCTTGGTCGGTCGGGTCGGTTGACGTAGGTGCCGGGTCAGTCGCCGTTGGCGTCGGTCCGGTTGCCGTGGGTGCGGCAGGGCGGGCCGGCGTGGATGTCCAGCCGGCGGGTGGTGAAGTCGATGCGGACGGCGGCCAGGGTCTGGAAGGCGTCGTCGCGTCCCCCGGGGGCGTGCACGCACACGCCTCCGCCGTGGTCGGCCAGCGCCGCCAGCGCCTGCGCGGGGGTCAGGTCCCGGCCGCGCCCGTGCAGGGCCCGGCGCAGCACCTCGTAGCGCACGAGCGTGTCGGGGTCGGTGCGCGGCTCGGTGTCGCCGTCCGCGCCGGGCCGGCTCAGGAAGTGGTTGGTGTGCAGCAGCAGCCCGTCGGGGTCCGGCAGCACGTGCCCGGGTCCGTCGGGCCACAACTCGGCGGCCACGGCACCGCGTCCGGCCCGCCGCCCGCCGACGACGGTGATCGTGGTGGACGCGGAGGTCCGCGCCCCGCCGATGATCCGCAGCCCGTCGGCGACGGTGTCGGCCTCGTCGAGCAGCCGGCGGGCGACGACGTGCACGGGGACGCCGTGGGCGCCGGTGTCGGCGCGGTGGTGGAGGATGTCGAACAGGCAGCCCACCCCGCGGTCGTTCACGCCGATCTTGCCGACGATCCCGTACTCGGTGAGCGTCGTGGTGCGCCCGCCGCCGGCGTGCGGGATCTCCCACTCCAGCCAGTTCGCCGCGAGGCCCGCGTACCAGTCCCAGTTCTGCGCGGCCACCGGTTCCTCGTCGCCGTCGCGCAGCGCGACGACCGTCGAGCACTCGCCCCCCGCGCGGGTGCTCGCGAGGATCTCGGTACGGGCGTTGACCGCCGCGACGGTCTCCACGGGCAGGGCGGCGCCCTCGGCGATGCCCCGGATCTCGGCGGCCAGGCGCGGGGCCCAGCCCTCGACGGCGGCCAGCGCGCAGGCCCCGGGGCCGGACAGGTCCCGCACACCGGCGCGGGCGAACAGCTCCCGGTAGCCGTCGGCGGTGGCGGCCACCCGTTGGCGCCAGGTCTCGCCGAACTCCCGTCCGCGCTCGCGCGGTTCGACCGCGGTCGAGACGAACCGGGTGTGGGTGCCGTTGCTGCTCACCGGTCCACCGCCGGGGCCGGGGCCGGGGCGGAGGGTGGCGGCAGCAGCGGGCGCACATGCGCGGCGACGTCGGCGAGCGGGGCGGTCCAGGCCCGGCCGTCCCCGGCCACGGCCTCGACGAGCCGGGCGAGTTCGGCGAAGCGCTGCGGCCGGCCGATCACCTCGGGGTGCATGGTGTAGCAGACGTGGCGCCGCTCGGCCTTGGCCCACTGGTACTCGGCGAGCCAGGAGGTGAACAGCTCCCCGGGAGCGGCCCTGTTGCCCCCGGTGTCGATGTTCCAGCCGTAGCGCGGCCAGTCGTCCCGCGACCAGTGCACGGGCAGCTCCAGGAGGGAACGCCCCCCGTACGTCTCGTAGTAGGGCCGGTCGTCGCCCATGCAGGACGAGTCGTAGCCGAATCCGTGCTCGATCAGCAGGTCGAACGTCTCCGGGGTCAGCTCGCAGGAGGTCGAGCGGTAGCCGGCCGGTACGGGCGCCCCGGCGGCGGTGAGCGCGGCCAGCCCCTTCTCGATCCCGGCCCGCTGCTCGGCCGCGGACACCTTGTCGCTGCGCAGGTGCAGATGGCCGTGGTGGGCGATCTCGTGCCCGGCCTCGAGGATGTCCACCACGGTGCCCGGGTACAGCTCGGCGGTGAAACCGGGCACGAAGAACGTGCCGCGGACGCCGTGCTCGGCGAGCAGCCGCAGAATGCGCGGCATGCCGCGGACGACTCCGTAGCGCCCTTCGGACAGGGTCGTCAGACGGCGGGCGTACGCCTCGCCCTCGCCGAGCCGGCCCGCCTCCGCGTCCACGTCGAAGGTGAACGACACGGCGGCCTCGGCTCCCGAGGGCCAGGCGAAGTCGGTCCCGGACGGTATGGGGGGCGGGGCGGGTGCGGGCAGCGACATGGTCTGCTCCTTGCGTATCCAGAGATGCATGAAGCTGCGCATCCAGGCAGTGATGTGTCTCTGGGGATGCGCATTGCGTTAAGCCGGGACGCTAGAGCCCGCAATGCGTGGACGCAAGGGGTCGATGCTACGTAATGCGAAAAGTTTTAGCCCGCTGCGGTGCGCGATGATGGAGCGAATGCCCGTCCAGGCCTCGCAATGCGTGGTCCGTGCGCCGTCCGGGCGGCCTAGGATCTGGCCATGACCATCGAACTCGACAGCCTCGACCGGGCGATCATCGCCGAGCTGGAGCAGGACGGACGCCGGGCCTTCCGGGAGATCGCGCGGTCGCTGGACGTCTCCGAGGGCACCGTGCGCAGCCGGTTCCGCCGGCTCGAGGACGGCGGCATCCTCAAGATCACCGCCTTCGCCGACCCAGGCCGCTTCAGCACCGCCCGGCTGGCGCTGCTGTTCCTCAAGGTCGCCCCCGAGCACCACGACCACGTCGTGACGGAGCTGACGGCGTGCGCCGAGGTCAGTTACGTCTCCACGACGCTCGGCAGGGCCGATGTCTTCGCCCAGGTCCTCACCGCCGACGACACCGAGCTGTGGAGGTTCCTCCAGGAGCGCGTTCGCCCCCTCGACGGCGTGATCGAGACCGAGTGCATGCTCGAGGTCGCCGTGCACAAGCTGTGGTTCGACAAGAACGGCTCCACCGGAGGAGCCGCGCGAACCCAGTCCCGCGCGGGAGCGCCACTCGGGCCCAGGGTTGCGAACGAGAGCCCCCAGGTGCATTGATCACGAACGTTGCTTCCCGGCAAACCTTTCCGGTCACAGCACCAGTGCCCCGACGGGCAACGCACCGGGCGCCGCTCCTTTACGGGCAAACGTTGCCTGCCGCGGCACTAGCTCCGCCGCAGCAGCCGCGTCGCGCCCGCCGCCACCGTCGTGGCCAGGGTCCAGCCGAGCAGGATCAGTGCCGCCGCGAGCCACTGCCAGCCGCCGCGCAGCTGCCACTCGCCCGCCTGGCCCAGATCGACGACCGGCAGCAGCAGGTCCAGGGCGAACAGGGCGGGGTTCCACTCCGGGTGGCCGCCGGAGTCGGCCGGGGGCGGGCCCGCGCGCGCGAAGGCGAGCGAGCCGGCCGCCCACAGCACCGCCATCCACACCGCGGCGCGGCCCGGCCGGTACCCGTAGGCTACCGTCCAGTCCTGGAGGTAGCCCACGAGCTTGGCGGCGAGCGGCAGGGTCTCGCGGCGGCGGCGCTGCTTGGCGAGCAGCACCTCGCGCGCGTCCACGTCCTCGCCCGCCTCCCGCAGCACGGCGGCGAGCCGCTCGTACGGTTCCGGGTTGTACTCGGCGGTCGCCGCCGCCACCCAGTTCAGCCGCTCGGTCAGCGGGAACGGGCCCCGCGGCACCAGGTTCTCGTAGGCGAAGCCGCCCATGTGCAGGCTGCCGGGCGCGGGCCAGCTGCTCGCCCGGTCGACGAGGGTGACGACCCGCGCCCCGGACAGCAGCACCTGCCCGCGCGGCGGCCGCTCCCCGAGGAAGCGCAGCTCCGGCGTCTGCACCCGGCGCAGCGACAGCACCTGCTCGTCGGTGAGGGTGAATCGGGCCCGCTCCAGATCGACGGCGTCACCGAACCGCCCGTCGTCCAGGCGCACCCCGCCCCGGCACTCGAAGGGCTGAATCCGCGTCCCGTGCGCGGGCGTCACCCCGCTCAGCGGTCCGCCGACGCCTGCCGGCGTGAGGTACAGCGTGCGCTCCACGGTGAGCTGCGGCGCGTTCAGCGCGAACCGCTCCCGCGGGTTGGCGAGCCGCGCGCCGCGCAGGCTCAGCGACACGCCGATCTTCGCGCTGCGCAGGCTGAACTCGCCGTACGACTCCAGCAGCTCCGCCTGGAGGTCCTGGCCCACCGTCATCCCGTCGGCGGCGATCGAGCGGCCGGCGCGGTCCCGGTGCACGACCGCCTGGTTGAGCAGCAGGTCCGTGCCGATGTGCGCGTCGGTCAGCCGTATCCCGCCGGTGAACCGGCAGCGCGGCAGATGGAGGTCGCCCTCGGTGCGCACGCGGGCCGCCTCCAGCCGCGGCACCGAGCAGTCCACCAGCCGCACGGTGGTGAAGTGCGCCTCCGGCAGCAGGACCTCCTGGTCGAACCGGCAGCCGTTCAGCTCCATGTACGGCAGCACCGCGCCCCCGGCGAGGTCCAGGGCGCCCGTGATCCGCAGGCCGCGGAGCTTCAGGGACGACACGCGCCCGGCGAGCGCGGGCGGCCCGTCCAGCAGCAGCCAGCAGACGACACGCGCCCGCACGGTCCGCTCGGGCCCCCACGGCTGCCCGCCGTGCGGATCGTCCACCACGGCGTCGCCGCTGCGCAGGTCGTACAGGCTGCCGTTGCGGAAGGCCTGCCACATTCCCGCCTCGGTGGCGGTCAGGTCGTCGGGCAGGTCACCGGAGCCTAAGCCGGCCCCCTCGGACACGGTCCTCCCTCCCTCCCCGGCTACTCGCTGGTTGATTACGCTTCGTACAACCGGTCATGCCCGATCGGTGACGCTCTGAACACGAAATGTGAAGGGGACCTTCCGTGTTCCGTACCAGCCACTGGTACGGCGTTCTGTATCAGCCACTGATACGGACGGACGGTGCCCGCGCGCGGTCTGAGAGAATTGACACCGTGATCTCCCGAATCGATCTGCGCGGCGACGCCCTCCCCGAGGGACCCGCCCTGCGCGACCTGCTGCCCCGAGCCGACTTCGACGTCTCGGCCGCCCTGGAGAAGGTGCGCCCGATCTGCGAGGCCGTGCATCATCGCGGCGACGCGGCGCTGATCGACTTCGCCGAGAAGTTCGACGGCGTACGTCTGGAGTCGGTGCGGGTCCCGATCCAGGCACTCGAGGACGCGCTGGAGAAGCTCGACCCGGACGTGCGCGCGGCCCTGGAGGAGTCCGTCCGGCGCGCCCGGCTCGTCCACCGCGAGCAGCGCCGCGCCACGCACACCACCCAGGTGGTGCCCGGCGGCTCGGTGACCGAGAAGTGGGTGCCCGTCGAGCGCGTCGGGCTGTACGCGCCGGGCGGCCGGTCGGTCTACCCGTCCTCCGTGGTCATGAACGTCGTGCCCGCCCAGGAGGCCGGCGTCGAGTCCATCGCGCTCGCCTCGCCGCCCCAGGCCGAGTTCGACGGGCTGCCGCACCCGACGATCCTCGCCGCCTGCGCCCTGCTCGGCGTCGACGAGGTGTACGCGGCGGGCGGCGCCACCGCCGTGGCGATGTTCGCCCACGGCACCGAGTCCTGCCCGCCCGCCAACATGGTCACCGGCCCCGGCAACATCTGGGTCGCCGCCGCCAAGCGCCACTTCACCGGCAAGATCGGCATCGACACCGAGGCCGGCCCCACCGAGATCGCGATCCTCGCGGACGCCACCGCCGACCCGGTGCACGTGGCCTCCGACCTGATCAGCCAGGCCGAGCACGACCCGCTGGCCGCCGCCGTCCTGGTCACCGACTCCGTGGGGCTCGCGGACGCGGTCGAGAGGGAGCTGGGGCCGCAGGTCGAGGCGACGAAGCACATCGAGGACCGGATCCGCCCGGCCCTGTCCGGCAAGCAGTCCGCGATCGTCCTGGTCGACGGCCTCGACGAGGGCCTGAAGGTGGTCGACGCCTACGGCGCCGAGCACCTGGAGATCCAGACGGCCGACGCGGCGGCGGTCGCCGACCGGGTGCGCAACGCCGGAGCGGTCTTCGTCGGCCCCTGGGCGCCGGTCTCGCTCGGCGACTACGCGGCCGGGTCCAACCACGTGCTCCCCACCGGCGGCTGCGCCTGCCACTCCTCGGGCCTGTCCGTCCAGTCCTTCCTGCGCGGCATCCACATCGTGGACTACACCCGGGACGCCCTCGCCGAGGTCGCCCACCACGTGGTGACGCTGGCGGAGGCGGAGGACCTCCCGGCGCACGGCGCGGCGATCAAGGCGAGGTTCGGCTGGAAGGTACCGACGAGCAAGTGAGCGGCAAGTGAGCTTCGGAATCGACGATCTTCCCGTACGGGACGAGCTGCGCGGCAAGTCCCCCTATGGCGCGCCCCAGTTGGACGTCCCCGTACGGCTGAACACGAACGAGAACCCCTACCCGCTGCCCGAGCCGCTGGTCGAGCGGATCGCCGAGCGGGTGCGCGAGGCCGCCCGCAGCCTCAACCGCTATCCCGACCGGGACGCGGTGGAGCTGCGCACCGAGCTCGCCAGGTACCTGACGAGGACGGGCGGCCACCGGGTCGGCGCCGAGAACGTCTGGGCGGCCAACGGCTCCAACGAGGTCATCCAGCAGCTGCTCCAGACCTTCGGCGGTCCGGGCCGCACCGCGATCGGCTTCGAGCCCTCGTACTCCATGCACGCGCTCATCGCGCGCGGCACGGGCACGGGCTGGATCTCCGGGCCGCGCCGCGAGGACTTCACGATCGACCTCGCCGCCGCCGAGCGGGCGATCGCGGAGCACCGCCCGGACGTCGTCTTCGTCACCACCCCCAACAACCCCACCGGCAACGCGGTGTCGCCGGAGACGGTCCTCGCGCTGTACGAGGCGGCGCAGGCCGCCAGGCCGTCCATGGTGATCGTGGACGAGGCGTACATCGAGTTCAGCCACGGCGCCTCGCTGCTGCCGCTGCTCGAGGGCCGGCCGCACCTGGTCGTCTCCCGCACCATGTCCAAGGCGTTCGGCGCCGCCGGTCTGCGCCTGGGCTACCTCGCGGCGCACCCGGCGGTCGTGGACGCCGTGCAGCTGGTCCGGCTGCCGTACCACCTCTCGGCGATCACGCAGGCGACGGCACTGGCCGCCCTGGAACACACCGACACGCTGCTGGGCTATGTCGAGCAGCTGAAGGCCGAGCGGGACCGGCTGGTCGGCGAACTGCGCGCGATCGGCTACGACGTGATCGAGTCGGACGCCAACTTCATCCAGTTCGGGCGGTTCGAGGACGCCCACACCGCCTGGCGGCGGATCCTGGACCGGGGCGTCCTGGTCCGGGACAACGGCGTACCGGGATGGCTGCGGGTCACCGCGGGAACGCCGGAGGAGAACGACGCGTTCCTCGACGCGGTACGGGAACTGAAGAAGGAACAGGAGCAGAGCGGATGACTCGCGAGGGACGCATCGGAAGGGTCGAGCGCACCACCAAGGAGACCTCGGTCCTGGTCGAGATCGACCTCGACGGCACCGGCAGGACCGACATCGCCACCGGCGTCGGCTTCTACGACCACATGCTCGACCAGCTCGGCCGGCACGGTCTGTTCGACCTGACCGTGAAGACGGACGGCGACCTGCACATCGACTCCCACCACACCATCGAGGACACCGCCCTCGCGCTGGGTGCCGCCTTCAAGCAGGCGCTCGGCGACAAGGTGGGCATCTACCGCTTCGGCAACTGCACGGTCCCGCTGGACGAGTCCCTCGCCCAGGTCACCGTCGACCTGTCCGGCCGCCCGTACCTCGTGCACACCGAGCCCGAGAACATGGCGCCGATGATCGGCGAGTACGACACCACGATGACCCGCCACATCCTGGAGTCCTTCGTCGCCCAGGCGCAGATCGCGCTGCACGTGCACGTGCCCTACGGGCGCAACGCGCACCACATCGTGGAGTGCCAGTTCAAGGCGCTGGCCCGGGCCCTGCGGTACGCGTCCGAGCGCGACCGGCGCGCGGCCGGCATCATCCCTTCCACGAAGGGCGCGCTGTGACCGGTCTGTCCACCCTGCTGATCGTCGTCGGCCTGTTCCTGCTCGGCGGCATCATCTCCTTCGTCAAGCAGCAGATGCCGAAGAGCCTCATCGTGCTGCTGTCCATCGGTGCGGCGATGTGCCTCGTCGCGGGCGTGATGCGGCTGGAGGTGTGGAATTGAGCACCGGCGCGAAAAGGGTGGTGGTCTTCGACTACGGCTTCGGCAACGTCCGCTCGGCCGAGCGGGCCCTCGCCCGCGCGGGAGCCGACGTCGAGATCACCCGCGACTACGACGCGGCGATGAACGCCGACGGTCTGCTGGTGCCGGGCGTGGGTGCGTTCGCCGCCTGCATGCGGGGCCTGAAGGACGTGCGCGGCGACTGGATCATCGACCGCCGGCTGTCCGGCGGGCGCCCGGTGATGGGCATCTGCGTCGGTATGCAGGTCCTCTTCGCGCGCGGCATCGAGCACGGGGTGGAGGCCGAGGGCCTGGACGAGTGGCCCGGCACGGTAGAGCCGCTCCAGGCGGACATCGTGCCCCACATGGGCTGGAACACCGTTCAGGCGCCGGCCGGCTCGGAGCTGTTCGCCGGCCTGGACGCGGACGCCCGCTTCTACTTCGTGCACTCCTACGCCGTCCACGACTGGCGGCTGGAGACCCACAACCCGGTGCTGAACGCCCCCAGGGTGACCTGGGCGACGCACGGCAAGCCCTTCGTGGCCGCCGTGGAGAACGGCGCCCTGTGGGCCACCCAGTTCCACCCCGAGAAGTCCGGCGACGCCGGAGCGCAGCTGCTCACCAACTGGATCGGAACCCTGTAGAGACATGGCCAAGCTCGAACTCCTCCCCGCCGTCGACGTCCGCGACGGCCAGGCCGTGCGCCTCGTGCACGGCGAGTCCGGCACGGAGACCTCGTACGGCTCTCCGCTGGAGGCCGCCCTGGCCTGGCAGCGCTCGGGCGCCGAGTGGCTGCACCTGGTGGACCTGGACGCCGCGTTCGGCACCGGCGACAACCGCGAGCTGATCTCCGAGGTCGCCAAGGCCATGGACATCAAGGTGGAGCTGTCCGGTGGCATCCGCGACGACGACACCCTCGCCGCCGCCCTGGCCACCGGCTGCACCCGCGTGAACCTCGGCACCGCAGCCCTGGAGTCCCCCGAGTGGGTCGCCGAGGTCATCGCCCGGCACGGCGACAGGATCGCGGTCGGCCTGGACGTACGGGGCACCACGCTGCGCGGCCGCGGCTGGACCCGCGACGGCGGCGACCTGTACGAGACGCTGGAGCGCCTCGACAAGGAGGGCTGCGCGCGCTACGTCGTCACCGACATCGCCAAGGACGGCACCCTTCAGGGCCCCAACCTGGAGCTGCTGAAGAACGTCTGCGCGGCGACCGACCGCCCGGTGGTGGCGTCGGGCGGTGTCTCCTCGCTCGACGACCTGCGGGCGCTCGCCGGCCTCGTGCCGCTCGGTGTCGAGGGCGCCATCGTCGGGAAGGCCCTGTATGCGAAGGCGTTCACCCTGGAAGAGGCCTTGGAGGCAGTGGCGTCATGACGTCGGAAGCCGTACGGCGCGTGCAGAGCGAAAGTCCTTGGGAAGAGACATTCGGTTACGCGCGCGCCGTAGCGGCGGGCGACCGGGTCCTGGTGGCCGGCACGACGGCCTTCAAGGGCCGTGTGCTGTACGGGGAGGGCGATCCGTACGAGCAGGCGAAGGTAGCGCTCACCAGCGCGCTGGAGGCGATCGCCGAGTTCGGACTGGGCCCCGGGGCGGTGGTCCGGACCCGGATGTACCTGACCCATCTGCGGGACGTGGACGAGGTGGGCAGGGCCCACAAGGAACTGTTCGACCTGGTGCGTCCGGTCTCGACCCTGCTGGTGGTCGAGGGCTTCGTGGATCCGCGCATCCTGGTCGAGATCGAGCTAGAGGCATACAGAGGAGCCGTGGATTCATGACCCTGGCGGTCCGAGTCATCCCCTGCCTGGACGTGGACGGCGGCCGGGTGGTCAAGGGCGTCAACTTCCAGAACCTGCGTGACGCCGGCGACCCCGTCGAGATGGCCAAGGTGTACGACGCCGAGGGCGCCGACGAGTTGACGTTCCTGGACATCACCGCGTCCTCGGGCGACCGGGAGACGACGTACGACGTGGTGCGCCGCACCGCCGAGCAGGTGTTCATCCCGCTGACGGTGGGTGGCGGCGTCCGCACCACCGAGGACGTGGACAAGCTGCTGCGGGCGGGCGCGGACAAGGTGGGCGTCAACACGGCCGCGATCGCCCGTCCGGACCTGATCCGGGAGATCGCCGAGCGCTTCGGCCGCCAGGTGCTGGTCCTGTCGGTGGACGCCCGCCGTACTCCCTCCGGGAGCTTCGAGGTGACCACCCACGGCGGCCGCCGGGGCACCGGCATCGACGCGGTGGAGTGGGCGCACCGGGCGGCGGAGCTGGGCGCGGGCGAGATCCTGCTCAACTCGATGGACGCGGACGGCACCAAGGACGGCTACGACCTGGAGATGATCGCGGCCGTCCGCAAGCACGTGACGGTACCGGTGATCGCCTCGGGCGGCGCCGGCAAGCTCGCCGACTTCCCTCCGGCCGTCACAGCGGGCGCGGACGCGGTCCTGGCCGCCTCGGTCTTCCACTTCGGCGACCTGCGCATCGGCCAGGTCAAGGAGGCACTGCGCGGGGCGGGACACCCCGTTCGGTAGCCCGAGGCAGCGCATGGCCCCGGTCGCCCCGAAGCGGCCGGGGCCTTCTCGTGCCGATACGCGAAAGAGAAGTTGCGCAATTCTTGTTGTGCAACTTTCCTTTCGCATCTATGGTGGGCGCATGCCACGCGAGGAGAATCGGAAAGTCACTGATCTGGGCACGCTCAAGGCGCTCGCCCATCCATTGCGCATGAAGCTCTACCGGCTGCTGTTCGTGGCCGAGGCGGCGACCGCCTCACACCTGGCCGAACAGGTGGACGAAGCTGTGTCCCTGGTCAGCTACCACCTGCGCAAGCTCGCCGAGCACGGTCTGATCGAGGCGGCCGAGCCGCGCAGCGGGGACGCGCGGGAACGCTGGTGGCAGCCGGCCTCGGACGGCGTCTCCATCCGCGACGAGGACTTCCGGGACGCGCCGGAGAAGTTGGCGGCGCACCTCGCGGCCTCCCGGCTCTTCCTGGAGCAGCGCGTCGAGATGTACCGCACCTACCTCGACGAGCGCCCCCACTGGGGAGCGGAGTGGAACGAGGCCGCGTTCGACTCGGAGTCGCTGCTGCGGCTGACGGCCGCCGAACTGGCCGAGCTCAACAAAGCCATGCACGACCTGGTGACGAAGTACGACGAGCTGGGCCGGGCCCGCGAGGCGGCCGGTGACACCGAAGGGCGCGAACACGTCGCGCTGCACATGTACGGATTCCCGTTCCGCGTCTGAGAGAGGTCACTGCCTTGACCACCGCGTCTGCGATATCCGCCGGCGAGCGCGCCGCCGGGCGCCCCGCCCACCGCGACGGCAACGTTCTGCGCTGGCTCGCCGCCTACACCGCCTCGATGATGGGGGACAACGTCTACTACCTCGCCCTGTCCTGGGCGGCCATCCGTGCCGGGTCGCCCGCGCAGGCCGGAGTGGTGATGGCGGTCGGCGCGCTGCCCAGGGCGCTGCTGATGCTGGGCGGGGGAGTGGTCGCCGACCGGCTCGGGCCGCGCAGAGTGGTGATCGGCAGCGACGCCGTACGCTGCGTCGCCGTCCTGGCGGTGGCCGCCCTGCTGTGGCTCGCCAGCCCCGGTCTGTGGCTGCTGGCCCTGCTCGCCCTGGTCTTCGGCACCGTGGACGCCGTGTTCATGCCCGCGGTGGGCGCCCTGCCCGCGCGGGTGACGAGCCGGGACCAGCTCGCGCGCGTGCAGGGCATGCGGGGGCTGGCGATCCGGTTCGCGAGCGTCGTCGGCGCGCCGCTCGGCGGCCTCGGCGTCGCACTCGGCGGCGCGGCGGCGGCGTTCGGGTGCGCCGGACTGCTGATCGCCGTGTCCCTGCCACTGCTGCTCTCCGTACGGATCCGGGACCTGCCGCAGGACGACGCCGCCGACGCCGCCGACAGCACCCCCTGGCGCGACCTGGTGGCGGGCCTGCGCTACATCCGCCGCCACCGTGTCCTCGGCCCGCTGATGCTGGCCATCGTCTTCGGCGACCTCGGCTTCGTCGCCCCGCTCAACGTGGGCCTGGCCCTGCTGGCCGACCAGCGCGGCTGGGGTGCCTCCGGGATGGGCTGGGTACTGGCAGGATTCGGCACCGGGGCGGGCGCGGCCTCCCTGCTGCTGGCGGTGCGCGGCCGGCTGTCGCACGCCGGGCACGTGGCCGCGTACATGATCCTGGCCGGCTCCGTGGCCATCGGCGCCCTCGCCTTCGTCCCGAGCGTCGTCGCCGCCGCCTCGGTGGCCGTACTGATCGGCCTCCTCGTCGGACTCAGCGGCGCCCTGTGCGGCGCACTGCTGCAGACCCAGACCGATCCGGCCTACCTCGGGCGGGTCACCGCCGTGGGCGGCCTGATCAGCCTCGGCTTCGCCCCGCTCAGCATGCCGCTGTCGGCCGCCGCGATCGGGGCCTGGGGGACCGGCCCGGTGTTCGTCGTCAGCGCGGCGGTGTGCGGCCTGGGCGGGGTCGTGGTCCTGGCCGCCCCCGCCCTGCGCCGCGCCGAACTGCCCCACTGACCCCGCCGAAGCGTCGCGGCGGGGTTCAGAGCCCCAGCTGCTTGGTCTCCGACAGCTTCGTGATCGCGTCCTGGTCACCGACCGTCTCGACCCGCGCCGTACCCTGCCGGCCGAACGCGAACAGCAGCAGCTCCGACGGCTCGCCCGTCACCGTCACCACCGGCGTGCCCCGGTGCGCGACGGCAGTCCGGCCGTCGGGGCGGCGCAGGACCAGGCCGGTGGGGATGCCCCGGCCCAGCAGCCGGGCGGTGCGCTCCAGCCGGGACCACAGGGTCTCCTGGAAGACCGGGTCGAGCTCGCGCGGCGTCCAGTCGGGCTGGGCGCGGCGCACGTCCTCGGTGTGGACGTAGAACTCGACGGTGTTGGCCGCCTCGTCGATCTGCTTGAGCTGGAAGGGTGAGAAGCGGGGCGGGCCGGTACGGATCAGCTGGATCAGCTCCTCGTACGGCTTCGCCGCGTACTCCTCCATCACCTTCTGGAGGCGGGGCGCCAGCGGCTTGATCAGCACGCCCCCGGCCGCGTCGGGACGCCGCTCGCGCACCACCACGTGCGCCGCCAGATCCCGGGTGAGCCACCCCTCGCAGAGAGTGGGCGCCTCAGGACCGGCGGTCTCCAAGAGATCGGCGAGAAGGAGCCGTTCACGCTTGGCAAAGGTCGACATGTGGTCAGCCTACGACCACGCAGCGAGTCCGCCCACCCGTCGACCGGCCACCCCACGGCGCCGAGCCGCCCAAGCGCCCGGCGCCCGAAGGGCCCCGTCGCGCCGCGGCGCCCAGTCAGTGGAACGCCGCCCCGGCCGTCGGTCCCGCGCGGCACAATGGCACCCATGACCAGCACGCCCGGTACGCCCGCGCCCAGCAGCCTCGACCAGGAGATCGCCCGCCGCCTCAAGCGCAGCGCCGACGGGCTCCTGCCCGCCATCGCCCAGCAGTACGACACCGGCGAGGTGCTGATGCTCGGCTGGATGGACGACGAGGCGCTGCACCGCACGCTGACCACCGGCCGCTGCACCTACTGGTCGCGCAGCCGCCGGGAGTACTGGGTCAAGGGCGACACCTCCGGGCACGTGCAGCACGTCAAGTCCGTCGCCCTGGACTGCGACGCCGACACCGTGCTGGTCAAGGTCGACCAGGTGGGCGCCGCCTGCCACACTGGCGACCGCACCTGCTTCGACGCCGACGTCCTGCTGAAGGACGCCGGTTCCGGCGCGCCGGCCGAAGGTCAGTAAGGTCGGCCGCCATGGACCTCGAGACGTTCCGCAAGCTCGCCACCGACCGCCGCGTCATCCCGGTCACCCGCAAGCTCCTCGCCGACGGCGACACCCCGGTCGGGCTCTACCGCAAGCTCGCCGCCGAGCGCCCCGGCACCTTCCTGCTGGAGTCCGCGGAGAACGGCAGTACCGCGTACACCTGGTCCCGGTACTCCTTCGTCGGAGTCCGCAGCGACGCCACCCTCACCGAGCGCGGCGGCCAGGCCCACTGGCTCGGCGCCCCGCCCGTCGGCGTCCCCGCCGAGGGCGACCCGCTCGCCGCCCTGCGCACCACCGTCGAGACCCTGCACACTCCCCGCGACCTGGCCCACGACCTGGGCCTGCCGCCCTTCACCGGAGGCATGGTCGGCTACCTCGGCTACGACATCGTGCGCCGCCTGGAGAAGATCGGCCCCGGCGAGCGCGACGACCTGCGGCTGCCCGAGCTGACCATGCTGCTCACCTCCGACCTCGCGGTCCTCGACCACTGGGACGGCACGGTCCTGCTGATCGCCAACGCGATCAACCACAACGACCTGGACACCGGCGTCGACGAGGCGTACGCCGACGCCGTGGCCCGCCTGGACGCCATGGAGGCGGACCTGTCCCGCCCGGTCGTCCAGCCGCCCGCCGCGCTGCCGCCCTCCGAACTGCCCGAGTACACCGCGCTGTGGGGCGGCGAGGACTTCCAGGCGGCCGTGGAGGACGTCAAGGAGCGCATCCGCGCGGGCGAGGCCTTCCAGGTCGTCCCCTCGCAGCGCTTCGAAACGCCGTGCACGGCGAGCGCGCTGGACGTCTACCGGGTGCTCAGGGCCACCAACCCCTCGCCGTACATGTACCTGTTCCGGTTCCCCTGCGGTGACGGAGACGCCTTCGACGTCGTCGGGTCCAGCCCGGAAGCGCTGGTGAAGGTCGAGGACGGGCGGGCCATGGTCCACCCCATCGCCGGCACCCGGCCGCGCGGCGCCACCCCGCAGCAGGACCAGGCCCTCGCCGAGGAACTGCTCGCCGACCCCAAGGAGCGCGCCGAGCACCTGATGCTCGTCGACCTCGGGCGCAACGACCTGGGCCGGGTCTGTGAGCCGGGCTCCGTGGAGGTCGTCGACTTCATGTCCGTCGAGCGGTACTCGCACGTCATGCACATCGTCTCCACCGTGACCGGCCGGGTCGCGGCGGGCCGCACCGCCTTCGACGTGCTGACCGCCTGCTTCCCGGCCGGCACCCTCTCGGGCGCGCCGAAGCCGCGGGCCATGCAGATCATCGACGAACTCGAGCCGTCCCGGCGGGGGTTGTACGGCGGCTGCGTGGGCTATCTGGACTTCGCCGGCGACTCCGACACCGCCATCGCCATCCGCACCGCCCTGCTGCGCGACGGCACCGCCTACGTCCAGGCGGGCGCGGGCATCGTCGCCGACTCCGACCCGGTGGCCGAGGACACCGAGTGCCGCAACAAGGCGGCGGCCGTGCTGCGGGCGGTGCACACCGCGAACCGGCTGGGACAGTAGGGCGTTTCTCACGTCCGGCACATGAACCCCGGATGACACGGCGCCCGCGGTCCGAGCGATAGTGGAGTACGTGACTGCCCTACCTCACCCCCGTTCCGAAGCCGCCGCACCCGCCCGGTCCGGCCGCCGCAGCCTCGCCGTCGCCCTGCTGTGCGGCGCGCTCGGCGCGGCCGTGGCGCTGCTCGCCACCCGGCAGCGCTGGGCGGAGGGCACCGCGACGGTGGCCGGCGGCGCCTTCCCGCTGACCGCCAAGGGCAGCGAGGTCACGGGCGTGCCCGCGGCGCTGGCCATAGTGGGCCTGGCCGCGCTCGTCGCCGTCTTCGCCGTCCGCCGCTCCGGCCGCGTCCTGGTCGCCGTGCTGCTCGCGCTCTCCGGCGCGGGCACGGTCGCCGCCGCCCTGCTCGGCGCCGACGACGGCGGCGCCCTCGACGAGAAGGCCGCCCAGGTCTCCGGCGACACCGCCGCGACCGCCGCCGCGCTCAGCCACACCGGCTGGCCCTACGTCGCGGCCGTCGGCGGGGCGCTGCTGCTCCTGGCCGGCCTGCTCGCCCTGCGCTACGGCCGCCTGTGGCCGGCCATGTCCGGCCGCTACGAGCGCTCCGGCGCCCCCCGCGCCCGCGCGACCCGCCCGGTCGACCCCGACCGCCCCGAGGACCTGTGGAAGGCCCTCGACCGGGGCGAGGACCCGACCGGCTCCGGACCCGCCTGACCGCGAGCCGGCCGGGGCGCGCCTCCCGCCGTGCCCGGACGGCGGTCGCGAGGAGCCACCCCCGCTCACGTCGTGTGCACGCGTACGGGACAATGGAGCCGAGCGTCCGGCTCAGACAAGAACACAGCAACGAGGAGCAAGTCATGGCGGGCAGCAGCCACGGTCACACCCCGGCCGCCTGGACCGGTGTCATCATCGCCTTCATCGGTTTCTGCGTCGCGGGCGCCTTCATGGTGATGGCCCAGCCGGTCGGCTTCTGGGCCGGCATGGGGATCGTGCTGGTCGGCGGCGTCGTCGGCGGCATCATGCGCATGATGGGCCTCGGCCAGAAGAACGAGCACCCGGTGCACCAGGTCGGCCCGCGCGAGCCGGCCCGCGCCGAGAGCTGAGGTCCGCACGGGGCGGACCCGTACCACTCGACAGTCCAAGGGGCGGCCCGGTGCCGCCCCTCGCGCGTGTGCGACCGGTCCGGGGGAGAATGCGAGGCGTGAATCCCGACAGCCGGAGGGTGACGCACGGCCGGACGCCCATACCCCGCCCGCGGCGCACCCAGGACGCCACCGCCGTTCCCCTGCACGCCACGGCCGTGCTCAGGCGGCTCGCGGTCCCGGCCGGGGTCCTGACCGCCGTCGCCGGCGCCTTCGCCTACGTCGGGGCCGTGGACCCCAACCAGCCCGGCCACTACCCGGTCTGCCCCCTGTTGCGTTACGCCGGTCTCTACTGCCCCGGCTGCGGCGGGCTGCGCAGCGCCCACGCCTTCGTCCACGGCGACTTCGTGACGGCCCTGCACGACAACGCCCTGGCCACCGCGGGCTATCCGGTCTTCGCCGTGGTGTGGACGCTGTGGGTCCTGCGCGCCGTGCGCGGGCGGCCGCCGCGCCTCGCACTCGGGACGGCGCACCTGTGGAGCCTCGGTGCCCTGCTGCTGGTGTTCACCGTTGTCCGGAACCTGCCGTTCGGTGGCTGGCTCCATCCTTGATCGGGCCCGGTATGTCCAGGTAGTGGGACCGCCGTCCACCGGATGCGAGGTCGGCGCCCGCCTCCGGATACCATCGCAGTAACCACCGGTTCCGCCCGCCTGATCGGTTCGCGGCGGACCGCCGGAGGCCGTTCGACCCGCTGGAACAGTCCACCGTCTGGAAGGGGGCCGCTCGCGTGAGTGTGCTCGACGAGATCATCGACGGAGTCCGTGCCGACCTTTCGGAGCGGCAGGCGCGCGTCAGCCTCGACGAGCTCAAGGAGCGCGCGGCGAAGGCACCCGCGGCCAAGGACGGGGCCGCCGCGCTGCGTGGCGACGGCGTCAAGGTGATCTGCGAGGTCAAGCGCTCCAGCCCGTCCAAGGGCGCACTGGCCGCGATCGCCGACCCGGCCGGGCTCGCCGCGGACTACGAGGCGGGCGGCGCCTCCGTCATCTCGGTGCTGACCGAGCAGCGCCGCTTCGGCGGCTCGCTGGCCGACCTGGAGGCGGTCCGCGCGCGCGTGGACATCCCGGTCCTGCGCAAGGACTTCATCGTCACCTCGTACCAGCTGTGGGAGGCCCGGGCCTACGGCGCCGACCTCGCCCTGCTGATCGTCGCCGCCCTGGACCAGTCGGCCCTGGGGTCGCTGATCGAGCGCGCGGTGTCCATCGGACTCACCCCGCTCGTCGAGGTCCACGACGAGGAGGAGGTCGAGCGCGCGGTCGACGCGGGCGCCAAGGTGATCGGCGTCAACGCGCGCAACCTGAAGACGCTCGAGGTCGACCGCGACACTTTCGAGCGGGTGGCCCCGGAGATCCCGGACGATCTCGTCAAGATCGCCGAGTCCGGCGTGCGCGGCCCGCACGACCTCATCGCCTACGCCAACGCCGGCGCCGACGCGGTACTGGTCGGCGAGTCCCTCGTCACCGGCCGCGACCCGAAGACGGCGGTCGCCGACCTGGTGGCGGCCGGGGCGCACCCGGCACTGCGGCACGGGCGGAGCTGAGCGAGCCGCTCACCCGAGTGGCCGTACGCCGGTAGAGTGTGCCCCGATGACCCTCCCGATCGCCGAACCCTTCCGGGACCCGTACGCCCGCCTCGCGCGCGGCTGCCGGCCCCGTGGCTGCCGCGCGCCCGCACGCCGTGTGCACGGCCGCAGGGTGCGGTACGTCATCGGTGACGAACCGGGCCAGGTCAACGGCATGCGATGGCGTCGCCCGCGTGCGCGCCACCAGCGGTGAGCTGAGCAGCGTCGTCCGGCCCCGGGCCGGTCGCCCCGTCTCCGCCGCTCCCGGCCCGTGCCGCCGTACCGCGACCGCGGTCCGCCCGCCGGCCGAGTGGCCCGCCCGCTGACGCCCGTGCCCGCACACCCGGAGCACGGCACGCGCACGCGACCACCGTGACCGTCAGACCCACCGATCCCGGGGCAGACGCCCCTGTGAGGTATCCGCATGCCCAGCGAGTTCTTCATTCCCGACCCGGAGGGCCAGGTGCCGAGCGCCGAGGGCTACTTCGGCGCGTTCGGCGGCAAGTTCATCCCGGAGGCGCTCGTCGCCGCCGTGGACGAGGTCGCCGTCGAGTACGACAAGGCGAAGGCCGATCCCGAGTTCGCCCGCGAACTCGACGACCTGCTCGCCCACTACACCGGCCGTCCCAGCGCCCTCACCGAGGTGCCCCGCTTCGCCGAGCACGCCGGCGGCGCCCGCGTGTTCCTCAAGCGCGAGGACCTCAACCACACCGGCTCCCACAAGATCAACAACGTGCTCGGCCAGGCCCTGCTCACCAAGCGGATGGGCAAGACCCGGGTGATCGCCGAGACCGGCGCCGGACAGCACGGCGTCGCCACCGCCACCGCCTGCGCGCTCTTCGGTCTCCAGTGCACGATCTACATGGGTGAGATCGACACGGAGCGGCAGGCCCTGAACGTGGCCCGGATGCGCATGCTCGGCGCCGAGGTCGTCGCCGTGAAGTCCGGCAGCCGCACCCTGAAGGACGCCATCAACGAGGCGTTCCGCGACTGGGTCGCCAACGTCGACCACACCCACTACCTGTTCGGGACGGTCGCAGGACCGCACCCCTTCCCGGCCATGGTCCGCGACTTCCACCGGGTCATCGGCGTCGAGGCGCGCCGCCAGCTGCTGGAGCGCGCCGGGCGCCTGCCCGACGCAGCCGTCGCCTGTGTCGGCGGCGGCTCCAACGCCATCGGCCTCTTCCACGCCTTCATCCCGGACACCGGCGTCCGCCTCATCGGGTGCGAGCCCGCCGGGCACGGCATCGAGAGCGGCGAGCACGCGGCCACCCTGACCGCGGGCGAGCCCGGCATCCTGCACGGCTCCCGCTCCTACGTCCTCCAGGACGACGAGGGCCAGATCACCGAGCCGTACTCCATCTCCGCCGGCCTCGACTACCCGGGCATCGGCCCCGAGCACTCCTACCTCAAGGACTCCGGCCGCGGCGAGTACCGCGCGATCACCGACGACGCGGCCATGCAGGCGCTGCGCCTGCTGTCGCGGACCGAGGGCATCATCCCGGCGATCGAGAGCGCGCACGCGCTGGCCGGTGCCCTGGAAGTGGGCCGGGAACTGGGCGAGGACGGACTGATCGTGGTCAACCTCTCCGGACGCGGCGACAAGGACATGGACACCGCCGCCCGCTACTTCGGCCTGTACGACACCGACGCCGAGGTGGCCGCCGACGAAGCCGACACCGCCGAGATCGAGGGGGACGCCAAGTGAGCGGGACTGCATCGACCGGTGGACAGGGCCGGCTGCTGGCCGACACCCTGGCCGCCGCCAAGGCGGAGGGCCGGTCCGCGCTCATCGCCTACCTGCCGGCCGGGTTCCCGACCGTGGACGGCGGCATCGAGGCGATCAAGGCCGTCTTCGACGGCGGCGCCGACGTCGTCGAGGTCGGGCTGCCGCACAGCGACCCGGTCCTGGACGGTCCGGTCATCCAGACCGCGGACGACATCGCGCTGCGCGGCGGCGTCAGGATCGCGGACGTCATGCGGACGGTGAGGGAGGCCCACGCGGCCACCGGCAAGCCGGTGCTCGTCATGACTTACTGGAACCCGGTCGACCGCTACGGCGTCGAGCGGTTCACCGCGGAACTCGCCGAGGCGGGCGGCGCCGGCTGCATCCTGCCGGACCTGCCGGTCCAGGAGTCGGCCCTGTGGCGGGAGCACGCCGAGAAGCACGGCCTGGCGACGGTGTTCGTCGTCGCGCCCAGCAGCAGGGACGAGCGGCTCGCCGAGATCACCGCGGCCGGCTCCGGATTCGTCTACGCCGCCTCCCTGATGGGCGTCACCGGCACCCGTGAGTCGGTGGGCACGCAGGCCCAGGACCTGGTGGAACGCACCCGGGCCACCGGCACCGGCCTGCCCGTCTGCGTCGGCCTCGGCGTCTCCAGCCGAGCCCAGGCCGCCGAGGTCGCCGGCTTCGCGGACGGCGTGATCGTCGGTTCGGCCTTCGTCAAGCGGATGCTGGAGGCCCCGGACCCGGCGGCCGGCGTCGAGGCCGTCCGCGCTCTCGCGGGCGAGCTGGCGAGCGGGGTGCGCGGACAGGCGTAACGACGGCCGCGGCACATCCTTCGATCGCCCGAACGGGTGGTCCTGGCACCGGGGAGGCGCAATGCGCCTCCCCGGTTCGTTCAGGGGGTGTGAGCGAGAAGAACCATCAGGGAAAACGCATCGCCCGGCAGCGACTGGCGGCCGAGCGTGAGAAGCAGAAGAACGCGGAGAGGCGACGGCGCACACTGATCGTGGCCGCGACCGTCGTGTGCGTCCTGGGCCTGGCGGCGGTGATCGGCGTGGTCGCCGCCAACTCCGGCAAGCACAAGAGCAGCAGCGCGGGCCCGGTCGTGGCGCCCTCCGGCGCGCGGGGCAAGGACAGCCTGGCGATCCCGGTCGGCCGGGACGGAGCCAAGTCGACGCTCACCGTGTGGGAGGACTTCCGCTGCCCGGCCTGCCAGGCCTTCGAGACGGTGTACCGGCCGACGGTCCACGAGCTGGCCGACGCCGGCAAGCTCAAAGTCGAGTACCGCCTGGTCAGACTGATCGACGGCGGCCTCGGGGGCACCGGCTCCCTGCGCGCGGCCAACGCGGCGGCCTGCGCCCAGGACGCGGGCAAGTTCCCCGCCTACCACGACGTGCTCTACCGGAACCAGCCCAAGGAGTCCGACGACGCCTTCGCCGACAACGGCAAGCTCATCCAGCTCGCGGGCAAGGTGAGCGGACTGAACACCCCGGCCTTCGACAAGTGCGTCAAGGACGGCACGCACGACAGCTGGGTCGACAAGTCCAACCAGGCCTTCGAGGCCGGCGGCTTCTCGGGCACCCCGACCGTCCTGTTGAACGGGAAGAACATCCTCCAGGACCGGACGATGACCCCGGCGAAGCTGAAGCAGATGGTGGAGGCGGCCGCCAGCAAATGAGTGAGGCACGAGCCGCCCGTTATGGACCCGTAGCCGGACTGCTTGCCTTGGCCCCGCTCCGGCTGCGGTAGCGTCGACCCTGCCATGGAACTTGCCTACATCCCCAGCCCGTCGCGCGGTGTGCTGTACCTCGGTCCCATTCCGCTGCGCGGCTATGCCTTCAGCATCCTCGTCGGTCTCTTCGTCGCCCTCTGGATCGTCGACCGCCGGTGGGTCGCGCGTGGTGGGAAGAAGGGCACCGCCTGGGACATCGCCGTCTGGGCCGTCCCGTTCGGCCTGCTGGGCGGTCGCCTTTACCACGTGATCACCGACTACGAACTCTATTTCGGTGAAGGCCGGAACTGGGTCGACGCCTTCAAGATCTGGGAAGGCGGACTCGGTATCTGGGGAGCCGTCGCGCTGGGCGCGCTCGGTGCCTGGATCGGCTGCCGGCGCCGGGGTATCGCGCTGCCGCCGTATGCCGACGCCGTGGCTCCCGGCCTGGCGATCGCGCAGGCGTTCGGGCGCTGGGGCAACTGGTTCAACCAGGAGCTGTACGGGCGGGAGACGGACCTTCCGTGGGCCCTGCACATCACGTCCTCGGCGGACGGCCGGGTGCCGGGGTACTACCACCCGACGTTCCTGTACGAGTCGCTGTGGTGCGTCGGCGTCGCGCTGCTGGTGTTCTGGGCGGACCGCCGGTTCAAGATGGGCCACGGAAGGGCGTTCGCCCTGTACGTCGCCGCGTACTGCGCGGGCCGGTTCTGGATCGAGTACATGCGGGTCGACGAGGCCCACCACATCCTGGGCCTGCGGCTGAACAACTGGACCGCGTTGATCGTCTTCATCGCGGCCGTGATCTACATGGTCCTCTCGGCCCGGCTCCGGCCCGGCCGGGAGGAGACTGTCGAGCCGGATGCCACGGATGCCACGGATGCCACGGACGGCACGCAGGACGCGGAAGAGGGCGCAGGCGCGGAGGGTCCCGTGGTGCTGGACAAGGACGCTCCGGAGACCGCGAGTGAGGAAACGTCCATCTCCGGTCAGGATGCGGTGGCTGGTGAGGCTCCAGTGATGTCGGGGGAGAAGCAGCGGAAGCCCCGCTCGTAGTGGAGTCTGCCTGCTGAACTCACGGGGCGTGACCGCCGGGCCGAATGACGACCGTGCCGATGGCGGTGGCGACCGTGCTGGTCACGGCCGCCACCGCCGTATGGCTGCTGCGCCACCTCGCCGCTGGGGACCTGCGTTGCTCCTGGGTGCTGTGCTGTGGCCTCGGATCCAGCGCGCTGGTCGATCCGGGTTCGAGGCGCTCCGGCGCCGCGCCGGACCCGGTCGGGGGGCCGCCGGCCACGACGGACGATGGGTTTGCCTCTCCCCGACCGACGACCGGCCTTGACGCCCCTCGAAAGCGGCCGTACACCGACGACGGCGCCCCGGATCACGGGGGCGCCCTCGTGGTGTCAGCACCGCCGGGCCAGCGCGAGGGTGCGCCGGGCCGCCGCCACCACCGCCGCGTCGATGAAGCGGCCGTCGGGGAGGGCCTGCGCGCCCAGGTCCGCGGTGGCCGCCTTGATGACCGTCTCGGCCTCCTCGAGTTCCCGGTCGGTCGGCAGATAGGCGCGCTCGATGATCGGGAGCTGGCGCGGATGGATGGCAGCGCGGCCGAGGAAGCCCAGGGCGCGGCCGTGTGCGCAGGAGGCCGCCAGGCCCTCCAGGTCCCGGATGTCGGGGTGGACGGACTGGGGCGGCGGGGAGAGGCCGGCCGCGCGGGCGGCCACGACGACCCGGGCGCGGCACCAGTCCAGACCGGAATCCTGCCGTACGCCCAGGTCGGCGCGGAGGTCGGACTCGCCGATCGAGACGCCGCGCAGCGAGGGATGCGCGGAGGCGATGGCGTAGGCGCGCTCGATGGCCAGCGCGGTCTCCAGGAGGGCGTACAGCGGGGGCCCCGAACCGTCCGCCGGCGGCGGGCCCTGCACGGTCTCCGTCCGCGCCGCGACCCGGGCGACCTGCCCGGCGCACGTCACCTTCGGCAGCCGCAGCCCGGCCAGGCCCGGCCGGGGGGCCACCGCAGCCAGGTCCGCGGCGGCCAGCGGCCCGTCGACCGCGTTGATCCGCACGTGCACCGGGACCGGCGGCGGCTCGGTCAGCAGCTCGGCGGTCGCCGCGCGGGCGTACTCCTTGCGGTCCGGGGCGACCGCGTCCTCCAGGTCGACGATCACCACGTCCGCGCCGGAGGCCAGGGCATTGGCCACGACGTGCGGGCGGTCACCGGGGGCGTACAGCCAGGTGAGCGGGCAGAAGGCGGTCGCCGTCACAGAGCGCCCTCCGCACGCAGTGCGGCCAGTTCCTCCGGGGTGAGGCCGAGTTCGGTCAGGACCGCGTCCGTGTCGGCGCCGTGCGGGCGGCCCGCCCAGCGGATCGCGCCCGGGGTGGCGGAGAGCCGGAAGAGGACGTTCTGCATGCGCATCCGGCCGAGTTCCGGATCGTGCAGCGTGGTCAGGGTGCCGAGGGCCCGGTACTGCGGGTCGGCCATCACGTCCCGTACGTCCTGGATCGGCGCGATCGCCGCCTGGGCCTTCTCGAAGGCGGCCAGGACCTCGGTGCGGGTGTGCCGGGCGATCCAGCCGCCCACCGCCTCGTCGAGCACGTCGGCGTGCGCGGCCCGCTCCGCGCCGGTCGCGAACCAGGGCTCGTCGATCAGCTCGGGGCGGCCCACCAGCCGCATCACGCGTTCCGCGACCGACTGCGCCGAGGTGGAGACCGCCACCCAGGTGCCGTCACTGGTGCGGTAGGTGTTGCGCGGAGCGTTGTTCCGGGTGCGGTTGCCGGTGCGGGGCTGGACGTAGCCGAGCTGGTCGTACCAGAGGGGCTGCGGGCCGAGGACGGTCAGGATCGGCTCGATGATCGCCATGTCCACGATCTGGCCGGCCCCGGTGCGCTCCCGCGCCGCGAGCGCGGTCATCACCGCGTACGCCGTGGCCAGGCCCGCGATCGAGTCGGCGAGCCCGAACGGCGGGAGCGTCGGTGGCGCGTCCGGCTCGCCGGTGATCGCGGCGAACCCGCTCAGCGCCTCCGCCAGGGTGCCGAACCCGGGCCGGGAGGCGTGCGGACCGAACTGCCCGAACCCGGTGACCCGGGCCAGCACCAGGCGCGGATTGGCCGCCGACAGCTCCGGCCAGCCGAGCTCCCACTTCTCCAGGGTGCCGGGCCGGAAGTTCTCCACGATCACGTCGGCGGTGGCGGCCAGCCGCAGCAGGGTGCGGCGGCCACCGGGTTTCGACAGGTCCAGCGTGATGGTGTGCTTGTTCCGGCCGAGCAGTTTCCACCACAGGCCGACTCCGTCCTTCGACGGCCCGTGGCCCCGGGACGGGTCCGGCTTGACCGGGTGTTCCACCTTGATCACCTCGGCGCCGAAGTCACCGAGCATGGTGGCGGCGATGGGTCCGGCGAAGAGGGTGGCGAGGTCGAGCACGCGCAGACCGGCGAGCGGCCCGGAGGCGTCGGGTGCGGTGTCGTGGGGCGCGGCGTCGTGGGGCGCGGTCATGAGGCGGGCCGGTCGATGTCGCTCATGGGGCGGGACGCCTCCAGGTGCGTGAGGTGGGCCAGGGTGTCGAAGCCGGTGCCGTCGAAGTCGCCCACCGATGTGGCCAGCCGGTTTTTGAGGGGCGCCGTCCAGCGGTCGGGCAGCTCGTTCGGGGAACCGGCGAGGAGGGCCGCGACACCGCCGGCCGTGGCACCGTTCGAGTCGGTGTCCCAGCCGCCGGAGACGGCGCGGCAGACGGAGCCGGTGAAGTCGCCGTCGGCGTGGGTCAGGGCGGCGGCGACCAGCGCGGTGTTGGGGACGGCGTGCACCCAGTGACAGTCGGCGTGGGTGGCGTGGAGTTCGTCCACGACCGTGTCGAAGTCCTCGTGGGTTTGGGCCAGTTGGACGGCGTGGCGCACGGCGCGGGCGAGCCGGGAGCCGGGCGGCACGACGGTCAGGCCGGTGGCCAGGCAGGTGTGGACGTCGTGGGTTCCGGTCGCCGCGGTGGAGATGACGGCGGCGGCGAACATCGCGGAGTAGACGCCGTTCGCGGTGTGGGTGAGGGTGGCGTCGCGGTGGGCCTGTGCGGCCGCGGCCGCCGGGTCGCCGGCGTTGGTCCAGCCGTGCATGTCGGCGCGGATCAGAGCGCCGATCCACTCGCGGAAGGGGTTGCGCTGCCGGGCGGTCAGCGGGGGTTCGATGCCGAGCAGCAGATTGCGGTAGGCGACGCGTTCGGCGGTGAAGGTGCGGCCCGCGGGGAGTTCGTCCAGCCAGAGGCGGGCGGTGTCGGTGGTCGTGAACCGCTTCCCGTGGCGTTGCAGCAGGAGGAGGTTGAGCAGGGGGTAGTTGAGGTCGTCGTCCTCGGGCATGCCGTCGATGTTCTCGGCCAGGGAGCCGGCCGCCGAGCGGCGGTTCCAGGGGTACGCGGCGGTCAGGTCCTCGGGTACGCCCTTGCCGGTGAACCAGGTGCTGAGGGGCCAGTTGCCGGTGGCCCGGGCGAGTTGGCGGATGCCGGTGAGGGGCAGCTTCTCCACGGGTTTGCCCAGCAGGCAGCCGGCGGCCCGGCCGAGCCAGGCGGCCTCCAGGCGCTCGGCGGTCGCCGGGGGCGCGGGGGCGCCCGGCTGCCCGGGCCAGGCCGGGCACAGGGCCTTGATCGCGGCCAGGTCCGTCGGTTCCGCGTCCGCCAGCCGGCTGGGGAGCTCGGCCAGTTCGTCCAGGAGGTCCTCCGCCAGGAGGCGCAGGTAGCGGGAGGCGCGCCCGGGGGACGCGCCCGCACGCGCCGGCGCCTCGGGTCCGCCCGCCGCGCGCCAGCGGGCGGCGATCGCCGACGGTTCGCGGCCGTCCTGCACCGCCTGGCGCACCTCGTGGCCGAGCAGGTCCTCCGGCTGGACCCAGGTCACTCGGAGCATTCCGGGCCTCCCATTCCGGCGAACGCCCGCTCGTGGGCGCGCCGCCGCCGTACGTCCTTCTCGAAGACCTCCCGGGTCACCCCGGCCAGTGTGCGCGCCGGTTCCCCCAGGTCCAGGCGGCTGGCCTCGGCCACCGTCTTCGCCCAGTCCTCCGGGACGGGCGAGCCCAGCGCTCCCGCCAGCGCCCCGGCCATCGTCGCGGTGGAGTCGCAGTCGCGGCCGTAGTTCACCGCGCCGAGAACGGCCTGCCGGAAGTCGCCGCGCGCCACCGTCAACATGCCCAGCGCGATGGGCAGTTCCTCGATCGCGTGCAGTCGGGAGGGGCGGCGGGCGCCCAGGGACGGGTTCCGGTAGTCCGGCCCGACCGTGTCGTACGGCGCCACCGCCTCCCGCAGCGGGCCCAGCGCCGACTCGAAGTCCGTGTGGCCGCGGGCCACTTCGCAGACCCGCTCGATCGCGGCGCGGGTACCGTCCTTCGCCAGCGACAGGCACGCCGTCACCACCGAGTCCGGGCTCGCCCCCGGCGCGCACGCCGCCGCCACCCCGGCCGCCAGGACGCCCGCCGCCTCCCTGCCGTACGACGACTGGTGGGCGCCCGCGATGTCCAGGGCCTCGGCGTAAGCGGCCGCCGGATTGGCGGCGTTGACCAGTCCCACCGGCGCCATGTACATCGCGGCACCGCAGTTGACGATGTTTCCGGTGCCGGCCTCGCGTGGGTCGACGTGGCCGTAGTGCAGCCGTGCCACGAGCCACTTCTCCGCCAGGAAGACCCGGTGCAGCGGCAGCGCCTCCGCCTGGAGCTCCGGGATCCAGCGCGGGTTCGTCATCAGGTCGGGCACCAGGTGGTCGGCGATCGCGTGGGCGTCGAGATGGTCGCGGACGCGTGCGTACACCCGCACCAGGGCGTGCGTCATCAAGGTGTCGTCGGTGACGTGGCCGTCGCCCTTGTGGTACGGGGCGATGGGGCGGGCGGTGCGCCACCGTTCGCCGTGCCAGGGGCCGACGACGCCGTGCACGCGGCCGCCGTGGCGCTCGAGGATCTGGTCGGGGGAGTAGCCCTCGACGGGGCCGCCGAGCGCGTCGCCGACGGCCGCTCCCACGAGCGCGCCGGCGATCCGCTCCTCCAGGTCCGCGTCCCGGACCACGCCTCGGCTCTGTTCTCCTTTGGGCGTCATGCCCGGAATCATCCTCCTGGAGGGGCCGGTTGTGCGGCTTCCAGGAGTTCGGCGAGTTCCACGAGGTCGGTGCCGGTGAGGCGGGGCAGCACGCAGCCGGACAGGGTGCGGCAGGCATCCCGCCAGGACGCCGGGATCGCCTCGCCGCCGCCCAGCGCACCGGTCAGCGCGCCCGCCAGGGCCGGGGCGGAGTCGGCGACCCGGGACAGGCAGGCCGCCGCCGGAAGCGCCTCGGCGATCCGGCCGTCCGCCGCCGTGGCCAGGGCGAGGGCGACCGGAACCGTCTCGGCGGCGGCGATGCCGTAGCTGTAGACGTGGTCGACGATTCGGTGCTCAAGGAGCGGGACGAGCGCGAACGCGCCCTCGGTGTCCCGGGCCAGGCGCAGCGCGTGCCGCGCGTTGCGGCCGATCTCCGTCCGCTCGGGCAGCTCGGCCAGCGCCGCCGTGACGCACGCCCCGACCTCCGCGCCCGCCAGCGCCTCGGCGAGTGCCGCCGCCATCGCGCGGGCTCCGTGGACGCCGTCGCCGTCCTGGGTGTACCGGGCGTCGAACTCGGCCAGTTCGGCGGCGCACCCGGGGTCGCCCGGGTGGGCCGTGGCCAGCACACAGGCCCGTACGCAGGCGGCGTCGTCGAAGTAGTGCGGGTTGTCGTGCCCGCTGGCCGGCGGGCGCAGTCCGGTCGCCAGGTTGCCGAGCCCGGCCCGGACGGAGATTCGGGCGCGCAGCGGCAGCACCGCCGACTCGACCTCGGGGGCGCGTTCGGCCGCCGCCGCGACCTCGCCGGCGACGGCGTTCCAGGTCAGGTCGATCGCGGCCCGGATACGCCGCTCCCGGCCGAGGTCGCCGAGCGCCCCGTCGTCCCCCGCCCGCAGCAGGGCCTCCGCGGCGAACACCGCCCACTCGGCGTCGTCGGAGGGGCCGAGGCGCAGCGGCTCCGGAGGCTGGTTGAGCGCGATGGGCACGGGCAGCGTCGTCGTCGCGTTCAGTTCGGCGAACGTGTCCAGCTCGCGGGTGAGCCGCCGGGTCCACTCCGGCATCCGAGCGGCCCGGTGCCGCGCGGCGGGCCACCCGGCGGCGTCCCCGGCGGCCAGCCCCAACAACAGCCCTTCGACCCGCCGCGTCACGGCCGCGCCTCGCGTTCGGTGGGCGCGTGACTGTGCCGGGCGTGCGGGCTTGCCGTCACCGGCGGGTGGCTGCTGCGTGCCGGGTGGTCGGCCACGGGCTTCTCGATCCGGCGGCTCATGGTTGCGCCTCGTCCTCGTCGCTGGTGGGGAGCGTGGTTGCGCCGGGCGTGCGGGCTGCCGTCACCGGCGGCTGGCTGTTCCGTACCGGGTGATCGACCGCCGGCTCGTCGGTCCGGGGGCTCATGGTCGCGCCTCGCCTTCGTTGCTGGTGGGGGCGTGGTTGTGCCGGGCGTGCAGGGTGGTGTCATCGGCGGGTGGCCGTTCCGGGCCGGGTGATCGGTCGTCGTTGCGGCGGGGTGACCCCGTGTGGCTGGGCGCTCGGGGGCGTCCCCCGCGGCGGGCCCCGTCCGGTGGCTCACGGCTGTGTCTCCTCTTCGCCGGCGGTGAGCGCGTACGCCGACCGGTCCGGAACGGGGAGTGCCTCACGTCGTACGGGGGCTTCGTGGCGGGGGAGACCGGTGGAGGCGCTCACCAGCAGGTCCGCCACGTCCAGTACGTGCCGGCCCGCCATCGACGGCAGGCAGCTGCCCCGGGCGGGGCCGATGGCCGTCGCCCACTCGTCCGGAATGGCCGAGAGGCCCTGCGTCGCGCCGGCCAGCGCGCCCGCGACCGCCGCCGTGGTGTCCGCGTCGCGGCCCATGTTGACGGCGGTGAGGACCGCCTCGCGGAAGTCGCCGTCGGCGGCGGCGTACGCGCCGAAGGCGAGGGCGACCGCTTCGGGGGCCAGGTCGGTCCAGGGATAGCCGCCGATGACCACCGCGGAGCGGACCGCGCGTTCGCCGCGGTGGGCGGCGGCCGTGGCCCGGCGCAGCGAGCGGGCCGTCCAGGAGTCGTCGGGGACGACGGCGAGGGCGGCGGCCACGACCGCGACCGGCGGCGCGCCCGCCATCGCCGCCGCGACCCCGGCGGCCACCGCCCGGCCGCCGTGGATGCCCTCGCCCTCGTGGCTGACCGAGCCGTCGATCGCCACCAGCCGGGCCGCCTCGGCGGGCCGCCCGGCGGCGAACACCCCGAACGGCGCCGCCCGCATGGCGAGCCCGTCGCTCCAGGCGTGCCGGTGCTGGGCGGAGATGGGGGCGGCCAGCCCCCGGCGCAGGTTCTCCAGCGTGCCCCGCTCGCTGAACCCGGCCCCGCGGAAGGGGCCCTCGGCGCGGTCGGCGATGAACTCGTGCCAGGCGGCCTCCACCAGGGCGGGCGTGAGCGCATGGCCGTGCCGGGCCAGCAGCAGCCCGGAGAAGATGGCGTACTCGGTGTCGTCCGTGCCGGCCGGCCGGTCGGTGACGTAGCCGGTGATCCGGCCCCAGCGGGCGCGGATCTCGGACGGCTTCAGGTTCTCCGCGGGCGCCCCGAGCGCGTCTCCGACGGCGAGGCCGAGCAGTGCGCCGCGTGCCCGTTCACGCGAGGCGGCCGGGGTCGGCGCCGGGGTCTGCGGGGCGTGGATGGTCGATCCCATGGCGGGCTCTCCTCTCGGGGCGCCCCGCAGGGCGGGGAGCCCTCAGCGGAACTGTCCCCGGCGTGGGGCCCTGTGCAGCCTCGGGAACCTCACCATCACCCATACGACATCTGTGCGCCTTGCTTCACGGATGAGCGCCGCAGCATAAAACCGCAGGTTAGCCCAGCCTTCCCTTGCTGGCGGCGGCGAAATTTCCAGCGTAGATTCGTTGTTGTCAAAAAATAGAACTCGTCCAAAAGTCAGCCTTACCTAAGTTCTCGCCCAGCTCAGGGGGACCTCTTCATGGCCATCATCGACACCGAAGCGACGCTCCACGAGGCGCACCGTGACAACCACACGCACCGCGACGTGAACGGTGGCTGGCTGCGTCCCGCGGTCTTCGGCGCGATGGACGGCCTGGTCTCCAACCTCGCCCTGATGACCGGTGTGGCGGGCGGCGCGGTGGGCCAGCAGACCATTGTCCTCACCGGCCTCGCGGGCCTGGCCGCGGGTGCCTTCTCCATGGCGGCCGGCGAGTACACCTCCGTCGCCTCGCAGCGTGAGCTGGTCGAGGCCGAGCTGGACGTCGAGCGCCGCGAGCTGCGCAAGCACCCGGAGGACGAGGAGCGGGAGCTGGCCGCGCTCTACGTCTCGCGCGGCGTGGAGCCCGGGCTCGCCGAGGAGGTGGCCCGGCAGCTGTCGAAGGACCCGGAGCAGGCCCTGGAGATACACGCCCGCGAGGAGCTGGGCGTTGACCCCGGCGACCTGCCCTCCCCGCTGGTCGCCGCGGTGTCGTCGTTCGGCTCGTTCGCGCTCGGCGCGCTTCTGCCGGTGATGCCGTATCTGCTGGGCGCTAACGCGTTGTGGCCGGCCGTGCTGCTCGCCCTCCTGGGGCTCTTCGCCTGTGGCGCGGTGGTGGCCAAGGTGACGGCGCGGACCTGGTGGTACAGCGGTTTGCGGCAGTTCGCCCTGGGTGGTGCCGCCGCCGGTGTGACCTACGCCCTGGGCACCCTGTTCGGAACCGCCGTAGGATAGGGCGCTGGAACTTATGCGGATAGTCGTATAAGTACGCTGTTGCTTGTTTACCCGTTGGTTTCGGCCGCGTGACCACGGGGCATGAGCCGTAAGCACCCGCAGGCAATGAGGCCTGTCGCGCATGCGCAGGGCCGGGCGACTTCGCCCTCCCTGTTCCTTCTGGGCCGACGGACACGGATCCGACCGATCTCGTCCGCCGCCCGCCCCACATCTTTCACCGCCGGTCGCGGTACCCCCTGGCGACCCCCGGTGCCCGCATGCTGGAACGGAGTTTCCGATTCCCGAGAAACCCCCCATCATGTAATCTGCACGAAATTTCGCATTTCAGGCAGAGGGCCAACGTCGTCCCTCGGCACTCGCTCCCCCAGAGCCTGAACGGCCTGGGAGGGACCCACAGCCACATGACGACGACGGGAGAGCCGATGCGTATGCCGCGCCAGCCGTCCCAGCATCCCGCGAACGACCAGAACTGGTCGTTCATGGATGCCCGCCCTGCCGCGCAGGGTATGTACGACCCCCGCAACGAGCACGACGCCTGCGGCGTCGGCTTCGTGGCCACCCTCACCGGCGAGGCGAGCCATGCGCTGGTCGAACAGGCGCTCACGGTTCTGCGCAACCTGGAACACCGCGGCGCGACCGGCTCAGAGCCCGACTCCGGCGACGGCGCCGGTCTGCTCTCCCAGGTGCCCGACGCGTTCCTGCGCGAGGTGGCCGGATTCGAACTGCCCGCGGCCGGTGCCTACGCCGTCGGCATCGCCTTCCTGCCCGAGGACGGCACCGAGGACACCGTCTCGCGCATCGAGGCGATCGCGGGCGACGAGGGCCTGACCGTCCTCGGCTGGCGTGAGGTCCCGGTCGCCCCAGAGCTGCTCGGCGCCACCGCCCGCTCCACCATGCCCGTCTTCCGCCAGCTGTTCGTCACCGACCGCGTCAGCGAGGGCATCGCCCTGGACCGCAAGGCGTTCGTGCTGCGCAAGCGCGCCGAGCGCGAGGCCGGCGTCTACTTCCCGTCGCTGTCGGCCCGCACCCTCGTCTACAAGGGCATGCTCACCACCGGCCAGCTGGAGCCCTTCTTCCCGGACCTGTCCGACCGCCGCTTCGCCTCGGCCATCGCGCTCGTCCACTCCCGCTTCTCCACGAACACCTTCCCGAGCTGGCCGCTCGCGCACCCGTACCGCTTCGTCGCGCACAACGGCGAGATCAACACCGTCCAGGGCAACCGCAACTGGATGCGCGCCCGTGAGTCCCGGCTGGCCTCCGGCCTGTTCGGTTCCCAGGAGACGCTGGAGCGGATCTTCCCGGTGTGCACGCCGGGCGCCTCCGACTCCGCCTCCTTCGACGAGGTCCTGGAGCTGCTCCACCTCGGCGGCCGCTCGCTGCCGCACTCCGTGCTGATGATGATCCCGGAGGCGTGGGAGAACCACGACGCCATGGACCCGGCCCGGCGCGCCTTCTACGAGTACCACTCCACGATGATGGAGCCCTGGGACGGCCCGGCCTGCGTCACCTTCACCGACGGCACCCAGGTCGGCGCCGTGCTCGACCGCAACGGCCTGCGCCCCGGCCGCTACTGGGTCACCGACGACGGCCTCGTCGTCCTCGGCTCCGAGGTCGGCGTGCTCGACATCGACCCGGCCAGGGTCGTCCGCAAGGGCCGGCTCCAGCCCGGCCGCATGTTCCTCGTCGACACCGCCGAGCACCGCATCATCGAGGACGACGAGATCAAGGCGACCCTCGCCGCCGAGCAGCCCTACGCCGAGTGGGTCCAGGCCGGCGAGATCGAGCTGGGCGACCTGCCCGAGCGCGAGCACATCGTGCACACCCACGCCTCGGTCACCCGCCGCCAGCAGACCTTCGGCTACACCGAGGAGGAACTGCGCGTCCTGCTCGCGCCGATGGCCAAGACCGGCGCCGAGCCGATCGGCTCCATGGGCACCGACTCGCCGATCGCGGCCCTCTCCGAGCGCCCGCGGCTGCTCTTCGACTACTTCACCCAGCTGTTCGCGCAGGTCACCAACCCGCCGCTGGACGCGATCCGCGAGGAGCTGGTCACCTCGCTGCGCAGCTCGCTCGGCCCGCAGGGCAACCTGCTCGAGCCGACCGCGGCCTCCTGCCGCAGCGTCGTCCTGCCCTTCCCGGTGATCGACAACGACGAGCTGGCCAAGCTCATCCACATCAACGCCGACGGCGACATGCCCGGCTTGAAGGCCGCGACCCTCTCCGGCCTGTACCGGGTCTCCGGCGGCGGCGAGACGCTGGCCGCGCGCATCGAGGAGATCTGCGCCGAGGCCGACGCCGCCATCGGCAACGGCGCCCGCCTGATCGTCCTGTCCGACCGCCACTCGGACGCCGAGCACGCCCCGATCCCGTCGCTGCTGCTCACCGCGGCCGTCCACCACCATCTGATCCGCACCAAGCAGCGCACCCACGTGGGCCTGCTGGTGGAGGCCGGCGACGTCCGCGAGGTCCACCACGTCGCCCTGCTGATCGGCTACGGCGCCGCCGCGGTCAACCCGTACCTGGCGATGGAGTCCGTCGAGGACCTGGTCCGCGCGGGCACCTTCCTGCCGGGCGGCGAGCCCGAGAGCGCCCTGCGCAACCTGATCCACGCCCTCGGCAAGGGCGTGCTGAAGGTCATGTCCAAGATGGGCATCTCCACCGTCGCCTCCTACCGGGGTGCCCAGGTCTTCGAGGCCGTCGGCCTGGACGAGGCCTTCGTCGACAAGTACTTCAACGGCACCGCCACCAAGATCGGCGGTGTCGGCATCGACGTCGTCGCCAAGGAGGTCGCCGCCCGCCACGCCAAGGCCTACCCGGCCTCCGGGATCGCCCCGGCGCACCGCGCGCTGGAGATCGGCGGCGAGTACCAGTGGCGCCGCGAGGGCGAGCCGCACCTGTTCGACCCGGAGACGGTCTTCCGCCTCCAGCACTCCACGCGCTCCGGCCGCTACGACATCTTCAAGAAGTACACGGACCGGGTGAACGAGCAGTCCGAGCGCCTGATGACGCTGCGCGGACTTTTCGGCTTCGCTTCCGGCCGCGCGCCGATCCCCGTCGAGGAGGTCGAGCCGGTCGGCGAGATCGTCAAGCGCTTCTCCACCGGCGCCATGTCGTACGGCTCCATCTCCAAGGAGGCGCACGAGACCCTCGCCATCGCCATGAACCAGCTGGGCGGCAAGTCCAACACCGGTGAGGGCGGCGAGGACGCGGACCGCCTGTACGACCCGGCCCGCCGGTCCGCCATCAAGCAGGTGGCCTCCGGCCGCTTCGGGGTGACCAGCGAGTACCTCGTCAACTCCGACGACATCCAGATCAAGATGGCCCAGGGCGCCAAGCCCGGCGAGGGCGGCCAGCTGCCCGGCCACAAGGTCTACCCGTGGGTCGCCAGGACCCGGCACTCGACCCCCGGCGTCGGCCTGATCTCCCCGCCGCCGCACCACGACATCTACTCCATCGAGGACCTGGCCCAGCTGATACACGACCTGAAGAACGCGAACCCGCGGGCGCGGATCCACGTCAAGCTAGTCTCCGAGGTCGGTGTCGGCACGGTCGCCGCGGGCGTCTCCAAGGCGCACGCGGACGTGGTCCTGATCTCCGGCCACGACGGTGGTACCGGTGCCTCCCCGCTGACCTCGCTGAAGCACGCGGGCGGCCCCTGGGAGCTGGGCCTGGCCGAGACCCAGCAGACGCTTCTCCTCAACGGACTGCGGGACCGCATCGTCGTGCAGACCGACGGTCAGCTCAAGACCGGCCGTGACGTGGTGATCGCGGCGCTGCTGGGCGCCGAGGAGTTCGGCTTCGCGACCGCTCCGCTGGTCGTCTCCGGCTGCGTCATGATGCGCGTGTGCCACCTGGACACCTGCCCGGTCGGCATCGCCACCCAGAACCCGGTGCTGCGCGAGCGGTTCTCCGGCCAGGCCGAATACGTGGTGAACTTCTTCCGGTTCATCGCCGAGGAGGTCCGCCAGCTGCTCGCCGAACTGGGCTTCCGCTCCGTGGAGGAGGCCGTCGGCCACGCCGAGGTCCTCGACGTGACCCGGGCGGTCGACCACTGGAAGGCGCAGGGCCTGGACCTGGAGCCGCTGTTCCACGTGCCCGATCTGCCCGAGGGTGCGGTGCGCCACCAGGTGACCGCCCAGGACCACGGCCTGGAGAAGGCGCTCGACAACGAGCTGATCAGGCTCGCCGCCGACGCCCTGGCCGCGCCCGGCGCCGCCGACGCCCAGCCGGTGCGCGCCCAGGTCGCCATCCGCAACATCAACCGCACCGTCGGCACCATGCTCGGCCACGAGGTGACGAAGAAGTTCGGCGGTGCGGGACTGCCCGACGACACCATCGACATCACCTTCACCGGCTCGGCCGGCCAGTCCTTCGGCGCCTTCGTCCCGCGCGGCGTCACACTGCGCCTGGAGGGCGACGCCAACGACTACGTCGGCAAGGGTCTTTCGGGCGGCCGGATCGTGGTCCGCCCGGACCGCGCCGCCGACCACCTCGCCGAGTACAGCGTCATCGCGGGCAACACCCTCGCCTACGGCGCGACCGGCGGCGAGATGTTCCTGCGCGGCAGGACCGGTGAGCGGTTCTGCGTGCGCAACTCCGGCGCGCTGGTCGTATCCGAGGGCGTGGGCGACCACGGCTGCGAGTACATGACCGGCGGGCGCGCGGTGGTCCTCGGCGAGACCGGCCGCAACTTCGCGGCCGGCATGTCCGGCGGCATCGCCTACGTCATCGACCTCGACCGGGACAACGTCAACCCCGGCAACGCCGACGCGGTCGAGCCGCTGGACGACTCCGACCGGCAGTGGCTGCACGACGTGGTGCGCCGGCACCAGGAGGAGACGGGCTCGACCGTCGCCGAGAAGCTGCTCGCCGAGTGGGACACCGCGGTGGAGCGCTTCAGCAAGATCATTCCCAGCACGTACAAGGCAGTGCTCGCCGCCAAGGACGCCGCCGAGCGGGCCGGTCTGTCCGAGACCGAGATCACCGAGAAGATGATGGAGGCGGCGATCCATGGCTGACCCGAAGGGCTTTCTGAACCACGGCCGTGAGGTCGCCGAGTCCCGTCCGGTCGAGGAGCGCAAGAGGGACTGGAACGAGGTCTACGTCCCCGGCTCGCTGCTGCCGATCATCAGCAAGCAGGCCGGCCGGTGCATGGACTGCGGCATCCCGTTCTGCCACAACGGCTGCCCGCTCGGGAACCTGATCCCGGAGTGGAACGACTACGCCTACCGCGGGGACTGGGCCGCCGCCTCCGAGCGGCTGCACGCGACGAACAACTTCCCCGAGTTCACGGGCCGGTTGTGCCCGGCGCCCTGCGAGTCGGCCTGTGTGCTCGGCATCAACCAGCCGCCGGTCACCATCAAGAACGTCGAGGTCTCGATCATCGACAAGGCGTGGGAGAACGGCGACGTCGCCCCGCGGATCCCCGAGCGCCTGTCCGGCAAGACGGTCGCGGTCATCGGCTCCGGCCCGGCGGGCCTGGCCGCCGCCCAGCAGCTGACCAGGGCGGGCCACACGGTCGCCGTCTACGAGCGCGCGGACCGCGTCGGAGGCCTCCTGCGCTACGGCATCCCCGAGTTCAAGATGGAGAAGCGGCACATCAACCGCCGTATCGAGCAGATGCGCGCGGAGGGCACCCGCTTCCGTACCGGCGTCGAGATCGGCCGCGACCTGAAGGCCACCGACCTGAAGAAGCGCTACGACGCGGTCGTCATCGCCGCCGGCTCCACCACCGCCCGCGACCTTCCCGTCCCCGGTCGCGAACTGGGGGGCGTCCACCAGGCGATGGAGTACCTGCCTCTGGCCAACAAGGTCCAGGAGGGCGACTACGTGGTGGCGCCGATCTCGGCGGAGGGCAAGCACGTCGTCGTGATCGGCGGCGGTGACACCGGCGCGGACTGCGTGGGCACCGCCCACCGCCAGGGCGCGGCCTCCGTCACCCAGTTGGAGATCATGCCCCGCCCGAACGACGAGCGGCACCCGGTCGACCAGCCCTGGCCGACCTTCCCGATCCTCTACAAGGTCACCTCGGCCCACGAGGAGGGCGGCGAGCGGATCTACTCGGCCTCCACGACCCACTTCGAGGGCGACGAGGACGGCAACGTGCAGTGGCTGCACCTGGCCGAGGTCGAGTTCGTGGACGGCAGGCCGACCCGGAAGCCGGGCAGCGAGCGCAGGATCCCGGCCCAGCTGGTCACCCTCGCCATGGGCTTCACCGGCACCGACCGGGAGAACGGCTTGGTCGACCAGTTCGGCCTGGAGCTGGACGAGCGCGGTAACATCGCCCGTGACGCGGACTTCCAGACCAATGTGCCCGGTGTCTTCGTCGCCGGTGACGCCGGCCGCGGCCAGTCCCTCATCGTGTGGGCGATCGCCGAAGGCCGCTCGGCCGCCCGCGGCGTCGACCGCCACCTCATGGGCGCCGGCGACCTGCCGGCCCCGATCTGCCCGACGGACCGCGCGCTGACGGTCTGACGGCACAACGGTGACCTGACGGTCACTCACATACGTCCCACACAAAGGCGTGTGGAACACAGGCGGCGCCTGCCCAGTCCCCGACCGGACCACAGGGCAGGCGCCGCCGCATGTCCGAAGGACTACGGCGCCTTGTACGTCTCCCCGTACACCTTCCACACCAGCGGGGTCTTCAGGTCCATGTTCCCGTCGTACAGGAACTGCCGCTGGGCGGTGTCGATACGGCTGGTGTCGCGGTTCGTCCTCCGGGCCTTCATGGCCTCGCGGCGGATGTCCAGGAAGACGTCGAGGTAGCTCTTCTCCCGGCCGCCCGCGGCCGGGGTGTCGGCCTCCTTCAGGGCGCGCTCGCGCAGGGCGTAGAAACCGTCCTTGTCGACGCCGGGGCCGTGGAAGACCATCGCGTCGTAGTAGATGAACTGGCCCAGCGTGCCGAGGCCGTCGAGCTTGGCGAGGCGGACGGCCGGATTGAAGTAGGCGCGGTCGCGCTCGTCCTCCTGGGCCTTGCGGAAGGCCGGACGTTCCGACTCCGCCTTCCACGCCGCGGTGAAGTCCGGGTCCAGGCCCTCGTGGGAGTCCGTGCCGTCCACCTCGCGCAGCGCCGGCAGGAACCGGGCGAGGCCGTTGTCCGGGTGGGCCCTGGTGTAGCGCTCGACCAGGATGAGCAGGTCGTGGGTCCCGGTGCAGTAGCCGATGATCCCCGCGGTGTAGCCGTCGCCGTCGCCCGCGTCCTGGATGTGGCCGTAGGTGCTGCGCCAGTCGGGCGTGGAGTTCTCGGCGCTCGCCACGAGCCGCTGGGCCAGCTCCTTCTTCGCGGGCGCGGTCAGGCCCGGGGGCGCCTCGGAGACCACCTCTTCGTCCTGGCCCTTCTCCGACCGTTCGGCCCGCGCCTTGGCGTCCTCACGGGACTCGTGCGCGGCCGTGTGCCGCTTCGCCGCGGCCGGCTCCGGGTCCCGCGGATCGAAGGCGAGCAGCACCGCCAACGCGAGGACCGGGGTGGCCACCAAAAACAATATTCCAGGACGTTTCATGACAGATACCTACGGCCCTGATCAGGCCGCTCCTCCCGACAGTTCCGAGACCTTCGCCCAGCTGAGCGCCATGAGCAGGACCAGCAGGGCCACGCACACGCCCGCCTGGACCAGAGTGCGACGGCCGCCGCGCGGCGCGTACGCGTACGCCAGGGTCACCACGCCGCCCGCCAGCAGGCCACCGAGGTGCGCCTGCCAGGAAGTGAGCCCGGCGGAGATCACCAGCCACAGCAGCAGGCCCGCCATGTACCGGTTGACCCCGCTCATGTCGTAGCCCAGACGGCGGGCCATGACGTAGTACGCGGCGCCGAGACCGAAGATCGCGCCGGACGCGCCGACCGTCAGGGCGTCCGGATCGATCAGCAGGACCAGGACGGAGCCGCCGAGCGCCGACAGCAGGTACAGGGCGAGGTGGCGGGCGCGGCCCAACTGCGCCTCGACCACGCGGCCGATGCTCCACAGCGCCGTCATGTTCATCACGATGTGCAGGATGCCGAACGTCCCCTCGGTGACCGGCACATGCAGGAACGCGCCGGTCAGCAGCCGGTACCACTCGCCGCCGACCAGCCCCTCCGCGTGCACGTCGGGGCCGTACGGGTACTCCCACAGGTAGTGCCCGCCGTCGGTTCCCGCCAGTCCGCGCCCGAGCATCCCCAGACTGTCCACGACCGCCGGGCGCACCAACTCGCCCAGATAGGCGAGGACGTTGAGCCCGATCAGAACGTACGTCACGACCGGCACCGCGCTGATCCGGCCGCCGAACGCCGTCCGTGCCTGCCGTACCGACCGGGCGCCCTCCTTCACACACTCCACGCACTGGTGGCCGACGGAGGCCTCCCGCATGCAGTCCGGGCAGATGTACCGGTCGCAGCGGACGCAGCGGACGTGGGACTCCACTCTGCTGTGGCGGTAGCAGGTGGTGACGGCGGATTCGGCATCCACGGCCGGCTCCTCGGAAAACGCGGGGACATGGCTGAGCCGGTGGGGACGGCGGCGAACAAAATAGCGAAGTGCTGTGACAGATGGTAAAGGTGGGGCCCGCGATCCCGGAACCGCGATCAGGTCAGGTGTCGCACTCCAGGACGGTGCGGCACAGGGCGCACCGGGCGCGCATACGGCCTCCGACCGGGACCCTGATGAGCTGGTGGCAGGTGGGGCAGGAGAAGGACACCCGCAGGGGCTCCCGGCCGCCGCGGCTGAAGGAGTACGGCGCCTCCGGCTGGGCGAGCGGCGCACGGCCGTGGTCCTGGGCGTGCCGGCGGTCGCGGGCGTACCGGCGGCGGCCCGCCCAGCCCGCCGCCGTCAGGGGCGGCTGCTGCTCGTCACCGCGGGCCCGGGCCATGCCCTTGACGTACGCCTCGTATCCCTGGGGGCTGGTGAACCACGTCGAGGGATCCTCGCCGAACACCAGCGCCCGCTTGGCCAGCACGTAGCCGAACTCCTCCGGAGTGAGGTAGCCGAGCTTCTGCGACGACACGCCGTCCTCCCGGAAGGCGTCCAGCAGCAGCCAGCCCGCGCCCAGGTACGTCGCCACCGTGTCCGTGAGGATCTCGTTGTCGCGGGTGCCGGGGAAGGACAGGTCCAGCCGGTGCAGGTAGACGTGGGCCACCTCGTGGGCGAGGGCCGCGCCGATGTCCCGGCGGTGGGTGCGGAAGCGGTCGTTCAGCTCGACGAAGTACTCGGGGCCCGCCGCCAGCTCGACGTTCGCCGCGTGCGTCATCTCGCGGAAGCTGACGATCATGCGGGCGTCCGGCAGCCGGTAGTGGCGGACCAGTTCGCGGGCCACGCGCTGGGCCCCCAGATGCAGGTCGTCGGTGTCGCAGAAGGCCACGTCGGCCGGGGCCACGCTGGTCGCGAACGTCTGCACGGTGCCGTACGAGAGCCGCTTGTACAGGGAGGTGATCGCGGCCCGCACCGTCTCCAGATGCGGGTAGCCGTGCACCACCGGTCCGCCGTTCGCCACGTCCGAACCCCCAAAGACGCCCTGAACTCTCTCCCACTTTATGCGCGGGAGCCCCGATTCCGCCCGGCGTCCGCGCCCCGTGGCGCCCGGTGCCCGCCGTTGACCACGGGTCGGACGCTCATGATCGGAGCGCCGCCCACCCCGTAGGGTTGGAGCCCATGACCACCAGCAGCACCGGTACCGGTGACGTCGCCCCCGCCGTTCACGAGGAGCTCGCGCGCCTGCGCGACAGCATCGACAACATCGACGCGGCCGTCGTCCACATGCTCGCCGAGCGGTTCAAGGCGACCCAGCAGGTCGGCCACCTCAAGGCCGCCCACCAGCTGCCACCCGCCGACCCGGCCCGCGAGGCCCGGCAGATCGCCCGGCTGCGCGCCCTCGCCGAGGACGCCAAACTGGACCCGGCGTTCGCCGAGAAGTTCCTGAACTTCATCATCGCCGAGGTGATCCGCCACCACGAGCGCATCGCGGAGGACGCCGGCAACGGCGAGACCCCGGCGACCTGACCCCCGCCCGCCCGCGCGCCGCCGAACGCGCCCCCCGCGGACCGCGAACGCCTTGCGTCCGTCGGCGACACCCCCTCGTGCCCGCTCCGGGCCATCAGGCAGCATGGCGTACATGTCCGTACTCACGCGCGACGAAGCGCATACCCGTGCCAAGCTCCTCGACGTCCACCGCTACACCGTCGACCTCGACCTGACCGGCGGGGACGACACCTTCGACTCCCGGACCGTGATCCGGTTCACCGTACGGGCAGACCGGGACAGCACGGACACGTTCGTCGAGCTCAAGCCCGCCCACCTGCGCTCCGCCACCCTCGACGGACAGCCCCTCGACCCGCGCGATCTCACCGGCAACCGCCTGCCGCTGAAGAACCTCGCCCCCGGTGAACACGAGCTGCGCGTCGACGCCGCCATGCGCTACTCCCGCACCGGCGAGGGCATGCACCGCTTCACCGACCCCACCGACGGCGAGACCTACGTCTACACCCAGCTGTTCATGGAAGACGTCCAGCGCGTCTTCGCCGCCTTCGACCAGCCCGACCTCAAGGCCGTCTTCGAACTCGCCGTCACCGCCCCCGAGGGCTGGACCGTCCTCGCCAACGGCGTCACCGAGCACACCGGCGACGGTGTCTGGAGGGCCGCGCCCACCCCGCTGATCTCCACCTACCTCGTCGCCGTCGCCGCCGGCCCCTGGCACTCCGTACGCACCGAGCACCGCGGCCTGCCCTTCGGCATCCACTGCCGCCGCTCGCTGGCGCCCCACCTCGACGCGGACGCCGACGAGATCCTCGACGTCACCCGCGCCTGCTTCGACCGCTACCACGAGAAGTTCGACGAGCCCTACCCCTTCGACTCCTACGACCAGGCCTTCGTCCCCGAGTTCAACGCGGGCGCCATGGAGAACCCGGGCCTGGTCACCTTCCGCGACGAGTTCGTCTACCGCTCCGCCGTCACCGATACCGAGCGGCAGACCCGCGCCATGGTCATCGCCCACGAGATGGCCCACATGTGGTTCGGCGACCTGGTCACCCTCAAGTGGTGGGACGACATCTGGCTGAACGAGTCCTTCGCCGAGTACATGGGCTACCAGACCACCCTCGAAGCCACCCGCTTCACCGAACCCTGGGTCGAGTTCGGCGTCACCCGCAAGTCCTGGGGCTACGACGCCGACCAGCGCCCCTCCACCCACCCCGTCGCCCCCGACGCCGTCGACGACACCGCCTCCGCCCTGCTCAACTTCGACGGCATCTCCTACGCCAAGGGCGCCTCCGCCCTGCGGCAACTGGTCGCCTGGCTGGGCGAGAAGGACTTCCTGGCCGGCATCAACACCCACTTCAAGCGGCACCGGTTCGCCAACGCCACCCTCGCCGACTTCATCGACTCCCTCGCCTCCGCCACCGACCGCGACGTGCACGCCTGGGCCGAGGCCTGGCTGCGCACCACCGGCGTGGACACGCTCACCGCGTCCGTCGACGCCGCGCCCGGCCAGTGGACCCTCGCCCTCGACCGCGACGGCAGCCGCCCGCACCGCGTCACCGTCGGCGTCTACGACCGCGACCTGGGCGACGGCCACAGCCTGGTCGTCCGGGAGCGCTACGAGACCGACGTCCCGCAGGACGGCACCGGCCAACCACGCTCCGGCACCCGGCCCGCCCTGATCGTGCCCAACGACCAGGACCTGACCTACGCCAAGATCCGCCTGGACGAGACCTCGCTGGAGACCGCCCTGCGCGGCCTGTCCGGCGTCCCCGACGCGCTCACCCGCGCCGTGGTGTGGAACACGCTGCGCGACATGGTCCGCGACGGTGAACTCGCCCCCGCCGACTACCTGGCGACCGCCTCCGCCCACCTGCCCGAGGAGACCGACCTCGCCCTCGTCCAGGGCGTCCTGGCCTTCGCCACCGGGCAGATCGCCGACCGGTACGTCCACCCCGGGCAGCGGCCCGCCGCCCTGGCCGCCCTCGGCTCCCTGTGCCGCGACCTCATCCGCCGCACCGAGGACGGCGACAACCCCGGTCTGCGCCTGATCGCCGTGCGCCACTTCATCGACGTCGCCGCGCACCCGGACACCATCGCCGCCTGGCTCGCCGACGGCACCGTCCCCGGCGGCCCCGAACTCGACCCGGAGCTGCGCTGGCGCGTCCTGGGCCGCCTCGCCGTCCTCGGCGCCGTCGACGAGGCCGCCATCGCCCGGGAACTCGACCGTGACCCGTCCGCCACCGGTCAGGAGGGCGCCGCCCGCTGCCGGGCCGCGCTGCCCGACGCCGAGGCCAAGCGCGCGGCCTGGGAGTCGATGTTCGCCACCGACGAGCGCACCGACCTGTCGAACTACCTGTTCATCGCCACCGCGCAGGGCTTCTGGCAGCCCGAACAGGCCGATCTCGTACGGGACTACGTCCCCCGCTTCTACCAGGACGCGGTTGCCCTCGCCGACCGCCGCGGCCCCGCCATCGCCGAGGCCGCGGGACGCTGGGCGTTCCCGGTGCACGCCGTCGACGCCGACCACCTGCGACTGGGCGAGGCCTGCCTGCACGACGGCGCCCCCACCCCGGCGCTCCGCCGCAAGCTCGTCGACCAGCTCGACGACCTGTCCCGCGCACTGCGCGTCCGGGAGGCCTAGGCCCTGTCGTCACATTCCCGCCTGCCGTGCGGGGGCCGGTCGTTCCGGGCCGGTCGTTCGCCGGCCCGGCCAGGGCGGTCCGGTCGGCCCGCGGCGGTGTGCGCGGCACGGCCGCCACCGCCCGGCCGACGTCCCGGACGGTGCCCGCGGCGGCCGTGGCGGCGAGCCGCTGGACGCGGGCGACGCAGTCGGTGACGCCGGGGCGCGGCGTGGAGGCGGCGGTGCCGTCCAGGCGGGCCGGCCGCCGCTGATGCCGCGCGGGGCCGGTCGTCCACTCCTAGGCTGCTGGAGTCAGGACGACCGGCCAGAGCCCCCGGAGGCAGACCCGTGATCGCAGTGACCGGAGCGACCGGCAACGTCGGCCGTGCCCTCGTCGAGCGTCTCGTCGCCGCCGGCCGGCCCGTGCGGGCGCTGACCCGCGACCCGGAACGGGCCGCGCTGCCCGCCGGCGCCGAGGTCGTGCGGTTCAGGCCCGACGACCCGGCCGCCCTGTTCACGGGCGCGACCCGACTCTTCCTGTACGTCCAGGCCGCCGGCGAGAGCGGCGCCCTGCTGCGGGCGGCCCGCGAGGCCGGCGTCCGGCACGTCGTACTGCTCTCCTCCGGGATCGTCCGCGACGGCGCCGACGAGACCCATCCCATCCACGTCATGCACGCCGGAGCCGAGCGGCGGATCCGTGACAGCGGCCTCGCGTGGACCTTCCTTCGGCCCAACGCCTTCGCCGCCAACGCTCTGCAGTGGGCGCCGCAGATCCGCGCCGGGAACGCCGTCCGCGGTGTCTTCGCCGACGCGCTGACCGCGCCCATCCACGAGGACGACATCGCCGCCGTGGCCGAGCGCGCCCTCCTCGACCCCGGCCACGAGGGCGCCGTCCACCGCCTCACCGGCCCGGAGGCCGTCACCAACGCCGAGCAGGTCGCCGCGATCGGCCGCGCCCTCGGCCGTGACCTGGCCTTCGTCGAGATCCCGCCGGGACAGGCCGGGCCCGAGCTCTACCCGCACGTGCCGCCGCCCCTGCTCCAGGGCCTGCTGAAGACCTTCGAGTCCACCGTCGGCGTCCGCCCGGAGATCACGCACACCGTCGAGGAGATCACCGGCACCCCGGCCCGCCCCTTCGCCCGCTGGGCCGAGGACCACCGGGCCGACTTCCTCGGCTGACGGCTTCCCGGGGCGACGGCGGGCTCACGGGATCGTCGGGCGACGGCGGACCCACGGGACCCCAACACGTTTTCCCCGTACGGCAGTACCCACTTTCGGGTTCCGATCGTCGATCTTTCGGGCGCATCCGGCTTTACTGCGTACAAGCTGGAAGTCCCTGCCCCCGCGCCCCGGAGGACAGTCCCATGAGCACCCCGCCGCCCCCGGACCACCCCGCCCGCCTCGCCTCCGGTCCCGACGGCCCGCACGCCCTGCGGCCCCTGCTCGACACCGTGCTCGACGCCCTCGACACCGGCCGCCGTGCCCGCGGCGGCCCCCTGCCCGCGGGCGGGCCCGAGGCGGTCGCCGCCCGGGTGCGCGACGCCATGGGCGAGGTCCTGCCCGAGCACGGCGACCCGGACGCCCTGCGCGGCCTCGTGCACGTCCTCGCCGAAGGCGCCGCCGACCCCGCCGACCCGCTGTGCGCGGCCCACCTGCACTGCCCGCCGCTCGCCGTGGCCACCGCCGCCGACCTCGCCGTCAGCGCCCTCAACCCCTCCCTGGACTCCTGGGACCAGGCACCCGCCGCCTCCGCACTCGAAGCCCTCGTCACCCGCGCGCTCGCCCACGAGACCGGCCTCGCCGACTCCGTCGTCACCACCGGCGGCACCGAGTCCAACCAACTCGCCCTGCTGCTCGCCCGCGAGTCCCACGGCGGCGGTATCCGCCTGGTCTGCGGCGCCAACGCGCACCACTCCCTGCCCCGTGCCGCCTGGCTGCTCGGCCTGCCCGAACCCGTGATCGTGCCCGCCCCCTCCGGCACCCTCGACCCCGCCGCGCTGCACAGCGCCCTCACCGACCTCGGCGGACCGCGCGGCTCCCTCCTCGTGGCCGCCACCGCAGGCACCACCGACGCCGGCCTCATCGACCCCCTCCCGGAGATCGCCGGACTGTGCGCCGCCCACGGCGCCCGGCTGCACATCGACGCCGCCCACGGCGGGGGACTGCTGTTCAGCGAACGCCACCGGGACAAGCTGACCGGGCTCGAAGCCGCCCACACCGTCACCCTCGACCTGCACAAACTCGGCTGGCAGCCGGTCGCCGCCGGACTCCTCGCCGTGCGCCACCCCCGCGACCTCGCCGTCCTGCACCAGCGCGCCGACTACCTCAACGCCGGGGACGACACCGAGGCCGGCCTGCCCGACCTGCTCGGCCGCTCCCTGCGCACCACGCGCCGCCCCGACGTCCTCAAGATCGCCGTCACCCTCAAGGCCCTCGGCCGCCGCGGCCTCGGCGCCCTCGTCGACCAGGTCTGCGCCCGCGCCCGCGAGTTCGCCGACCTCATCCACGACCACCCCGGCTTCGAGCTCCACGACCGGCCCACCATCAGCACCGTCCTGTTCCGGCCCGACGGCGTCACCGACGACGCCGTCGCCACCGTACGCCGCCGACTCCTCACCGAAGGCCGCGCCGTCCTCGGCCGCGCCCGCCTCGACGACCGGCTCTGGCTCAAGGCCACCCTGCTCAACCCGGACACCCGGACCGAAGACCTGGCCGCCCTGCTGAAGCTGGTGGAAGGAAGCACCCCCCGATGAACCATCCCGCGCACCACACCTCCCAGGCCCGCGACCTGGTCGGCATCGGCATCGGGCCGTTCAACCTGTCCCTGGCCGCGCTCGCCCACCCGCTCACCGGGCTCGACACCGTCTTCTACGAACGGCGCCCCCGCTTCCACTGGCACCCCGGCCTGCTCATCGAGGGCGCCCGCGTCCAGGTGCCCTTCCTCGCCGACCTGGTCACCCTCGCCGACCCGGCCAGCACGTGGTCCTTCCTCAACTACCTCAAGACCCGCGACCGGCTCTTCCCGTTCTACTTCTCCGAGCGCTTCCACATCCAGCGCGCCGAATACGACGCCTACTGCCGCTGGGTCTCCGAGAACCTGCCCGCGGTGCGCTGTGGCCACCAGGTCGACGCCGTCCGCTGGAACCCCGAACTCGCCCTCTTCGAGGTCGACTTCACCCAGCTCGACGCCGACGGCGAAGCGGAGGCCGTCGGCCGCGCCCACACCCGCAACGTCGTCCTCGGCATCGGCACCGAACGCCATGTGCCCGCCCCGCTCAGGCCCCTCGCCGGTGCCCCCGGCGTCCCTGTCGTCCACGCCGCCGACTACCTCGGCCACCGCGACACCCTCCTCGCGGCCGGCCACATCACCGTCGTAGGCTCCGGACAGTCCGGCGCCGAGGTGTTCCTCGACCTGCTGCGCCACCGCCGGGTGGGCGGCGAGCGGCTGCACTGGATCGGCCGCACCGAGGCCTTCGCCCCGATGGAATACTCCAAGCTCGGCCTGGAGCACTTCACCCCCGACTACATGCGCTACTTCCACGCCCTGGCCGAACCCGTGCGCGACCGGCTCGTCGCCGGCCAGTGGCAGCTCCACAAGGGCATCGACGCCGACACCCTCGCCGCCATCCACGACGAGCTCTACCGCCGCACGCTGGACGGCGGCTGGCCCGACGCCGTCCTGACCCCCGGCGTCCGGGTCCGCACCGCCGGCCGGGTCGCCGGCTCCCGGATCGAACTCCACCTCGAACACGTGCAGCAGGGCACCCGCACCCGCCTCACCACCGACGCCGTCGTCCTCGCCACCGGCTACCGCGAACGCCCCGTCACGCCCCTGCTCACCGGTCTCGACCCCTATCTGCGCCGCGACGGCAAGGAACGCCTCCGTGTCGACGAGCAGTTCCGCCTCGCCCTCGACCCGGCCATCACCGCCACCGGCTGCCATGTCTACGTGCAGAACGCCGAACGCCACACCCACGGCGTCGGCGCCCCCGACCTGGGCCTCGCCGCCTGGCGCAGCGCCACCATCCTCAACGCGGTGACCGGAACACAGGCCTACCCGCTGCCCGCCCGCACCGCCTTCACCACCTTCGGCCTGGAACGGCGGCGGCCCCAGATCCCGCCGTCCCGCCAGGTCAGGGCGCTGACGCCCCTGGCGGACGGAATCTGAGGCCGTCCCGTGGAGAAGGAAACCGGTCGAACCGATCAGAACACCGGCGTGCCGTTACGCGTCAGCTTCCAGTCCAGCGACGCGAAGTCCTTCGGGTCCAGCACGCCCTTCGCCGTGGCCCACTCCGCGATCCGGGTGCGGATCTCGGTCGACTCCGCCCACAGCTCCTTCGCCGAGGCCACGTGCGGGAACGCGCCACCGCCGTTGGCACGGTAGTTGTTCACCGCCATCACGAACTCCTGGGTGTCGCCCAGCGCCGCACCATCGAACGTCAGGTTCTTGATCCGCGAACCGACCGGCTGGGCGATGTCGATGTCGTACTGAAGCCCCGACACGTAGTCGTAGTTGTAGTCCGGGCGGCCGCCCGCGTTCGTCAGCCTGTCCACGTCGACCGGCGCGCCGGCGGCCGTCTGCACGAAGTACTCCGCCGAGTACTCCAGGTACGCCCGCAGCTGGGCACCCGTCATCAACTTGGCGACCAGCGTGTTGTCGTACACGTACAGGCTCGACAGGTCCCGGATCGTGACGTTGCCGGCCGGGATCTCGGAGGTGCGCGAGAAGGGGGAGGCCTGCGAGACGACCGGCAGCGCGGCGTACTGCGTGCCCGCCAGCGCGGCCTTCACCACGTCCTCCTGCACCTTGTTGATCAGGTCGATGATCGGGGCGTCCTTGTAGCGGGCGTCGACGGTGGTGAGGGTCACCGTCGCCTGGCCGACCACCTGGTTGACGTACTTCACGACCTCCGCGTGCTGGTCCGACAGCAGCTTGGTGATCTTCGGGTCGTCGGCGACGGTGTTGGCGTTGCGCAGCGAGGCGGAGACCGACTCCACCTCCCACTTGCCCTTGACGAACACCAGCTCGATGTCGAAGAGGGAGAGCCGCTCGGCGTAGCACAGCGGCTCCGACAGGACGACCGTCTTGCCGGTCTTGTCGTTGACGACCTTCAGCTCCGCGATCTCCTTGTGCGCGTGGCCCACCAGGATCGCGTCGATGCCGGGCACCTGCCGGGCGATGTTCGCGGCGGCGTCCTCCACGTACGGCAGCTGGTCGCCGTACGACGAGCTGCCGGACGTGCCCGAGTGCGCCGAGACGATGACCACGTCCGCGCCCATCGAACGCAGCTTGGGCACCCACTTCGCGGCCTGCTCCTCCAGACCCGGGAAGTCCAACTTGCCCTGGACGTAGGCCTTGTCCCAGATCGCGATGCCCGGGTTGGTCAGACCCAGCACGGCCACCGTCACCGGGGCGGCACCCGGCGCGTGGAACTTCTTCATGAAGTACGGCGGGAAGGCCGGCTTCTGGGTCTTGTGGTCCACCGCGTTCGCGCCGAGCAGCGGGAAGTCGCACTGCTCCTCGAACTTGCGCAGCGTCTCGATGCCGTAGTTGAACTCGTGGTTGCCGAGCGCCACCGCGTCGTACCCGATGGCGTTCATGGCCTTGGCCATCGGGTGCACCGGACCGCGCTTGGCGGTGATCGGGTCGACCTTCGCGTAGTAGTACGTCAGCGGGGTGCCCTGAATCGTGTCACCGGCGTCCAGGAGCAGCGTGTTCTCACGGCCCTTCTCCTTGCGGACCTGGTCCACCAGCGTGGAGACCCGGGCCAGGCCCTGGGCGTTGCCCGCCGCGTCGCTGTACTCGCCGTCCTTGAAGTAGTCCCAGTTGAACACGTGCCCGTGCAGGTCGGTCGTGCCCATGACGGTGAGGGAGTAACGCTTGCCCGGCTTCTCGGGCTTCTTGCCCGCCGCGGCAGCGTCGGCGGGCGCGGCCTGGGCCGCCGGAGCCGCCACGGCGCCGGCCAGCGCCACCCCCGCCCCGGTGGCGGCGGACTTCGTCAGAAACTTCCGGCGGTTCAACGGCATGTCTGGTTCTCCTCGTGAACAGGTCGATGACGCGCGTAGATTCTGGCGGCCCGGGACGAACCGCAACACCCCCGGAAGGTTGCGATCTGATGACCGGCGGGCGCGGAGAACCGGGCACTGGTGACAGAGTGGGACGTATGACCTCAGCCCCCGCACCGGAACCCGTCCCCGCCGTCCCCTACGGCACCCCCGACGCACCCCGGATCGCCGTCCGCGGTGAGGCACACCTCGAAGTCGACCCCGAGATCGCCCGTATCGGCATCACCGTCACCGCCCGCGGCAAGGACCGCCGTTCCGCCCTGGACGACCTCACCCGGCGCAACGCCCGCGTCCTCGACCTCGTCAAGTCCTACGGCCAGGCGGTCGAACACCTGGAGACCGGCGCCTTCTCCCTCGCCCCCGAACCGGCCCGGCACGGCCGCGGCGAGCGCGTCCGCACCTACCACGGCGCCGTCCGCCTCACCGCCGAACTCTCCGACTTCACCGCCCTCGGCGAACTCGCCACCCGACTGGCCGACTTGGAACTCACCCGGGTGGATGGTCCCTGGTGGTCGCTGCGCCCCGGCTCACCGGCCCACCGGGAGGCACGCCGGCAGGCCGTGCAGGAGGCCGTCCAGCGGGCCAGGGAGTACGCCGAGGCGCTCGGCACCTCGCTCACCGCCCTCGTCGAGATCGCCGACATCGGAGTGGAGAGCGCCCCGTTCCGGCCGCAGGCCCCCGGACGGATGCGGGCGACGGCGGCCTACGGAGGTCCGGCGCCGCAGGACGAGGCCGCGCCCCTGGACCTCGAACCCGAGCGGCAGCACGTTCACGCGCAACTCGACGCGCGGTTCACCATGGCACCGCCCAGACTGTGATTACGTCAGTTGCCTCTTCCGGTCCGCGAACGGGGCGAACGCTCTCCGGGGCGCCGCCCCGCACAGTTCAACAGTTGTCAATACTCCTTCATTCAAAGGTTGTTGAGTAGTCACGTCGTACCAATCGTCTACCCACTGGTAAGGCCTAGGCTCACATCATGCGCCGAGCAAAGATCGTCTGTACTCTGGGGCCCGCCACCGACACGTACGACCAGATCAGGGCACTGGTCGACGCCGGAATGGACGTCGCCCGACTCAACCTCAGCCACGGCGGCCACGCCGAACACGAGGAGCGCTACCGGCACGTACGCCGGGCCGCCGACGAGACCGGACGCAGTGTCGGAATACTCGCCGACCTTCAGGGCCCGAAGATCCGGCTCGGCCGCTTCCGCGAAGGACCCGTACTCCTCGAACGCGGCGACACCTTCACCATCACCGTCGAGGAGGGCGTCGAGGGCGACCGCCACATCTGCGGCACCACCCACGCCGGGCTCGCCGAGGACGTCACCCCCGGCGAGCGCATCCTCGTCGACGACGGCAAGGTGGGCCTCGAGGTCACCGCCGTCGAGGGCCCCCGCGTGCGCACCCGGGTGATCGAAGGCGGCGTGATCTCCGACCACAAGGGGCTCAATCTGCCGGGCGTCGCCGTCTCGGTCCCCGCCCTGTCCAAGAAGGACGAGGACGACCTGCGCTGGGCGCTGCGCACCGGCTTCGACGTCGTCGCGCTGTCCTTCGTCCGCGGTGGCCGGGACATCCACGAGGTCCACCGCGTCATGGACGACGAGGGCCGCCGCCTCCCCGTCATCGCCAAGATCGAGAAACCGCAGGCGGTGGAGGCGGTCGACGACATCGTGGCCGCCTTCGACGGCATCATGGTCGCCCGCGGCGACCTGGGCGTGGAAATGCCGCTGGAGCAGGTCCCCATCGTCCAGAAGCGGGCGATCAAGCTGGCCCGGCGGAACGCCAAGCCGGTGATCGTCGCCACCCAGATGCTCGACTCGATGATCGGCAACTCCCGCCCGACCCGCGCGGAGGCCTCGGACGTGGCCAACGCGGTGCTCGACGGCACGGACGCGGTGATGCTGTCGGGCGAGACCAGTGTGGGCAAGCACCCGGTGGAGGCGGTGCGGACGATGGCCCGCATCGTCGCGGCGGCCGAGGAGGACCTCCTCACCCAGGGCCTGCCGCCGCTGACCGACCGAGACAAGCCCCGTACCCAGGGCGGCGCCGTCGCCCGCGCGGCGGCGGAGATCGGCGACTTCCTCGGCGCCAGGTTCCTGGTCGCCTTCACGCAGTCGGGCGACACCGCCCGCCGCCTCTCCCGCTACCGCTCACCCATCCCGCTGCTGGCCTTCACCACGGAGCCGGCCACTCGTTCCCAACTCAGTGCGACCTGGGGCGTGGAGACGTTCCTGGGGCCGCGCGTCGACTCGACCGACGCCATGGTCGACCAGGTCGACGAACTGCTGCTGCGGTACGGCCGTTGCGAGAAGGGCGACGTGGTGGTGATCACAGCGGGCTCGCCCCCGGGGGTGCCGGGCTCGACGAACCTGGTCAGGGTTCACCACATCGGGGAGGACGACACTCCCAAGTAGAACTTGCGACCTTGGATTCGGAGGAACGTACCCCGGGTCGGATTCGAACCGACGCTGGATGGTGTTTGAGACCATTGCCTCTACCGCTGGGCTACCGGGGCCCCCTTTGAAACAAAGATCGACGGTCACCCGCCGTCCCCCCACCTTACCGCAGCTGGGTACGCTCTTGGAGCAGTACCCGCCCGCCCCGGAACAAGGAGCGCCCCCGTGACCGCCGAGTCGCCCGAGCCCGTAGACGTGTCCGACGACGACAAGTCGCACGTGCCTCCGCTGACGACCCGCGTCGTCATCGCCGAGGACGAGGCGCTGATCCGGCTCGACCTCAAAGAGATGCTGGAGGAAGAGGGCTACCAGGTCGTCGGTGAGGCCGGGGACGGCGAGCGGGCCGTGGAGCTGGCCCGCGAGCACCGCCCGGACCTGGTGATCCTCGATGTGAAGATGCCCAAGCTCGACGGCATCTCGGCGGCGGAGCGGATCGCCGAGGAGCGGATCGCGCCCGTGCTCATGCTCACCGCCTTCTCGCAGCGCGACCTGGTGGAGCGCGCCCGGGACGCCGGGGCGATGGCGTACCTGGTGAAGCCGTTCAGCAAGAGCGACGTCGTTCCCGCCATCGAGATGGCCGTCTCGCGGTTCACCGAACTGAAGGAGCTGGAGAAGGAGGTCGCGGACCTCGCCCAGCGGCTGGAGACCCGCAAGCTGGTCGACCGTGCCAAGTCGATTCTTCAGACGGAGTACGGGCTGACCGAGCCGGCCGCGTTCCGCTGGATCCAGAAGACCTCGATGGACCGCCGCATGTCGATGCAGCAGGTCGCGGAAGCGGTCATCCAGGACAGCGAGGAGAAGAAGGCCGCGAAGGGCGCCAAGCCCGACAAGGACTGAGCCGGGTGGGCCGGCACCCACAGGGAACGGGCCCGCGTCCCCTCACGGGACGCGGGCCCATTCTCGTTCCGGTGGGCACCGGGCGGGTCAGTCCTCGCCCAGGTACGCCTTGCGGACCGATTCGTCGTGCAGCAGGTCCTGGCCGGTGCCGGACAGCACGATGTTGCCGACTTCCATGACGTGCCCCTGGTCGGCGAGGGAAAGCGCCGCCTGGGCGTTCTGCTCGACGAGCAGAATCGTCGTGCCCTGGGATTTCAGCTCGGCGATGGTCGCCATGATCTTCTGCATCATGATCGGCGAAAGGCCCATGGAGGGCTCGTCGAGCATGAGCAGTTTCGGCTGGGACATCAGTGCCCGGCCCATGGCGAGCATTTGCTGTTCGCCGCCGGAGAGGGTGCCCGCCGCCTGCTTTCTGCGTTCGCCCAGGATGGGGAAGAGATCGTAGGCGCGCTGAATGTCCTTTTCGATGCCTTCCCTGTCCTTGCGCAGGAAGGCGCCGAGCCGGAGATTGTCCTCGATCGTCATCCGCGGGAAGATGTGCCGCCCCTCGGGGGAGTGGGCGAGTCCCAGCGAGACGATCTGGTGGGCGGGGACCTTCTTCAGCGACTTGCCGTTGAACCTGATGTGCCCGCCGACCGGCTTGAGCAGCCCGGACAGGGTGCGCAGCGTGGTGGTCTTGCCGGCGCCGTTGGTGCCGATGAGGGTGACGACCTGACCGGCCTCGACCGTGAAGGAGATGCCCTTGACGGCCTCGATCTTGCCGTAGGCGACGCGGAGGTCCTCGACTTCGAGCAGTGCGGTCATCGGTCGTTCTCCTTGCCGGGCGCGGCGTCCTGCGGGGTGTCGTCCTCTGCCTGCGCCTCGGCCGCCGCGGCTTGTATCTCGGCGTTCTCGACCTCGGCGGCCTCCTCGGCGCCGGGCGCGCCTTCGAAGGGTTCGCCGAGGTAGGCGGCGATGACGCGCTCGTCGCCCTGGACGGTGGCGCTGTCGCCCTCGATCAGCTTCTCGCCCTGGACGAGCACGGCGACGCGGTCGCAGAGGTTCATGATGAACCGCATGTCGTGCTCGATGACGAGTACCGCGATGCCCATGTCCCGGATGGCGAAGACCAGTTCCTCGGTGGCCCGGGTCTCCTGCGGGTTCATGCCGGCGGTGGGCTCGTCCAGGAGCAGCAGGCCCGGCTCACTGGCCAGGGCGCGGGCGATCTCCAGCTTGCGCTGTTCGCCGTAGGGCAGGTTGCGCGAGAGGTGCTCGGCCTTGTGGGAGAGGCCCACGAACTCCAGGAGCTCCATGGCCCGTGCCCGGGAGGCGGCTTCGGCCCGGTGGAATCCGGGGCCGCGCAGCAGGGCGGACCAGAGTCCTTCCTTGGTGCGGGTGTGCCGGCCGACGAGCACGTTCTCCAGGACCGTCATGTTGGCGAACAGACGGATGTTCTGGAAGGTGCGGGCGATGCCGGCGGCGGTGACCTTGAAGGACTTGGGCGGCAGGACGTTGCCCTTGTAGCGGACCTCGCCCTCGGTGGGGATGTAGAGGCCGGTGAGGCAGTTGAAGAAGGTGGTCTTGCCGGCGCCGTTGGGGCCGATGAGCCCCACGATCTCGCCGCTGTGGACGGTGAGGTCGACTCCGCGTACGGCGGTCAGGCCGCCGAAGCGCATGGTGACGCCGCGTGCGTCGAGGACGGTCTCGCCCGGCGCGGCCGCGGTGGGCGTGGTGTCCCTGGTGGTGGTGTCGGTAGTCATGGGTCAGACCCCTGCCTTGCTGAGGACCGCGGGTGCCTCCGTCTGCTCGTGGAACTCGAGCTGGCGGCGCCGGTTGGGGATGAGGCCTTCCGGGCGGAAGCGCATCAGCAGTACGAGTGCGAGACCGAAGGCCAGGAGCTGGTAGTCGCCGAGGAACTGGAGCTTGGCCGGGATGAGGTAGAGCAGGGCCGCGCCGACGAGCGGGCCGCTGATGGTGCCCATGCCGCCGAGGACGACCGCGGCGAGCAGGAAGGCGGAGTTGGGCGGCACGACGTGGGCGAACTGGTACTGCTCGGGGGTCACGGTGTAGGTGACGTGGGCCTGGACGGCGCCGGCGAGGCCGGCCAGCGTGGCGCCGAGGGCGAAGGCGACGAGCTTGACGCGGAAGCCGTTGATGCCCATGGCGCGCGCGGCGGTCTCGTCCTCGCGGATGGCGATCCAGGCACGGCCGATGCGGGAGTCGCTGCTGCGCCGGAAGACCACCACGACGATCAGCGTGATGAGGAGCATCAGCAGGAAGTAGTTGGCGAACCGGGCGATGGTGAACCCGAGGAAGGTGTGCTCCTGGCCGAAGTCGAAGCCGAGGATGTTCAGGTTCGGGACCGACGAGATGCCGTTGGAGCCGTTGGTGACGTCGGGTCCGGAGGTGCCGTCCATGTTGAGGACGCCGATCCGGAAGATCTCTCCGAAGCCGAGGGTGACGATGGCGAGGTAGTCGCCGCGCAGCCGCAGGGTGGGGGCGCCGATGAGGACGCCGAAGATCATGGCGACCACACCACCGAGCAACGCCGAGGCCCAGAACGGCAGATGGAGGTTCAGGGGCGAGGACGGCGAGCCGGAGACCAGGGCCGCGGTGTAGGCGCCGACACCGAGGAAGGCGACGTAACCGAGGTCGAGCAGACCGGCGAGGCCGACGACGATGTTCAGGCCGAGTGCGACGGTGGCGAAGATCAGGATGTAGACGCCGATCGCCGCGTACTGGTCGTCGGACTGGGTGAAGGGGAAGGCGGCGGCGGCCACGAAGGCGCTGAGCATGGTGACGTTGCGGTGCTTGGCGGTGATCGCCGAGACACGGGCCACGAGCCCGGACTTGAAGATCGCGGCGAAGCCGAAGCCGACAGTGATGAGGAAGCCGATGAAGAGCTCGTCGTACGAGGTGCTGATGCCGTACGTGAAGACGGTGAGGCCGATGGCCATGGCCACGATGATGACGAGGATCTCGGCGTAGACCGGCAGGGCGCGGGCCGGGGCGGGGGTGCCGGAGGAGATTGCGGCACGGGCCACGGCGATCCGGTTGCGCGTGTTGTGGCGTATCCGGTCCCAGGTGCTGTCCTCGGGGTCGGCGGGCTCGGTCGCAGGCCGCTCGAACGGCAGGGAGAGCACACCGATCACGGTGAGGACGGTGGCCACGGCGAGGATCCAGGCGCCCGGTTCGAGGTTGACCAGTCCGCCGAGCTTGCCGCTGATCGCGAGGATGGTGTACCAGGCGGTGCCGAAGGTGCCGAGTGCGGCCAGGGTGAGCGCGCCGGTGCCGCCGGCGGGCACGAGCCAGCCGAGGCCCTTGACTCCGTAGGCGGCGAGGCCCAGGAGGACGGTGAGGAGTCCGCCGATGAGGACGAGGACCTGGAGGCCGCCCGGGTAGCCGTAGACGGTGAGGTCGCCGGGGAACTCGGAGGTCCAGGTCCAGGCGAGGAAGGCGGAGACGACGGTCAGGACGGAGCCGCCGGTGGCCAGGGCCAGGCCGATGTGCTCCGGCAGACGGATGATGCCGGTGGCCGCTGCGCTGCCGGCGTCGGGCGCGTCGGCGGCGTCGGGTGCGGTGGTCTGTGTGGTCATCGGTGTCACGCCCTGTCCGCCACGCGCTCGCCGAGCAGGCCCTGGGGCCTGAACAGCAGCACGAGGATGAGGAGTACGAACGCCCAGACGTCGGCCCAGGACTGGCTGCCGAACTGGTGCATGCCGGGGATGTCGGAGATGTAGGCGGTGGCGAGGGTCTCGGCGACGCCGAGGACGATGCCGCCGATCATGGCGCCGTAGATGTTGCCGATGCCGCCGAGGACGGCCGCGGTGAACGCCTTCAGGCCGAGGATGAAGCCCATCCGGAACTGGATCTCGCCGTACTTCAGGCCGTAGGCGACGGATCCGACGGCGGCGAACGTGGCGCCGAGGGCGAAGGCGACCACGATGATGCGGTCGGTGTTGACGCCCATCAGCTTGGCGGTGTCCGGGTCCTGCGCGGTGGCCTGCATGCCTCGTCCGGTACGGGTCTTCATGACGAAGTACGCGAGGATGGCCATGCTGAGGGGGGCGGCGCAGATGAGGAAGATGTCACCGGTCTGGATGGTGACGCTGCCGATCTCGAAGGGGCCCCCGGCGATCTGCGGAAAGGTGCGCGCGGACTTGGCGTCCGGGTACCAGGCCCACACCGCCTGCTGGAGCGCCAGGGAGAGACCGATCGCGGTGATCAGGGGCGCCAGGCGCGGGCCGCCGCGCAGCGGACGGTAGGCGAACCGTTCCGCCCCGATGGCGACGAGGACGGCGACGATGATGGCGCCGACGAGCATGAGCGGCAGCGTGATCCACATGGTGGTGCCGCCCGGCAGCCACAGGTAGACCGAGAGTGCCCCGAAGGCGCCGGTCATGAAGATCTCGCCGTGGGCGAAGTTGATGAGCTGGACGATGCCATAGACCATCGTGTAGCCGATGGCGACGAGCCCGTACATGGATCCCAGTAGCAGGCCGTTGACCAGCTGCTGCGGCAGTTCGTTCACCGCATGTCCTCCGAGACTTTCGGATATTCGACGGATTGGGGCCGGATGCGCGTCGCGCGGGGCGCCAGTGGAACAGCGCCCCGCGCGACGGTTGAGCGGTGCTGGTTGTGACTCAGCCCGTGTAGGTCCCGGAGTGGACCGACTCCCAGGCGCCGTTCTTGACGGCGTAGACGGTGAGCTGCTTGTTGGTGGCGTCGCCGAACTCGTCGAAGGAGACCTTGCCGGTCACTCCGTCGAAGGAGACGTTCTGCATGGCCTCGGTGACCTTGGCGCGGGCGTCGTCCGGCAGCTTGCCGCCGTTGTCGTCGACGACCTTCTTGACGGCCTCGATGATCGCCCAGGCGGAGTCGTAGGAGTAGCCGCCGTAGGCGGAGTACTCCTCCTTGTAGCCGGCGGCCTTGTAGTCGGCCGTGAACTGCTTGGCGGAGTCGAGTTCCTCGACCGGGGTGCCGACGGAGGTGGCGAGGTCGCCGCCGCTGTCGGGGCCGGCCAGCTCGATGAACTTGCCGTCGTTGATGCCGTCGCCGCCGATGAGCGGGATCTTGGCGCCGGCGGCCTTGATCTGCTTGCTGAGCGGGCCGGCCTGCGGGTACTCGCCGCCGTAGTAGACGATGTCCGCGCCGGACTTCTTGACCTTGGTGGCGACCGCGGAGAAGTCCTTGGTGTCGGGGTTGATGTGCTCGGTGCCGACGACCTTGCCGCCGAGCTTCTTGAACTCGTCGGTGAAGGTGGCGGCCAGGCCGGCGCCGTAGGTCTTCTTGTCGTCGATGACGAAGACCTTCGTCTTCTTCGCCATGTTGTAGACGTACTGGGCGGCGAACGGGCCCTGGATGGCGTCCGTGGTCGCGGTGCGGAAGTACGACTTGTACTGGCGCACCTTCTTGGTCCGCCAGTCGGGGCCCTGGCTGAGGGAGGGGCCGGTGTTGGCGGGGGAGACCTGGACCAGCTTGGCGTCGTCGAAGACCTTCTGCATGGACTCCGAGACGGAGGAGTTGAGGGGGCCGACGGCGCCGAGGACGTCCTTGTTGGCGACGAGCTTCACGGCGTTCTGCTGGCCCGAGGAGGGCTGGGCCTGGTCGTCCAGGGCCTGGATCTTGAAGGTGACGCCCTTGACGAACTTCTGCTTGTTGGCCGTCTTGGCAGCCAGGTCGGCGGAGTTCTTGATGCCGAGACCCATTGCGGACAGGTCGCCGGTCAGCGGGGCGTCGACGCCGATGACCACGGTGGTGCCACCGTTGCCGGAGTCCGAACCCTTGTCTCCGCCACCCCGCGACCCGCAGGCGGTGAGGGTGAGTGCTCCCGCTGCCAGTGCTGCGGTAACGGCGATGAGTGAACGTTGACGCACGATCAGTCCTTTCCCTGGCACGGCCCCTCCCCCCTGGAAGAGGTCGAGTCGAGCGCGGAGTCGAAGAGGTAATCCGACGCGCCGTGACTGGCGGTGACTCTAGGCGTGCCCAGGGAACGTCGAGGAGGGCTTGGCCAAGGCTGTGACGCTCTTGTTATGACGCGACGTATTGCAGAGCGGTACACGGAGGGTCGAACAGCGGAATTCAGGCTGAATTGCCCGGTCCGGATTCTGAGAACTCGCAGGACGCGCAGCGCCGCGTTCAGGCGTCTCGCCAGTTTTGGTGATTACAACGAACCGTTGCCGCAGGCGACTTGCAGGGCCTGGGAGAGGCTCTGTGCGTAGCGTGGTCCGAGGATGAAACTGTGCACCTGGATTGCACGCTTATTACGCAGTGTCACGTCCAGGAAAGGGAGTCCGGCGTTCCCCGGCACTTTCCCGCATTCCTTCACATGCATGGTGATCACAACTTTATGGGCGGATCCCGCCCTTGTGCGGAATGGGGTGTGGGGCTCGGAGGTGAGGGAGAGTCCCGCGTACGGCTGGGCGATGCCGGTGACGGTCACGGGCGGGCCGGACTGCACGCTGACCAGCACCGCGAAGCTGAATGTCCTGGTTCCGGCGTCGCCGGGTGCGGTGACCGCGTCCAGGTAGGACACGTCGGTCACCAGGGAGGGGTAGGGCGGCGCCGACGGCTGGGGCCGGGGCTGCGGCGCGTCCTGGCGGGTGGCGAACAGGTAGCCGCCGCCCGCGAGGAGAAGAGCGAGCGTCAGGGCCGTGAGGGCGGCGCGGCGGTGCCGCCGGTACAGCCGCGCGAGAGGGGTGTGCGCGAGGCCGCCGGTGCGGGGTGGGTCGTCCGGGTCGGGAGTACCCCACGCGCGCGTGCCCTCGCCCGGTTCGAGCGGCCCGACACCGCTCACGGCAACGGCCTCCCGCCGGGCGCGCCGACTTGGTGTCGGCAGGGGCGGTCTCCTGTTGGTTGACGGCGAGTCAGCGCGCCGACGGGACAGGCGGCTTGGCGCTCCTTCTCGGGGCCCGACCAGCGCGGGGCGAGCCGGGGTGGTGCCGGGGGCGGGGCGCCGTGTCCGGGCGGGATCCGGGGTGGTGTCGGGGGTGCGGTGCCGTGTCCGGCGGGTGTGGGCTTGGCGTGGGCAGGCCCGGTGGGTGTCGGCTTGGCGTGGGCAGGTCCGGTGGGTGTGAGTTGGCCGGGCGTCCACCCGCGCGGGGTGGCCGCCGACGCGTGCGGCAGGGGCGGCAGTTGGCGGCGGGACCGGCTCGACCGCGCCCCCGGCCGGGGGGCTCCTCCCGTTGTCATGGCAAGAAGCTAGGCGGCCCGGTGTCCGGGGGCAACGGTCGCGCAGGCGTCTTCGCGGCGCAGCCGGCTCAGCCGGCCGCGCCGGCGGGACCGTCGCCCGGCTTCGCGTCGCGCAGCAGGCAGGTCAGGCGGGCGCTGCACACCCGCCGGCCCTCCTCGTCGCTGATCACGACCTCGTACGTCGCCGTCGAGCGTCCCCGGTGGACGGGTGTGGCCACACCGGTGACCAGACCGGAGCGCGCCCCGCGGTGATGGGTGCAGTTCAGGTCGACACCGACCGCGATCTTGGAGCTGCCGCCGTGCAGCATCGCGCCGACCGAGCCGAGGGTCTCGGCGAGGACGGCGGAGGCGCCGCCGTGCAGCAGCCCGTAGGGCTGGGTGTTGCCCTCCACCGGCATGGTGCCGACGACACGCTCGGCGGACGCCTCCAGGATCTGCACGCCCATGCGGGTGCCGAGGTGTCCGGCGGAGAAGAGGGCGGGCAGGTCGACGCCGAGCGCGGCGTACTCGTCGAGGACTTCCTGCGGGAACTTCACGTTCTGCTGCTCGCCCATGGGGTCCGGCTCCGTTTCGTCCTTGATCGGCTCGGCGTCGACCGGTTCGGCGTCGACCGGCCACCGCATTCACTGAGCGAACGCTCAGTCGGCCGCCGATTGTTCCAGACGCACCACGACGGACTTGCTGGCCGGGGTGTTGCTGGTATCGGCGGTGGCGTCCAGCGGCACCAGCACGTTGGTCTCCGGGTAGTACGACGCGGCACAGCCCCGGGCCGTCGGATAGTGCACGACCCGGAAGCCCGGCGCCCGCCGCTCCACGCCGTCCTTCCACTCGCCGACCAGGTCCACGTACGACCCGTCGGCCACCCCGAGCGCCCGGGCGTCCTCCGGGTTGACCAGCACCACCCGCCGGCCGTTCTTGATCCCCCGGTAGCGGTCGTCGAGGCCGTACACCGTGGTGTTGTACTGGTCGTGCGAGCGCAGCGTCTGCAACAGCAGCCGGCCCTCGGGCAGTTCGGGGTACTCCACCGGCGCGGCGGTGAAGTTGGCCTTGCCGGTGGCCGTCGGGAAGCGGCGCTCGTCGCGCGGGGCGTGCGGCAGCGTGAAGCCGCCGGGGCGGGCCACGCGCGCGTTGAAGTCCTCGAAGCCGGGAACGACCCGGGCGATCCGGTCGCGGATCGCGGCGTAGTCCTTCTCGAACTCCTCCCACGGCACCACGGTCTTCTCGCCCAGCACCCGGCGGGCCAGCCCGCACACGATGGCCGGCTCCGACTTCAGCTGCGCGCCCGCGGGCCGCAGCCGGCCCCGGGAGGCGTGCACCATGCCCATGGAGTCCTCGACGGTGACGAACTGCTCGCCGCCGTCCTGCACGTCCCGCTCGGTACGGCCGAGGGTGGGCAGGATCAGCGCACGCGCGCCCGTGACCACGTGGGAGCGGTTGAGCTTGGTCGACACGTGCACCGTCAGCCGGGCCCGGCGCATGGCGGCCTCGGTGACGTCGGTGTCGGGGGACGCGGAGACGAAGTTGCCGCCCATGGCGAAGAACACCTTCGCCTCACCGTCGCGCAGGGCGCGGATGGCCCGTACGACGTCGTAGCCGTGCTCGCGCGGCGGCGCGAAGCCGAACTCCTTCTCCAGGGCGTCCAGGAAGTCGGGGTCGGGGCGCTCGAAGATGCCCATCGTGCGGTCGCCCTGCACGTTGGAGTGGCCGCGCACCGGGCACACGCCCGCGCCCGGGCGGCCGATGTTGCCGCGCAGCAGCAGGAAGTTGACCACCTCGCGGATGGTCGGCACCGAGTGCTTGTGCTGGGTCAGGCCCATCGCCCAGCACACGATGGTGCGCTCGGAGGCGAGGACCATCTCCAGCGCGCGGTCGATCTCCGCGCGCGTGAGCCCGGTCGCGGTGAGCGTCTCGTCCCAGTCGGCGGCGCGGGCGGCCTGCGCGAACTCCTCGTAGCCGTGGGTGTGTTCGCGGACGAACTGCTCGTCCACCGCGCCCTCGGTGTCGAGGATCAGCTTGTTGAGGAGGCGGAAGAGGGCCTGGTCGCCGCCGATGCGGATCTGGAGGAACAGATCGGTGAGCGCGGCGCCCTTGAGCATGCCCTGCGGGGTCTGCGGGTTCTTGAACCGCTCCAGACCGGCCTCGGGCAGCGGATTGACGCTGATGATCTTCGCGCCGCCCGCCTTGGCCTTCTCCAGGGCGGAGAGCATGCGGGGGTGGTTCGTCCCCGGGTTCTGCCCGGCGACGATGATCAGGTCGGCCTTGTAGAGGTCCTCCAGGAGCACACTGCCCTTGCCGACCCCGATCGTCTCCGACAGGGCCGAGCCGGAGGACTCGTGGCACATGTTGGAGCAGTCGGGCAGGTTGTTGGTGCCCAGCTCGCGCGCGAAGAGCTGGTAGAGGAAGGCGGCCTCGTTGCTGGTGCGGCCGGAGGTGTAGAAGAGGGCCTCGTCGGGGGAGCCGAGGGCGCCGATCTCCTCGGCGACGATGTCGAAGGCGCGCTCCCAGGTGACCGGTTCGTAGTGATCGGCGCCCTCGGGCAGGTACATGGGGTGGGTGAGCCGCCCCTGCTGGCCCAGCCAGTACCCGCTCCGGTCCGCCAGGTCGGAAACGGAGTGCGCGGCGAAGAACTCCGGGGTGACCCGGCGCAGGGTGGCCTCCTCGGCGACCGCCTTCGCGCCGTTCTCGCAGAACTCCGCCGTGTGCCGGTGCTCCGGCTCCGGCCAGGCACAGCCCGGGCAGTCGAAGCCGTCCTTCTGGTTGACCCGCAGCAGGGTCAGCGCGGTGCGCCTCACCCCCATCTGCTGCTGGGCGATCCGCAGCGTGTGCCCGATGGCCGGCAGCCCGGCCGCCGCGTGCTGCGGCTCGGCTACCTGCGGCGCGTCCTGAACCGGATCACCCATGGGCGGCTTCGTTGCCATCGCACGCTCTCCTTCGACTGCGGTGTGTGAAGAATGTCTCCGATCCTCGCACGGCCCCCTGACAGGGTTTACGGCCGGGGACGCCGACCGCGAAGGCCCCGCGCGAAGGCCGGGCCGGCCGGACCCGGGGCGGCCCGTCCCGCGGGTCGCGGAGGCGGGCGGCGGGCCCGGCTGTCAGTGGCACGTGGCAGGATCGGGGACGTGGCAGAGACAGCATCGAAGAAGACCGACACCACCCCCGGCGGCGCCCGGCCGCGGCTGATGCTCATGGACGGGCACTCGCTGGCCTACCGCGCGTTCTTCGCGCTGCCCGCGGAGAACTTCACGACCGCGACGGGCCAGCCGACGAACGCCATCTACGGCTTCGCGTCGATGCTGGCCAACACCCTGCGTGACGAGGAGCCGACGCACTTCGCGGTCGCCTTCGACGTCTCCCGCAAGACCTGGCGCTCGGCGGAGTTCACCGAGTACAAGGCGAACCGCTCCAAGACCCCGGACGAGTTCAAGGGTCAGGTCGAGCTGATCGGTGAGCTGCTCGACGCGATGAACGCCTCCCGCTTCGCCGTCGAGGGGTACGAGGCGGACGACGTGATCGCCACCCTCGCCACCCAGGCCGAGGCCGAGGGCTTCGAGGTGCTGATCGTCACCGGCGACCGTGACTCCTTCCAGCTGGTCTCCGAGCACACGACGGTGCTCTACCCCACCAAGGGCGTCTCCGAGCTGACCCGGTTCACCCCGGAGAAGGTGATCGAGAAGTACGGACTGACGCCGGCCCAGTACCCGGACTTCGCGGCGCTGCGCGGCGACCCGTCGGACAACCTGCCGGGCATCCCCGGCGTCGGTGAGAAGACGGCCGCGAAGTGGATCAACCAGTTCGGTTCGTTCGCCCAGCTCGTGGAGCGGGTCGAGGAGGTCAAGGGCAAGGCCGGCCAGAACCTGCGCGACCACTTGGAGTCCGTCAAGCTCAACCGCCGGCTCACCGAGCTGGAGCGGAGCGTGGAGCTGCCCAAGGCGGTCACCGACCTCGCCCGCACGCCGTACGACCGCAAGGCCGTCGCGATGGTCCTGGACACCCTGGAGATCCGCAACCCCTCCCTGCGTGAGCGGCTCTTCGCCGTGGACCCGGGCGCCGAGGAGGCCGAGACCACCCCGATCACGACGGACGGGGTGCAGCTGGACGGCACCGTGCTCGGCACCGGCGAGCTGGCCGGCTGGCTCGCCGAGCACGGCACGCAGGTGCTCGGTGTCGCCACCGTCGACACCTGGGCGCTGGGCGCGGGCTCGGTCGCCGAGATCGCGCTCGCCGCGCCCGGGGGAGCGGCGGCGTGGTTCGACCCGTCGCAGCTGGACGAGGCGGACGAGAGCGCGTTCGCGGCCTGGCTGGCCGACGCGGACCGGCCCAAGGTCTTCCACAGCGCCAAGGGCGCCATGCGGGTCTTCGCCGAGCACGGCTGGATCATCGAGGGCGCCGCCATGGACACCGCGCTCGCCGCCTACCTGGTCAAGCCGGGCCGCCGCTCCTTCGACCTGGACGCGCTGTCCCTGGAGTACCTGCACCGGGAGCTGGCCCCCGCCGCCGCGGCCGACGGTCAGCTCGCCTTCGGCGCGGACGAGGGCGCCGAGGCCGAGGCCCTGATGATCCAGGCCCGGGCCGTCCTCGACCTCGGCGAGGCCTTCGAGGCACGCCTTCCGGAGGTCGGCGCGGCCGACCTGCTGCGCGACGTGGAACTGCCGACGTCCGCGCTGCTGGCCCGCATGGAGCGGCACGGCATCGCGGCGGACCGCTCCCACCTCGAGGCGATGGAGCAGATGTTCGCGGGCGCGGTGCAGCAGGCCGTGAAGGAGGCGCACGCGGCGGCCGGGCACGAGTTCAACCTCGGCTCGCCCAAGCAGCTCCAGGAAGTCCTCTTCGGTGAACTGGCCCTGCCGAAGACGAAGAAGACGAAGACGGGCTACACCACCGACGCCGACGCCCTGGCATGGCTGGCCACCCAGACGGACAACGAACTGCCGGTCATCATGCTCCGCCACCGCGAGCAGGCGAAGCTGCGCGTCACCGTCGAGGGCCTGATCAAGACGATCGCGGCCGACGGCCGGATCCACACCACGTTCAACCAGACGGTCGCCGCGACCGGCCGTCTGTCGTCGACGGACCCGAACCTTCAGAACATCCCCGTCCGCACCGACGAGGGCCGGGCCATCCGGCGCGGCTTCGTGGTCGGCGAGGGCTTCGAGTCGCTGATGACGGCCGACTACAGCCAGATCGAGCTGCGCGTGATGGCCCACCTGTCCGAGGACGCGGGCCTGATCGAGGCGTTCACGTCCGGCGAGGACCTGCACACCACGGCGGCCTCGCAGGTCTTCGGCGTCGACCGTTCGGCGGTGGACGCGGAGATGCGGCGCAAGATCAAGGCGATGTCCTACGGCCTGGCCTACGGGCTGTCGGCCTTCGGCCTCTCCCAGCAGCTGAACATCGAGGCGGCCGAGGCGCGCGGCCTGATGGACGCCTACTTCGAGCGTTTCGGCGGCGTACGGGACTATCTGCGCCGCGTGGTCGACGAGGCGCGGGCGACCGGCTACACCGAGACCCTCTTCGGCCGCCGCCGCTATCTGCCCGACCTCAACAGCGACAACCGCCAGCGCCGCGAGATGGCCGAGCGCATGGCCCTCAACGCGCCGATCCAGGGCACGGCGGCCGACATCGTCAAGATCGCCATGCTGCACGTGGGCCGCGCCCTGCGCGAGGCGGGCCTCGCCTCCCGCATGCTCCTCCAGGTCCACGACGAAATCGTCCTGGAGATCGCCCCCGGCGAACGCGAGACCGTGGAGCGGATCGTCCGCCACGAGATGGCCGGCGCGGTACAGCTCAGGGCCCCCCTGGACGTCTCGGTCGGCGTGGGCCCGGACTGGGAATCGGCGGCGCACTGACCTGCGGCGGGGGCGTGGCCGGGTGCTCCGGAATCCCCCTCGACTGCGGCTCGGGGCGGCCGTGCCCTTCGTGGGCGGCCCCGCAGCGCGGCCTGCGGGGTGCACCGTCCGGCTTGGGAGCCGCGCCGGTCCGCGGTTTGGCGGCGGGGATGCCCGGGCGACGCGGTGCCCCGTGACGGTGGCTCGGCCTGCCATGCCTTTCACGGCGGTCCCGCAGCGCGGCCCGCGGGGGCGCACGGCGCACCGTCCGGCCCGGAAGGCCCGCCGGCCCGGGGCGGCCTGCGGGGGCGTGCTGTGTGGCTGGGGAGGTCCTGTTCTGGGGCTGGAGCCCCGTGGGTTCCGTGCGTTCCATGCGTACCGCGCGTCGGTCCCTGGGGGCGGCTCAGCGGGCTTTGGCACGGTCACGGCGGGGTCTTCCCTCCTGTGGCGCACGCGGGGCAGGGATCGTCACTCACGTGGACCCCGCGGAGGCGCAGCCGTGCGCCGCGGCCGACAGGATGCGGGCATGGGTATACGCATGCTCAACCGCCGACCGGCGGTGGTACGGGCGGACATGGACGAGGTTCCGGCAGGACCACCTCCGTCGGTCCGGCCCGTCGCGGCCGACGCCAGTACGGCCCGCGTTCCCGCGGATCTGACGGCGACCCTGCGCCGTGCCGCGAGAGGGCTCCGCGACCGGTGCGGTCCCGGCGATCCCGTCCTGGGGGAGACACCCCCCTGGTGCTTGTGGGCGGACACCGCGCGCGGCTACCTCGCGCTGCTCCTCTCCCCGCTGCACCGACCTCGCCCCGTACGCATCGTCACCGTCTTCGTCGCCACCAGCACCGGCGACCGGCCGGGTGGCCCGCCCGCACACCGCTCCCGTCAGGACCGCCGGAGCCACTGAGACCGATCGGCCTCCAAATGACGGGACCGGCTAACCTGCGGACGCCGAACGGCTCCCACCGCCGCGACCGCCAGAGGCACCGGCACCAGCAGCACCGGCACAGCTCCCCTCATGGCTGGAACCGATCGATCCGTCCGGCCCCGTCGCACCATCCCCGCCGCCCGGAGCCCGGACACCGCGCCGGAGCCTGACGTCCAGGGCGTACAGGGGCAGACCCACGGCCAGGCCCGCGCCCGCGCCGAAGCACAGGGTCGGAATCAGTTCCCAGAGAGCGGCCGTCGACCCCCGGCCCGTCCACCAGTGCCAGGTCCGCTGCACGGCACCGGCGACCGCGCAGACCGCGATCACGGCGAAGGCCCGCCGCCGGTCCCGTACCGACAACTCGGGGACCCCCACCGGCTCGCCCGCAGGGGCCCGCCTCAGCGCGTACACCAGGAACCCGGCGATCACGACGGCCGCCACCGCCGAGCTGCCGTACTGCAAGTACCAGTAGACGGGTGTCCCGGCCAACTGTCGGCCCAGCACAGGGAACAGCCGCATCCCCCACCGGTCGTGGTGGGTGAACGCGTCCCACACCACGTGCGTCAGCGCGCCCAGCGCGGCGGAGGCGTACCACCACGGCACCGACGCCGGGCGCGGTCGCGCCCAGGGCATACCGCACCGCGTCAGCGCCGCCGCCCGCCCCTGCCGGGCGCGCGGCAGCAGCGCGACGAGCGGCTCGCGCAGCAGCAGCCACACGATGACCAGCAGCCAGGCGACGAGCACATCGAGGGTGAAGACCCCGGCGAAGGAGTGCGTGACCGCGCCGAACTCCATCGCCCCGGGCACAACTCCCGCCGTGTAATAGGTCAGATCGGGCGCGAAGGAGCCCGCCACGAGCACCGACGGGACCAGCCGGCCCCGCCCCGTTCCGTCGCCGCGCACCGCGGGCAGTACGGCCGCCGCATGGCTCAGAGTGAACGGCAACGGGGGCTCCTCCTGGCACGCGTCGACCGGGCCGGCGGGCCCGTGTGATCATCGCCGTCCAGTATGCGCGTCACGCGGGGGACGCACCCGTTAACCAGTCGTGGCCAACCGGTGAAAATCGGACGCGAACGGGTCCCTATGCGAAGGAAGTTGTCGTAGGGTCACCTGGATTCGTCGACCGTGCGGCTCCGCGAGGGCAACCAGTCACACGGGTCGATCGTCACAACAGGGCGAACGGACAGACAGAGACGGACGCCCGGGCGTCCACAGGAGGGGCTCACTCTATGGCGGCGCATTTCGGCAGCAGGCTGCGCAAGGGAGCGGCAACCACGGCCGTGGCCGCAGCGGCGGTCGCGGCTCTGGCCGCCTCGCAGGCTCCCGGCGTCACCGTCGACGACCACGGCAGACAGTCCGCCGCCGAGGCGACGCCCCAGCCCGACGGGAACACCGACGGCAGCGCGACCGGCGACTCGCCGTACTACACGGACCTGCCGCCCCTCAACAGCCCCAGCCCGGCGCCCGTCGTCGGCACCCCGATCTCCAAGGGCCCGGCCGAGGCCGGCATACCCGCCACCGTGCTCGACGCCTACAAGAAGGCCGAGGCCGAACTGCGCGCGTCCAAGCCGGGCTGCAACCTGCCCTGGCAACTGCTCGCCGCCATAGGCAAGGTCGAGTCCGGACACGCCCGCGGCGGCAACGTCGGCGCCGACGGCACCACGGTGTCCCCGATCCTCGGCCCGGTCCTCGACGGCAACGGCTTCGCCCACATCAGCGACACCGACCACGGCCTGTACGACGGGGACAGCAGGTACGACCGCGCGGTCGGGCCCATGCAGTTCATCCCCTCCACCTGGGACTGGGCGGGCCGCGACGGCAACGGCGACGGCAAGAAGGACCCCAACAACATCTACGACGCCGCCCTCGCCGCCGGCCACTACCTGTGCCGCAACGGCTGGGACCTGTCCACCGACGCCGACCTCCGGAGCGCGATCCTCAGCTACAACAACTCGACGGACTATCTGAACACCGTCCTGACCTGGCTGGAGTTCTACCGCAAGGGCAGCCACTCCGTCCCGGACGGGACCGGCCCCCTGCCGTCCCACCGCAGCGACCACACGCCCGGCGCGGACCCCGGTCCGACCCCGCAGCCGCCCGCCCCGCGGGCGAGCGACAGGCCCGGCGGCTCCGGCAGCTCCGGCAAGCCCGCCACGCCCGGCAAGCAGGACGGCGGCTCCGCGAGCCCGAAACCGTCCCCGCCGTCCCCGCCGTCTGAGCCGACTCCGCCGTCCACCCCGGGCACGCCCACCGCCCCGCCCACCGCGACCGACACCGTGCACCACCTCCAGGACGCGGGCACGGGCAAGCTCACCGCCATGGCCGGCGACGCGTTCGCGGAGAAGATCAGCACCCGTGCCGTGACCAGGGAGGACAAGGCCGTCGGCAAGGTGCGGATCCGGTTCACGATCACCGGCGACACCGACGCCGCCTTCACCGGCGGCGAGAAGGTCGCCACCGTCGCCACCGACGCCTCCGGCGTGGCCGTCGCACCCGCGCTCCGGGCCGGCGAGAAGACGGGCGACTTCACCGTCCAGGCGGCGGTCGTCGGCCGTATGCTCCCCGGCGTCGACTACACGGCCACGGTCACCGAGCGCGCCGCCGACGCCCTCACCCGCACCACCGGCACCGCGCCGGTCTGCACCCCGGGCGGCGAGTTCGCCGACCAGGTCGAGGTCAAGGCCACCTACAAGGGCGCCGTCGCGGACCGGGTCGCGGCCACCGCAACCCTCATCAAGTCGGCCGACGACCCCGCCCAGAACGACAAGGGCCCCTACTTCAAGGACGCCGACGGCAAGCCGGTACGCACCCTGAAGGACCTTCAGACGGACGCCAACGGCCTGCTGAAGCTGCCGAAGCTGTACGCGGACGACACCACCGGCACGTTCCTGCTGCGCATCACCACGGCCGGTGGCGCGACGCTGACCGTGGAGCTGAAGGTGGCGGCGGCCGACACCTCGGCCGAGCCGTCCCCCAGCCCGTCGGCATCCTCGTAGCACCGGCACGGACACCATGAGGGCGCCCCGCCACAGCGGCGGGGCGCCCTCGTGATGTCCGGCGGCCGTCCCCGCTCGACCCCGTCCGGAGGACGGAAGCCGAACGGAATCCCGTACCGGTCAGCGCCTGAGCCGGGTGTTGGTGTGCCGGGTCGGCTCCGCGGACGCAGGGTCCTCGGGCCAGGGGTGCTTCGGATACCGCCCGCGCAGCTCCGCCCGTACGTCCCGGTAGCCGGTCCGCCAGAAGGAGGCGAGGTCGGCGGTGACGGCGGCCGGACGCCCGGCCGGGGAGAGGAGGTGCACCAGGACCGGGACCCCGGCGACCGTGGGCGAGTCGTCCAGGCCGAACATCTCCTGGAGCTTCACGGCGAGCACGGGCCGTTCGGGATCCACGTAGTCGACCCGGATCCGGGACCCGCTGGGCACCGTGAGCCGTTCCGGGGCCAGCTCGTCCAGCCGGACGGCGTCACCGGAGGCCCAGGGCAGCAGCCGGGTCAGCGCCTGCCCGGCGTCGATCCGCGCCAGGTCCGCGCGCCGCCGGGCCCGCCCGAGTTCCGGTTCCAGCCACTCGTCCACGCGCGCGTGCAGCGCGTCGTCGGACACGTCGGGCCAGGGCTCACCGAGGTGCCGGCGCAGGAAGGCGAGCCGCTGCCGCAGCACCTCCGCCTCCGCCGACCAGCGCAGCGGCCCGAATCCTTCCTGCCGCAACCCGTCGAGCAGCGCCGCCCGTACGAGACCGGGCTCGGCGTCCGCCAGGGGCCGCACCGCCAGCTCCACGGCCCCCAGCCGCTCGACCCGCCGCGCGACGACGTCCCCGTCGCCCCAGCGCACCTCGTCCTGTTCCGCGTGGAGTGCCCCGGCGGCGAGCCGGGCGACGTCCTCGTCGACGACCGCTGCGAGCTGCACGCGCGCGTGCCGCCTGCCCACCGGCCGATCGGCCACCGCGACGGCGATCCAGGGCGTGCCCCACAGCGGGGACCCGTCCGTGAGCTCCGCCCGGGTCCCGGAGATCATGAGATACGAGCCGCCGTCGAGCCGGGCCACCCGCTCCGGAAAGGCAAGAGCGGCAACAAGCCCAACGAGCCCCACGTCCCCGCTCCCGCTACCGGCCGACGCGTCCGCGTTCTTCCCTTCCGGGCCCACCGCCTGCGCTTCGCGGTCGGTCCGTGAGTGTGCGGGTGGGGGCTCGGCGAGGCCTGTTTCCCCGGCGGTCCCTGCTCGGCCCCCGCGCCTGGCGCCGGGCAGTGCTTCCGCTTTCTTCTCCTCCGGGGCCATTGCCTTCGCTTCGCGGTCGGTCCGTGAGTGCCCGGGTCGGAGCCCGGTGAGGCCTGTATCCCCGGCGTCCGCCGCTCGTCCCCCGCTCCTGTCCCCGCCACCGGCCGGCGCTTCCGCGTCCTTCCCCTCCAGGCCCCCCGCCCACGCTTCGCGGTCGGACCGTGAGTGTGCGGGTCGGAGCTCGGCGAGGTCCGTATCCCCTGCGGCCCCCGCTCGGCCCCCGCGCCCGGCGCCGGGCAGCGCTTCCGCGTCCATCCCCTCCGGGCCCACCGCCTCGACCTGGCGGTTCGTCCGTGTGCGGGCCGTTCCGGTGGACCTGCCGGAGACCTCCGCCACGGCGGCACGCAGTCGCCGGACCTCCGCTCGCCACCGTGCCGCGTACGCGTCACCGCCGCGCCGGGCGGCCCGCAGAGCCGCGGCGAGATCGTCCCCGTACTCCCGCGGCAGCTCCTCGCTCAGCAGTGCGACGACCTCCGCGGCCCGCTCGGCCCCGGCGACGGCGGACGCGTCCAGCAGGGCCCGCCCCAGCCGTGGATGCACCCCCAGCCGCGCCAGCGACCGCCCCCGGTCCGTGGCCCGTCCGGCGGAGTCCACCGCGCCCACGGCCGTCAGCACCTCCCGGGCCGCCGCCATCGCCCCGACCGGCGGCGGGTCCGGCAACGCGAGGCCGGAGGCGTCCGGATCGCCCCAGCAGGCCGCCTGAAGGGCGAACGCCGTCAGATCGGCCACCTTGATCTCCGGCGCGGGAAAGGCGGGCAGACGTGCCTCCTCGGCCTCCGCCCAGCACCGGTACACCGCGCCCGGCGCCTCGCGTCCGGCACGTCCCGCCCGCTGCCGCCCGGAGGCCCGCGAGGCCCGTACCGTCGTCAGCGCGCTCAGCCCGCGCGCGTGGTCCACGCGGGGCTCCCGCGCGAGCCCGGAGTCGACGACCACGCGCACCCCGGGCACCGTCAGCGACGACTCGGCGACCGAGGTCGCGAGCACCACGCGGCGCCGCCGCCCCGGCACCAGCACCGCGTCCTGCACGTCCGCCGGCGCCCGCCCGTGCACCTGGAGCACGTCCACGTCCCCGAGATCCCCCAGCAGACCCGCGACACGCCCGATCTCGCCCACGCCCGGCAGAAAGCACAGCACGTCCCCCGCACGCTCGGCCAGCGCCCGCCGCACCACCGACGCCACATGCGTCAGCAGCGCGGGGTCCACCCGCATCCCGTGCGACGGCCGTACCGGCCGGGCCGGAGGCGCCCACACCACCTCGACCGGATGCGACACGCCGTGCGCCTCGACCACCGGCGCCCCGCCCAGCAGCCGCGCCCACACGCGCGCGTCCGTGGTGGCCGAGGCGGCCACAAGACGCAGCTCCGGCCGCAGTGCCTCGCGCACGTCCCACAGGAACGCCGCCACCGTGTCCGCGTCCAGATGCCGCTCGTGGCACTCGTCGAGCACCACCACGTCGACGCCCGCCAGCTCCTGGTCCCGCTGGAGCCGCTGGAGCAGCACACCGGTCGTGACGACCTCCACGCGCGCGTGGCGCCCGACGACACGTTCCCCGCGCACGGTGTAGCCGACGCTCTCGCCGACCTTCTCGCCCAGCAGCCACGCCATCCGCCGGGCCGCCGCACGCGCCGCGATCCGCCGCGGCTCGGCCACGACCACCCGCCGCGCGGGCCCCTCACCCAGCAGCCCGGCCAGCGCCAGAGGCACCAGCGTGGTCTTGCCCGTGCCGGGCGGCGCCACCAGGACCGCGGTCCCGTGACCGTTCAGGGCCTCGTGAAGGGACGGCAGCGCGCCGCGCACCGGCAGCGCGCCCAGCTCGTCGTGGCGGATCACGCGCTCAGTCCCGTACTCCCGCACCCGGTCACTCGGTCCCGCACTCACTCCCGCGTTCAGTCCCGTACGCAGACGAAGATCGCCGTTCCCGGGATCAGGTTCCCGCGCAGCGGCGACCAGCCGCCCCACTCGGAGGTGTTCCAGGCCGGCCACTCCGGCTCGACCAGGTCCACCAGCCGGAAGCCCGACGCCACCACATCGCGCACCCGGTCCCCGATGGTCCGGTGGTGCTCGACGTAAACCGCGCGGCCGTCCTCGTCCTGCTCGACGTACGGCGTGCGGTCGAAGTAGGAGCCGGACACCGACAGCCCCTCCGGGCCGGGCTCGTCCGGGAACGCCCAGCGGATCGGATGCGTCACCGAGAACACGAGCCGCCCGCCCGGCCGCAGCACCCGGCGCACCTCCCGCAGCACCGCGCGCGGGTCGGCGACGAACGGCAGCGCCCCGTACGCCGAGCACGCCAGATCGAAGGAGCTGTCCGCGAACGGCAGCGCGCCCGCGTCCGCGCACACCAGCGGCAACGCTCCGCCGATGCGCAGCGCGTGCTGGAGCTGGCGGTGCGACAGGTCCAGGGCGACCGGGCGCGCGCCCTGCCCGGCCAGCCAGCGCGAGCACTGCGCCGCGCCGGCCCCGATCTCCAGGACGTCCTTGTCCTTGAGGTCCTCGGGGTCGCCGAGCAGCCCCGCCTCCACCTCGTCCAGGCCCTCCGGGCCCCACACGAAACGGTCGTCGCCGAGGAACGTGCCGTGCTCGATCTGGTACTCGTCCGCGTTGCGGTCCCACCAGCCCCGGTTGGCCCGGGAGCTCTCCGCGGCACCGGCCTCGCGCCGGGTGGCCTCCGGTTCGGCCGGTTCGAACTGTTCGGACGGTGCTGACTCTTGGATGATCGGCTCCCTCGTACTAATCTGCGGGCTCTCCCGTCCGACCGGTCCCGGCACTGTCAACAGAGGGACCGACTCGGGTCTGCGTGGCCTCGGGAGACGGGTTTTCTGCCGGATATGGGGTGATCTGCCCCGGCTGTGCGGCTTCGCGCATTGACCCTGTCCGGCTGCCCCCGTATGCTACAAGTTGCGCTGCGGGCCTGCGCGCCTCAGACGGAGCAGGCTGCGCTCGCATCTGTTGTATGTCCCCTCGGTTGTCGAGGCGCCACCAGCGGTTTCATGTGGCGCTTCCTTGGCTGTCCGGCTTCTACAGAGCGAAACGGGCTCCCGGCGTAAGCAGTGCCTACGACTTCAATGTCCGTACCGGAGCCCTTTCCCACATGACGAGCAGCACCGAGACCACCGCCACCACCCCGCAGGTAGCGGTCAACGACATCGGTAACGAGGAAGCTTTCCTCGCCGCGATCGACGAGACGATCAAGTACTTCAACGACGGCGACATCGTCGACGGCGTCATCGTGAAGGTCGACCGGGACGAGGTCCTGCTCGACATCGGTTACAAGACCGAAGGTGTCATCCCGAGCCGCGAGCTCTCGATCAAGCACGACGTCGACCCGAACGAGGTCGTGGCCGTCGGCGACGAGATCGAGGCCCTGGTCCTCCAGAAGGAGGACAAGGAAGGCCGCCTGATCCTCTCGAAGAAGCGCGCCCAGTACGAGCGTGCCTGGGGCACCATCGAGAAGATCAAGGAAGAGGACGGCATCGTCACCGGTACCGTCATCGAGGTCGTCAAGGGTGGTCTCATCCTCGACATCGGCCTCCGTGGCTTCCTCCCGGCCTCCCTCGTCGAGATGCGCCGTGTCCGCGACCTCCAGCCGTACGTCGGCAAGGAGCTCGAGGCCAAGATCATCGAGCTGGACAAGAACCGCAACAACGTGGTCCTGTCCCGCCGTGCCTGGCTGGAGCAGACCCAGTCCGAGGTCCGCCAGACGTTCCTCACGACCCTCCAGAAGGGTCAGGTCCGCTCCGGTGTGGTCTCCTCGATCGTCAACTTCGGTGCCTTCGTGGACCTGGGTGGCGTCGACGGTCTGGTCCACGTCTCCGAGCTGTCCTGGAAGCACATCGACCACCCGTCCGAGGTCGTCGAGGTCGGCCAGGAGGTCACCGTCGAGGTCCTCGACGTCGACATGGACCGCGAGCGCGTCTCCCTGTCGCTGAAGGCGACCCAGGAAGACCCGTGGCAGCAGTTCGCCCGCACCCACCAGATCGGCCAGGTCGTGCCCGGCAAGGTCACGAAGCTGGTTCCGTTCGGTGCGTTCGTCCGCGTGGACGAGGGCATCGAGGGTCTGGTCCACATCTCCGAGCTGGCCGAGCGCCACGTGGAGATCCCGGAGCAGGTCGTCCAGGTCAACGACGAGATCTTCGTCAAGGTCATCGACATCGACCTCGAGCGTCGCCGCATCAGCCTCTCGCTGAAGCAGGCCAACGAGTCCTTCGGTGCCGACCCGTCCGCGGTCGAGTTCGACCCGACCCTGTACGGCATGGCCGCGTCCTACGACGACCAGGGCAACTACATCTACCCCGAGGGCTTCGACCCCGAGACCAACGACTGGCTCGAGGGCTACGAGAAGCAGCGCGAGGAGTGGGAGCGCCAGTACGCCGAGGCGCAGTCCCGCTTCGAGCAGCACCAGCAGCAGGTCATCAAGTCCCGCGAGGCGGACGCCGCTGCCGCTGCCGAGGGTGGCGAGGCCGCCGCTCCGGCCGCGTCCGGCGGTTCGTACTCCTCCGAGGGCGGCGACAGCTCCGGCGCCCTGGCGTCGGACGAGGCGCTGGCCGCGCTTCGCGAGAAGCTGGCCGGCGGCCAGAGCTGAGCTCCCGCACAGGGGCCCAGCCGCTGAGGCTCAGCCGATGACTTGAAGGGCCGCACCCGTTCCGGGTGCGGCCCTTCGGGCTGTTCGGAGTACCTCGCGGCCACTTGCGGCCGACGGGGAATGCGAACGTCCCACAGCTCGTTGTGAACCTACGAATACGAGGAGGGGCGGTCACACAGTGCTTGATCCGCAGGGTTTGTACGCATGGGAGCCGAAGGGTCTGGCCGTCGTCGACATGGCGCTCGCCCAGGAGTCGGCCGGTCTTGTCCTGCTCTACCACTTCGACGGATACATCGACGCGGGGGAGACCGGCGACCAGATCGTCGATCGGCTGCTGGACTCGCAGCCCCACCAGGTCGTGGCGCGCTTCGACCACGACCGGCTCGTGGACTACCGGGCCCGCCGCCCGCTGCTGACGTTCCAGCGGGACCGCTGGACCGAGTACGAGGTGCCGGGCATCGAGGTGCGTCTCGTCCAGGACGCCACCGGCGCGCCGTTCCTGCTGCTGTCCGGGCCCGAGCCCGACGTGGAGTGGGAGCGTTTCGCGGCGGCCGTACGGCAGATCGTCGAGCGTCTCGGCGTACGCCTGTCGGTGAACTTCCACGGCATCCCCATGGGCGTCCCGCACACCCGCCCGGTGGGCCTGACCCCGCACGGCAACCGCAGTGACCTGGTACCGGGCCACCGCAGCCCGTTCGAGGAGGCGCAGGTGCCGGGCAGCGCGGAGGCGCTGCTGGAGTACCGCCTGATGCAGGCCGGGCACGACGTGCTGGGCGTGGCCGCGCACGTGCCGCACTACATCGCGCGCTCCCCGTACCCGGACGCGGCGCTGACGGCCCTGGAGGCCATCACCTCGGCCACCGGGCTGGTCCTGCCGAACGTCGCCCACGCCCTGCGCAACGAGGCCCACCGCACCCAGACCGAGATCGACCGGCAGATCCGCGAGGGCGACGAGGAGCTCACCTCCCTCGTCCAGGGCCTCGAGCACCAGTACGACGCCGCCGCGGGCGCGGAGACCCGGGGCAACATGCTCGCCGAGCCCGTCGAGATCCCGTCGGCGGACGAGATCGGCCGCGAGTTCGAACGCTTCCTGGCGGAGCGGGAGGGCGAGAACTGACGCGGGGTGCGTGAGCCGGCGGGGGAGGGCAAGAGGTGGCGCCCGCCCGGCGGGCGGGCCGCCGGGGACAGGGCCTAAGCTGCCGCCCATGCTGAGAGTGGGCCTCACCGGGGGCATCGGTGCCGGTAAGAGCGAGGTGTCGCGGCTGCTCGTGGAGTGCGGGGCGGTGCTGATCGACGCCGACCGCATCGCGCGCGAGGTCGTCGATCCGGGCACGCCCGGCCTCGCGGCGGTCGTCGATGCCTTCGGCCCGGACGTGCTGACCGAGGACGGGAGCCTGGACCGGCCCAGGCTGGGTTCCGTCGTCTTCGCCGACTCCGGGAAGCTGGCCGTCCTGAACTCGATCGTGCACCCCCTGGTGCGCGCCCGCTCCCGCGAACTGGAGGAGGCCGCCGCCGAGGACGCCGTCGTGGTTCACGACGTCCCGCTCCTCACGGAGAACGGCCTGGCCCCGCTCTACGACCTTGTGATCGTCGTGGACGTGAGCCCGGCGACCCAGCTCGACCGGCTCCTGCGGCTGCGCGGGATGGCCGAGGAGGACGCACGCGCGCGCATGGCCGCGCAGGCGGCCCGTGAGAAGCGCCTGGAGATCGCGGACATCGTCATCGACAACGACGTACCGTTGGAGCGGCTCGAGCGGCGGGTGCGGGAGGTCTGGGCGGAGCTGGTCCGCAGGGCGCACACACCCCGTCGGGCGTACCGGGAACAGGGATCCCAGGAATAGGGCTGCCCGGCCGGGGCGTTGAACCAGCTCGGCGAGGGAAGGAAGCAGTCGTGCCCGAACGTACTCCGGAGACCCACGTCATCGACTACCGCGCCGCCGAGAAGCTGCTCGCCGCGCGGGACCCGCGGGGCGCGGTCAAGCTGCTCGACCGGGTCATAGCCGCCCATCCAGAGAACACCTCGGCCCGGCTGCTGCGTGCCCGCGCCTTCTTCGCTGCCGCCCAGCTCCGGCCCGCGGAGCTGGAGTTCACCATCGTGCTGGAGCGTGAACCGGACAACGCGTACGCGCACTTCGCGCTCGCCCGCACCTACGAGCGACAGGGCCGCCCCGACGAGGCCAGACGCCACTTCCGGCTGGCCGCCGCGCTCGACCCGAACCCGGAGTACCTGCAACGGGCGCGGTTCGACACCTGACGGCCGCCCGCGGCCGGCCATCCTTCGCGTGGCCGGCGGCCGGCGGCTACCGCTGTCGGTCGTCCGGCGGCCAGTACGGCGGTACGTCCCGCCCCGGCTGGTAGTGCCGACCCTGTCGCAGGTGCCGGACGACCACCGTGAGGTCGACGGCCATCACCAGCCACAGCACCCCGCAGGCCGCCGCCCAACCGGGCCGTCCGACCAGCACGAAGATCACCGTGCCGAAGCCCGCCCAGACCAGCCCCCACACACTCAGCCAGAACCGCGCCCGCAGGGCACTGCGCGCGGTGGCGGGTTCACTGCCTGTACGCATCGCCGATCTCCACTCCTCCTTGCAACGTAACTCTCGCCCGGTCCGCACTCCAAAGCCGTGCCGGCCTCACTCGGACGGGTGAACCAGGCTGGGAGGGGAACGGCCGTACGGAGGCGGGCCGTTGTCCGGGTATGGAGCTGAGAATGCGCGAGGGCCATCAGGGGACGGGACCGGGAGCGATCACGCCGGACGGCTGCGCGGTGGAGTTGTACGCGCGGCTGCCCGTGGGGAGCGAGCCGGACGTCATCGCCGCGGCCGTGCCCGCGGGCGCGCACATCCTGGAGCTGGGCTGCGGTGTGGGCCGCGTGACCCGTCCGCTGCTGGAGCGCGGTTTCACCGTCACGGCGGTGGACGAGTCACCGGACATGCTGGAGCGGGTGCGCGGGGCACGGACCATATGCAGCCCCATCGAGCGTCTGGACGTGGGGGAGACCTTCGACGCCGTGGTGCTCGCGTCGTTCCTGGTGCACACGGGCGACCCCGAGGTACGGCGAGGGCTGCTGCGCACCTGCGCACGGCATGTCGCGGAGGACGGCTGCGTACTGATCCAGAGGGAGGGCGGCGATTACCACATCAATGTGCCGCGTGAGCGGATGGACCCGGCGGGTTTCACGGTGCGGATCCTGTCGGCCGAGCCGGTCGGGGACGGGGTGAACACGGTGCGCGCGGAGTACGTGTTCCCGGACGCGACCTGGACCCAGACCTTCAGGTCCCGGCCGCTGACCGAGGAGGAGTTCGAGGAGGCGCTGGCGGAGGCGGGCCTGAGGGTGGACAGGTATCTGACCGAGGACGGGACGTGGGTGCGGGCGGTGCCGGAGGTGCGGAAGGAGTGTCCTTGACGGAGCCCGGACAGCGATGAGTTCCGGGGCGCGGGCCGGTCTATCCCTGCGAAAGCACGACAGCCGTTGCTCATCGCCGCACACAGGGAGACCCACATGTCCGAGCGCACCGCGCCCATCGCACCCACCACGTCAGTCCCGGCGTCCGTCGCCGCCGAGACGCCCGTCTCCGGCCGCCGCGCAGCCCGTGTCACGCTGCGGGCCGTGCAGGTGCTGCTCGGGCTGTTCTTCGTGTTCGCCAGCGCGCTGCCCAAGCTCATCGCGCACCCGACGGCGGTCGAGATCTTCGACGAGATGGGCTGGGGCAGCGCGGGGATGTACAGCATCGGGGTGCTGGAGCTGGCCGGGGGCGTGGCGCTGCTGGTTCCGGTGCTCCAGTCGGTTTCGGCGGTGGCGCTGAGCGCGCTGATGGTGGGGGCGTTCATCGTGCAGCTGACCGCCTTCGACGGGCAGAACGCGGCGACCCCGATCGTCCTGATCGTTCCGCTGGCGGTCATCGCCTGGGCCCGTCGGGACCACAACGCGCGGCTGCTGCGGCTGGTGCGGCGGCAGGCGTGACGGGCACGACCGTCCGGACCGCGGCGCGCCCGGACTGCGGCGCGCGCGGAACGGCGTCACCGCCCCTTGGGACGGCTCCCCGGGCTGGCTCCGGAACCACCCGGACCCCCCGGGTCCCGCAGGCGTTCCAGCTCGCGGCGGTCACGCTTGGTCGGGCGGCCGGTGCCGCGGTCGCGGATGCCGATCGGGGCGACGGCCTCGCGGGGCGGGGGCGGCGGGGAGTTGTCGACGTAGCACTGGACGGCGATGGGAGCGCCCACGCGCTTGCGGATCAGCCGCTTGACGACGACGATCCGCTCGCGGCCCTCGTGCCGCAGCCGCACCTCGTCGCCGACGCGCACCGAGTGGGCGGGCTTCACCCGCTCCCCGTTCACCCGGACATGCCCGCCCCGGCACGCGGTGGCGCCTACGGAGCGGGTCTTGACCAGCCGGACGGCCCAGATCCAGCTGTCGATCCGCACGTTCTCCCCGCTCGCCGGCCCGGCCGCCTCGGCGGCGGCGACGGCGGCGGCGGTCTTCGGATCCACGTCTCGGTCGTCCTGCGAAGCCATGCATCCGACCTTAGCGGTCCGACCGCTCCGGCCCGGAGGTAATTACCGTGGAGCCATGGACAGCAGCAGCCTCGCCGCCCTCGACGAGCGGATCGCCGGCTGCCGGGCCTGCCCGCGGCTGGTCGCCTGGCGGGAGGAAGTGGCCCGCACCAAGCGGGCCGCGTTCGCCGACTGGACGTACTGGGGCCGTCCGGTGCCGGGCTACGGACCGGCGGACGCCCGCCTGCTGATCGTCGGACTGGCCCCGGCGGCGCACGGCGGCAACCGCACCGGCCGCATGTTCACCGGCGACCGCTCCGGCGACGTGCTGTACGAGGCGTTGTACGAGCTGGGCCTGGCCTCCCAGCCCACCTCCACCTCCGCAGACGACGGCCTGGAGCTGTACGGGGTACGCGTCACCTCTCCCGTGCACTGCGCGCCCCCCGCCAACAAACCCACCCCCGGCGAACGCGACACCTGCCGCCCCTGGCTGGTGCAGGAACTGACCCTGCTGCGCCCCACCCTCCGCGCCGCGGTCGTCCTGGGCGCCTTCGGCTGGCAGGCGGCCCTCCCGGCCTTCACCGAAGCCGGCTGGCCCGTACCCCGCCCCCGCCCGCCCTTCGCCCATGGCACCCGGGTGTCCCTCGACGGCCTCGACCTCTTCGGCTGCTTCCACGTCAGCCAGCGCAACACCTTCACCGGAAGACTCACCCCCGGCATGCTCCGGGACGTCCTGCGGACGGCGGCCCAAGTGGCAGGGCTTCCGGTGCGGTAGCCCCCTGTCACCTGGGGAAATGAGACGACGCGGCCGCCGTACGCCCGTTACGGTGCCCCGATGGGCCTGTATCCGGAGATCGAACCGTACGACCAGGGCATGCTCGACGTCGGCGACGGCAACCGCGTCTACTGGGAGGTCTGCGGCAACCCCCGTGGCAAGCCGGCGGTGATGCTGCACGGCGGGCCGGGCTCCGGGTGCACGCCGGGCCACCGGCGCTACTGCGACCCGGCCGCGTACCGGATCGTGCTGCTCGACCAGCGTGGCTGCGGCCGTTCCACACCGCACGCGAGCGTGTACGGCACCGACATGAGCGTCAACACGACCGAGCACCTGATGGCCGACCTGGAGCTGCTCCGGCGCCACCTGGGCGTCGAGCGGTGGCTGGTGTGGGGCGCTTCGTGGGGATCGGTGCTGGCGCTGCGTTACGCGCAGACGCGTCCCGGCGTGGTCTCCGAGCTGGTGCTGACGGGGATCGCGACCGGCTCCAACCCCGAGGTGACCCTGCTGACCCACGGCCTGGGGAGGGTCTTCCCCGAGGCCTTCGAGCGGTTCCTCACCGAGCTGCCCGAGCCGGACCGCGCCGGAAACCTCGCGGCCGCCTTCAACCGGCTGATCGAGTCGCCCGATCCGGCGGTGCGCGAGCGGGCCGCGCGCGCCTGGACCGACTGGGAGACGGCGATCGTCCCCGCTCCGCCCCGCTCCGTCGAGCGCTACGAGGACCCCGCGTTCCGCAGGGGCTTCGCCCGTACGGTCACGCACTACTTCGGCAACGACCACTTCCTCGGCGAGGGCAATGACGAGGGCGTGGTGCTGGGCGACGCCCATCGGCTCAAGGGCGTCCCCGGGACCCTCGTCCAGGGCAGCCTCGACTTCGGCAACCTCCTCGGCACCGCCTGGCGCCTCCACCGGGCCTGGCCGGACAGCGAGTTGACCGTCGTGAACGAGGCCGGCCACGACTCGGGAGCACCGGGCGTGGTGGAGGCCCTGGTGGCCGCGACGGACAAGTACGCCAGGACCTAGTTTCTAGTGCCCCGACAGGCAACGTTTGCCCCGTCGCGACGCCCGGCACGCCCTCTCGCCGCACCGGCCGGAAGCCCAAGTACGTCCAGTACGAGGACTTCCGGCCGGCACTCCCCCAAGCTCTTCGAGCAGGGGAACCCCCAGAGCACGCACCGGACACCGCTCCTTTACGGGCAAACGTTGCCTGCCGCGGCACTAGGCGGCCCGGCCCGGTCTCACGGCCGCCACACGTACCGCACGTCCGGCTCCCGCTCCTCGTTCCCGCTGCCGTCGGTGAACTCGACGGCCACGAAGCCGTGGCGCTCGTAGAAGCGGTGGGCGGGCCGGTTGACCTGGAAGGTCCACAGGGAAAGGCCCCGCGGACCGCGCTCCTTGGCGAGGGCGACGAAACGGTCGCCGAGGCCGCGTCCACGCCAGTCCGGGTCGAGGTACAACTGCTCCAGCATGTCGTCGTCGAGCACCATGACCCCCACGACGCCGCTGCCACCGCCGGCCTCGGCGACCCAGGTCTCCTGTCGCGGCACCACCACCTCCCGGAACCAGGCGCGCACCGAGTCGTCGGAGTGCGGCCTCACAACGCCCGGCAGCGCGGCGGCGAAGGACCGCAGCCACACGTCGGCGGCGTCCCGCGCATCCGCCGCACCGGCCCGCCGCAGCACGACACCACTCACCACACCCACGCCCCGTCACCTTCTTCTGCCTCCGGCACGACCGCCGACTTCCCGATCATGCGCCCCCGCCCTCGACGGCGCAGCCGAATTATCACCGGCACCTGGACGTGGTTCAGCGGAGCCGCAAAGGCCCCTGACCGGCATCGCCGCCGGTCAGGGGCCCCTTCACGCGATCACGCGATCATGCGGCCGTCAGCCGTCAGCCGTCAGCCGTCAGCCGTCAGCCGTCAGCCGTCAGCCGTCAGCCGTCAGCCGTCAGCCGTCAGCCGTCCGACTCCGGCGACGGGATGTACGCGCCCGGCACGTCCTCCGGCGCGAAGATCTTCTTCTCGCCGGGGTACGGCTTGCTCCACCCGTGCGTCTCGTACCAGGTGAAGTGGTTCATCTGGGCGGGGTTCGCGAAGTCGGGCTTGGCGTTGGGACCGGTCAGCCGCTGCTTCGACTTCCAGTTGTCCCACTTCGCCGCGACCGCCTGCTGGTCCGCCGGCACCGTCGCCGGCGCCACGGCCGCTGCCTTGGGGTTCTGCGGCGCCGGGGTGTCCAGACCGCAGGAAGGCGCGGTCTTCACACCATCGGTGAGCGGGGTCCGGTTGGGCAGAGCGGTGAACGGCGTGAAGTCCGGCTGCTCGGTGAACGCCCCACGCATCGGGCTGGCCGCGCTGTCCTTCTGGTTCATCGGGTGGATCCCGAGGATTTGCTCGATGGTGCGGATCATCGTGATCTGTGAGTAGTAGCGGCTGTCGACGGTGCCGTGCTGGGCCCAGGGGCTGATGATCTGGATCGGGGCCCGGTGGCCGTCGACGTGGTCGAGGCCGGCCTGGGAGTCGTCCTCGACAACGAAGATCGCCGAGTCCTTCCAGTACTTGCTGTGCGAGATCGTGTCGACGATCTTGCCGACCGCGAGGTCGTTGTCCGCGACCTGAGCGGCCGCGCTCGCCGGACCGCCGGTGTGGTCGCTGGAGAGCCAGAACATGTTCAGGTTCGCCGGCCCGTTCTTCTCGAAGTCACGCTTCCAGATCTGGGCCCGGTAGACGTCCGGGACGCTGAGGTCGTACTTCGGGAAGCCGGGTACCGACACGTCGTTGAGCGACGGGATCGGGGAGGACGACTTCAGGGTGTAGGCGGTGTCCTGACCGGTCGCCTCCATGTTCTTGCTGTCGCAGTACAGGTTCTGCCAGGTCGCGTCCGCCGGCTTGGTCAGGAACTGGTGGAACTCGCCGAAGTTTCGTACGGTCCTGCCCGCCGCCTGCGCACCGCTCCAGAGGAAGCCGGTCCGCTGGTGGCCGAGAGCGTCGTCCTCGGTGTCGTAGCTGCGCACGTACTCACCGGCCGAGGACTCGGTGTACTCCGGGTTGTCGGCCTGCATCAGCCAGTTGTGACCCTCGGCCGAGTTGGTGCCGATGTCGTACGTGTTGTCGTACAGCCCGAACTGCTTGGCCAGCGCGTGCTGGTTCGGCGTCACGTTCTCGCCGAACTGCGTCAGTGAGGGGTCGCCGTTGCCCTGCGGAATGTCGCCGAAGACCTGGTCGTAGGTCCGGTTCTCCTTGACGATCATGAAGACGTGCTTGATCGTCGAGGGGTCGCCGAGCTTCGTCGGGACCGGCACCGGGGTCCGGCCCAGGCCCTTGCCCCGGGCCAGCTTGACCGAGCCGTTGGTCCAGCCGTTCCGCTTGAAGATCTTGGCCGTCTCGGACTTGATGACGTGGTCGTCCGGCAGCGTGAACCGCTGCACGCTCGACGTCGTGTCGTGGGTGCCGTGCCCGGCGCTGTTGGTGGGGCGGCGGGCGTCGATACCACGGGTGTTGGAGACCACCACCTCGTTGCCGACGGTGGCGATCTCCGCGGGGACGTAGTCCGTCGGGAGCAATCCGACGTAGCTGACCGGCTCCTGCGCGGACGTGTACCGGTAGACGGCGACCGCGTTGGCGCCGCCGAGCGTCACCAGCAGATGACCGTCGTCGGTGAGCGTCACCGCGTTGGGGTGGTAGCCCACCGACGCCTCCGGCCACGGCTGGGTGGCGATGGTCTGCACGACCTTGTTGCGGCGCGTGTCGATGACCGACACGTCGTTGGTGGCGGTGTTGGTGACGAACACCGCCCCCTTCTTGGCGTACATGGCGGTCGGGTGCAGACCGACGTCCACGCTTCCGACGGCGGCAGTCGGGTCCGCCAGGTCGATGACGCTGACCGTGCCCGTGGTGGTGGCACCGGTCTTCGGGTCGGCCGGCACCTGGGTGCCGTACGAGTTGATCGTGGTGTCGCCGGGCTTCGCCGGACGCCCGCCCTCGTTGCTGACGTAGAGCTTGGTGCCGACCTGGACCATGCCACGCGGGGCGTTGCCCACGGCCCAGCTCCGCTCGATGGCCCCGGTAGCCGCGTTGATGGCGACCACCCGGTTCTGGCCGTTGACCGCGGAATACACGGTGGAGCCGTCGGCCGAGAACACCGCCGCACCCACCAGCGCGCGCTTGGACCCGTCCGCCGGGATCTTGACGGACGTCGGGTTGGCGACGCTGCCGTCCGGGTTCACGGTGAACCTGGTGTAGCCGTCGGCCTGGCCCAGCCACAGCTGCGAGCCGTCGGGCGAGTACGTGGGGCCTTCCTGGCCCACGTCGTTGCCGCTGATGCGCGGATTCGCCGACGCGTTGTTGCCGACGAGCTGCTGCACTTTCCAGTTCTTCAGGTCCACGATGGCGAGCGCCATTCCACCGTCGGTGACCGAGGCCGCGACGTGGGTGCCGTCCGGACTGACCGAGGACGACATGATCTTGCCGTTGTCGATGACGAGGCGGTCGCCGTACGGGGCGATGTACTGGTCACTGGAGACGACCAGGCCCTGATCGGTCATCTGGCCGACCTGCTGGGTGCCGAACTGGTGCGTCTCGGCGAAAGCGGTACCGGAGACGACCAGCGCGGCCGTGGCGATGCACGCCGTCACCAGCGAGGTCCGGCGGTTGAAGTGTCTGCCGAGCAAGCCGACCTGCTTCTCCCCGACATGCCGGCGGCGCCGAGTTACCTGCATGGATCATCCCTTCGAAGTGGTCTTGAGCAGCTCGACGCTGCCGTCGAACTGCCAGAGCGGGTTCGGTGTGTCCCCGGTCGGGGTCCGCACCAGGAAGTAGCCGTTCACTTCCTTCGGTCCGTCGCCGTCGGCCACGAACCGGCCGTCCGCGGTGACGTCGAGCTGGTAGATGGCTGTCCCCGGGGCCTCGACGCCGGGGAGATGCCAGGTGACGACGCAGCGCCAGTCGTTGCCCGGCCCCCGTGCGGCGACCTGGCCGCCGCCCTTGTCGCACGCCGCCGAGACCCGCAGTTGCGCCTCGGTGACGGCTGGGCGGTTGAGCTGTTCGGTCTGCATGCGGTAGAGGTGCGCGAACGCCGTGGCGACCGACCGCTGCACCTTGTCCTGCTCGATTCCGGAGCCCGCCGACGGTGTCGCCACGGCGACGACCGCGACCGTGAGGGCGGTCAGCCCGGCCGGCGGCAGGAGTCCGGTGGTGATCGCGCGCCGCCCGGAGCCGTCGTAGGCCGGGTTGGTGAAGTCGCGCCGCAGGAAGAGCAGATACGCCAGGGCCGTGGCGGCCACCGCCCACACCAGGGCGACCACGGTGCCGATCAGGAGCGGGCCGAGCTGCGCCGGGCTGGTGAACAGGCCGTTCCAGGCGATGAAGGCGTAGCCGGGCAGGGCGAGGCGCACGGCGACCGGCAGCGGCAGCATCTGGGCGAGCTGCATCGCGAGCGCGGCGAGCGCGGGCAGCAGCAGTCCCATCGGGGACCGCCCCAGCGCGACGGACCCGAGCAGTCCGATCGCGGCGAGAGCCAGGGTGGGGGCGAGCACGCAGAGCCAGGCGAGGAGGACCTTGCCGGCGGCGTCCGCCGGCGTCAGCAGGTGGCCGTCGAGGCCGACCAACGGCTGGTTGCCGACCGCGAGGACGCCCCCGGCCGTGCTGGAACAGGCCAGTCCGGCGACGAGCAGCAGGATGACGGTGAGACCCGCCAGAGCCTTCGCCGCGAAGATCCGCCGGGGCGAACGGACGGCCACGAGCAGATGGCGCCAGGTGCCGAGCCGGTCCTCGGCGGCGAACACGTCCCCGGCGACCACCGAGGTCAGGATCGGGAGTGCCCAGGTACCCGCGAAACCGAGCATCACCAGCGGTCCGGCCCATCCGGTGGCGTGCATCCAGCGGCCGAAGAGTGTGTCGGAGGGGAGCGTGCTCTGCAGGCTCACCGCGGCGACGAAGAGTCCCGGCACGATCCAGCAGGCGAGGACCAGCAGGCGGATCCGCCATTGCGAGACCAGCTTGACCAGTTCGAAGCGGTAGGCGCGGGCCACCGGGACGTGGCGGGCACCGGCGACGTGCTCGTGCGTGGCGGTCGCGGTCATCGGCCGGCCTCCTGCTGCTCGGTCAGGGCGAGGAACGCGGCCTCCAACGGCGACACCACGGGGGCGAGTTCGCGCAACGCGATGCCCGCGCCCACGAGCCGCACCACCAGTTCGTCGAGAGCGGGCACCGGCGCGCGTACGACGAGCGTCTCGGCGCCGTGCCGTGCCCCGGCGCCATCGGCGACGCGGATCCCGGCCGTGCCGGCGGCCAGTCGGCGGGCGGTCCGGGGATCGGAGGTGAGCAGCCGGTAGTCGAGTTCACGGTTCTCGGCGGCCAGCTTGCTCAGCGGGCCGGAGAAGACGACCCGGCCGGTGGCCAGGATGGTGACCTCGGAACACAGCGCCTCCAGGTCCTCCATGCGGTGGCTCGACAGCACGACGCAGGTCCCGTCCGCCGCGAGCCGGGTGAGGACACCGTGCACGTGCTTCTTGCCGGCCGGGTCGAGGCCGTTGGCGGGTTCGTCGAGCACGAGCAGCCGGGGCTTGGTGAGCAGGGCCGCGGCGAGTCCCAGCCGTTGACGCATCCCGAGGGAGAAGCCGCGGGCCGGGTCGTCGGCGACATCGGTGAGCCCGACCTGGTCGAGCACGTCGTCGATCCCCGCCGTCCGCGCGTCGAGGCCGCGCAGAGCGGCCAGCGCGGCGAGGTTCTGCCGTGCGGTGAGCGAGGGGTAGAGGCCGGGCCCGTCCACGAACCCGGCGACACCGTCGGGGGCCGCGAGCGCCCGCCCGACCGGCGTCCCCAGGATTTCGAGGGACCCGCTGTCGGCGACGGCCAGACCCAGCAGCAGGCCGAGCAGTGTCGTCTTGCCGGCGCCGTTCGGTCCGACCAAGCCGTGGATCTTTCCCCGCTCCACGGTCAGATCGACGCCGTCGAGCGCGACGACATCGCCGAAACACTTGGTCGTCCCACGCGCCCGGATCGCGAGGAGTGTGTCCATGAGTCCCTTCCTTCACAGGCCTCAAGGACCGTAGGGACGGCACACGACCCGTGCGGGGACGACGAGTTGAACGCTCATGGAACGGAATGCAGAGATCGTGCCCACGACAACGTCCGCCAAGTCGGCACGTATGGGGTCCACTTGGGGCCCGCACGGCATGCCGGTCATACGGGGCAGGCACACTCCGCCCATACGGTCTTGCCCGGACCGGCGGGCCGTGGAGCCACACCCCAGTCGTCCGACAGCGCCTCGACGAGCAGCAGGCCGCGGCCCGACTCCCCGTCAGGACACGGCTCCCCGCGCGTGGGCAGTCGCTCGGTGCGGGTGTCCGTGACCTCGACGCGCAGGTGAGAAGTTGCTGGGAGAGACATGAACGCTGTACCCGAGTCGGCCTGGGTCAAGAGCAGCTACAGCAGCGGCGAAGGCGGCGAGTGCGTCGAGGTCGCCTCCTGGTCGGGCGCCACGCACGTGCGCGACTCGAAGGACAAGGCCGGTCCTGCGGTGATCGTCGAGCCGGAGGCCTGGGCCGAATTCGTCGGGTTCGCCGCTCGGCACTGAGGGTGGCGGTGCCCCGTGACCCTCGCCTTGGGTCACGGGGCACTGGCGTGTCCGCGTGGCGCAAGGGTGAACACGGGGTGTACGCGGATCGGCGCGGATGGTGCTCGTACCGCCCGGAAATGTGAAGTGGGACGCACCCTTGGTGGTGAACTGATGTCACGTACGTCTCAGTAGGGTCACCAGGAGAGGCGTTCGCCCCCTGCGAGGCGTTTAAATCTGCAAGTACAGCATTGAACGTGGAGGTGCAGGGTGAACGGGCGAACGGTGCTCGAGCGCTTTCCCGCCGGCGGTCCGCGCGGGTCGTGGCCGGCGGAGGAGTTCGCGCATGCGCGGCGTCTGGAAGGCCTGCCCGCCGAGGTTGTCATGGACCTCGCGACAGACACGTTCCTGGTGATCGTCCGGGGCGGAGAGTCCGGCGGTGGCGCCAAGGCGTGACCCGGCAGCCGGCGACCGGATCGGTCCTGTCGGTTACGCGCTGACCGTGCGGGACCAGGCCGGTGTCGTCCCGGTGATCCGGCACAGGGCCAGATAGAGGGGGATCGGCGGGGTGTAGGGGATCGTGCCCGCCGGGCGGTGCACGAGCATGGGCGGCGTCGGCGAGGCGGGGAGCGTCGCGCCCGGGGAGTAGTGGGCCGGGGCGGGCCAGCGCAGTGCGTAGTCGGAGTCCGCGGGGACGATCCACCACCAGTGCGCTCGGTCGGCGAAGACGCAGCCCACGCGGGGCAGCCGGGGCATGAGCTTCGGGCCGAGGCGGGCGGGGATCGCGACCGCGTCGCAGCCCAGGGGGACGGTCATGCCCTCGGGTACGGACAGCCGCCGGGGTGCGCCGTGGGTGCGCAGGCGCCCCAGGCGTACGAGCGTGTCCAGGTTGAGCGACTGGCCCGAGCCGCCCAAGGAGCCGGCGCCGGTCACAGCCATGCGGTCCCCGTTCCGTGATGTGCCTGCCGATGCGTCTGCCGGTACGCCTGGCCGTGAGCCTGCGCTCCGTTCTTGTCGTCCGTGTCGCGGGCAGGGGCCGGCTTGGGGCGGGCGCCCCAGCCCAGGTCGCTCCGGGCTGGCGCGGAACGGCGCGGCAGCTCTGCCCACACCACCAGGCCGGTGCCCTGCTCATGGGCTCCCCAGGCCAGGCACATGGCGTCGACGAGGAGCAGCCCCCTCCCGTGCTCCTCCTCGGGCTGCCGCGGCGACGGCTGCGGCTCACCCGGCGCGCATCCCTCGTCGCGCACGGCTATGCGCACCAGCTCGTCCTCGTCCTGCAGCTCGCACACGATCTGCCTGCTGGCGGTGTGCACGATGGCGTTGGTGACCAGCTCGGAGACGACCAGGGCCGCCGCGTCGCAGGTGTCCTCGCACACGGACCAGCCGGTCAGCCGGGTCCGGGTCAGGCGCCTGGCCCGCGCGGGGGAACCGGGATGCGCGGCCAGCTCGAAACGGAACCGGCGCTCGGCAACGGCCCCGCCGGGGCCCGCTCCCGTACTCGCGCCGCGGCTCAGCGGGCTCGCGGCGGCGTCTGTTCCTAAGGGCGGAGACGGAATCACGCTTGCCACTATCGCCCCGCCGTGAACACTTGGCAAGTGGCACTCTGAAAATTGCAGAGTGTTGGTGACGCGCTCGGAGGCCATGGCACACTGCTCGCAACAGCACGTCGAGCGGCGCCAGTTGAGAGCGCCGGGTCCGCCGGATTTTCGAACGGTTTCCGAGGGATGTGCGGGATTCATGACGGGAACCTCCTGAATCCTCACGTCCGTCCTTACAGTTCGCTCTTGGGTCAGTGGAGGTGGAGTGTGAGCGAGCCGCGGTCCGCGCCCACAGTTGGGCAGGTCGTGCTCGGCCGGCGCCTGTTGGACCTGCGGGAGAGCGCGGGGCTCAAGCGTGAGGAGGCCGCCCGCATCCTGCACGTGGCCCCCGCCACCGTGCGCCGGATGGAGATGGCCGAGGTCGCCCTCAAAATCCCGTACCTCCAACTGCTGCTGAAGGCGTACGGCGTCTCCGACGAGGAGGCCGAGGCCTTCATGCGGCTGGCCGAGGACGCCAACCAGCCGGGCTGGTGGCAGCGGTTCCACGACATCCTGCCGGGCTGGTTCTCGATGTACGTCAGCCTGGAGGGTGCCGCCGCCCTCATCCGGTCCTACGAGCCGCACTTCGTCCCCGGACTGCTCCAGACCGAGGACTACGCGCGCGGAGTGCTCAAGTCCGGCGCCGTCGGCCAGACCAGCCCCGAGGACATAGAGCGCCATGTCGCGCTGCGCATGCAACGCCAGGATCTGCTCACCCGTCCGGACGCCCCCAGGGTCTGGGTGGTGATGGACGAGACCGCGCTGCGCCGGCAGGTCGGCGGCTCCGAGGTGATGCGTGCTCAGATCGACAGGCTGCTGGAAGCCGCGAAACTGCCCAACGTGACGTTGCAGGTCGCCCCGTTCTCCGCGGGGCCGCACGCCGGCACGTACGGGCCCTTCGTGCTGTTCCGATTCGCCATGCCCGAACTGCCGGACATGGTCTACAGCGAGTACCTGACCGGCGCGGTCTACCTGGACGCGCGTCAGGAGGTGGCGAGCCACCTCGAGGTCATGGACCGCATGGCGGCGCAGGCCGCTACTGCACATCGCACGAAGGAGATCCTCCGGGATTTCCGCAAGGAGCTGTGAATGGAACGCATCACGTCCCAGCCCAAGCCGCGGCTGCGCCGCGGGATCTACAACGGCATGCCCGCCGGTGAACTCGGCAGCGAGGGCTGGCACAAGCCGTGGAGCGGGGGCAATGGAGGCAACTGCCTGGAGGCCATGAAGCTGGACGACGGCCGGATCGCGGTCCGTCAGTCCACCGACCCGGACGGACCGGCCCTCATCTACACGACCGACGAGATGACGGCATTCATCGAGGGCGCGAAGGCCGGAGAGGCGGACTTCCTGCTGACCTGAACAACCCTGTCTGTTGGCTAACTCAACTCCCTAATCTTGGTACTGACTTGATCATGACCACTGCTCATTCCAGATGCTTACGAGGTGCCGTATGACCGAGATCGACACCAGCAAGCCGCACCCCGCGCGGATGTACGACTGGTACCTCGGCGGCAAGGACAACTACCCGGTCGACGAGGAACTGGGCCGGCAGATGCTGGCACTCGACCCGCGGGTGCCGGTGATGGCCAGGGTCAACCGCGCGTTCATGCACCGGGCGACGCGGTGGCTGGCCGGCCAGGGCGTACGGCAGTTCCTGGACATCGGCACGGGCATACCCACCGAGCCGAACCTGCACCAGGTAGCCCAGTCGGTCGCGCCCGACGCGCGTGTCGTCTACTGCGACAACGATCCGATCGTGCTGGCCCACGCGGCGGCCCTGCTGCGCAGCGCCCCGGGGGGCATCACCGAGTACGTGCAGGCCGACGTCCGTGACCCGGCCACGATCCTGGAGGGCGCCGGGAAGGTCCTGGACTTCGGCCAACCCGTGGCCCTGTCCCTGGTGGCGCTGCTCCACTTCATCACCGACGAGGACGGCGCCCACGACCTGGTCGCGCGTCTCCTCGCCGAACTGCCCTCCGGCAGCTACCTGATGATGACCCACGCCACCTCGGACTTCACCCCGGAGGAGTCGGCGGCGGCCACGGCCAAACTGAAGGCGGGAGGCGTCACCCTCGCCCTCCGCACCCGCGAGGAGTTCACCCGCTTCTTCGACGGCCTGGAACTCGTCGAACCCGGCGTGGAGGTCGTCCACAAGTGGCACCCGGAGCTGGGCGAACCGGTCCCGGGCCAGGACGACGGAGTCATCCCGGGTTACGGGGCGGTGGCTCGGAAGCCATGACGGAGTGACGTCCGCGGCGCCCCGCCGACCAGGTGGGGCGCCGTCGGCCGGGGTGGGGCGCCGCCGGCATCACACCCGCATCGGACGGTCGTACGGGCCGATCGGGGACGGGAGGCTCCAGACGCCCGTCAGGTGGTGGTCCACGGCCGCCGCGACCGCGCGGCCCTCGGCGATGGCCCAGACGATCAGCGACTGGCCGCGGGCGGCGTCCCCGGCGGCGAACACGCCCGGGACGTTGGTCGCGAAGGCGGGGTCGCGGGCGATCGTGCCACGCGGGGTGAGCCGCAGGCCCAACTGGTCGATGAGGCCGTCCTCCTGGGACGGGCCGGAGAAACCCAGTGCGAGCAGCACCAGATCGGCCGGGAGCGTGCGCTCGGTGCCCGGCAGGGGGCGCCGTGCCGCGTCCACCTCGGTCAGGTGCAGCTCGTGGACATGCCCGTCGGCGTCACCGGCGAAGCGGAGCGTCGACGCGGCGAACAGCCGCGCGTCGGCGTCCGCGACCGGCGCCGTGCCCAGGTCGCCCGCCTCCTGGTGCGCGGGCGACAGCCGGTAGATCTTCGGGTAGGTCGGCCACGGCTCGAGGTCGTCGTCGCGCTCCGCGCCCGGCTGGGCGTAGATGTCCAGCTGGGTCACGGACGCGGCGCCCTGCCGCACCGCCGTGCCCAGGCAGTCGGCTCCCGTGTCTCCGCCGCCGACGATCACGACGTGCCGGCCGGCCGCGGACACCGGTGAGGTCTCCACGTCGCCCTCACACACCCGGTTGGCCAGCGGCAGGTATTCCATCGCCTGATGGATTCCGGCCAACTCTCGCCCTGGTACCGGTAGTTCACGCCAGGCCGTGGCACCCGTGGCGATCACCACGGCGTCGTAGCGCGCCCGCAGCTCCCCGGCCCCGACGTCCCGCCCGACCTCCGTCGACGTCCGGAACTTCGTCCCCTCGGCCAGCATCTGCTCCAACCGCCGCTCCAGATGGTGCTTCTCCATCTTGAACGCGGGGATGCCGTACCGCATCAGCCCGCCGAGCCGGTCGTCCCGCTCGTACAGGGCGACCGTGTGTCCCGCGCGTGTCAGCTGCTGGGCCGCGGCGAGCCCGGTCGGCCCCGATCCGACCACCGCGACGGTCCGCCCGGACAGCCGGTCCGGCGGGCGCGGCGGAGAGAACCCCTCTTCCCAGGCCCGGTCGGCGATCGCGCATTCGACGTTCTTGATGGTGACCGCGGGCTGGTTGATCGCCAGCACGCACCCCGCCTCGCACGGCGCCGGACACAACCGCCCGGTGAACTCGGGGAAGTTGTTCGTCGCGTGCAACCGGTCGGCGGCCGCCCGCCAGTCCTCCCGGGACACCAGGTCGTTCCACTCGGGGATCAGATTGCCCAGCGGACAGGCCTCGTGGCAGAACGGCACCCCGCAGTCCATGCACCGGTCGGCCTGCTTGCTGATGATCGGAAGCAGCCCGCCCGGCACGTACACCTCGTGCCAGTCCCGCACCCGCTCCTCGACCGGCCTGCGGGGCCACTCCTGGCGGGGTGTGGTCATGAAACCCTTGGGATCGGCCATGGCCGTCCCCCTTGCCTCGGGCACCACCTCTTTCCGGCCACGATACGACCGCCGGGCCCCAGGTGCCGAGCCCGGTATGCCCGTCGCGAGGGGCGCGCGGAGCCGGGTATGTCCGTGCTGCGGGGTGTGTGTGGCTGGGCTTGTCCGTGGTGCCGGTGTGTGTGGCTGGGCTTGTCCGTGGTGCGGGGCGCGGAGCTGGGTTTGTCCGTGGTGCGGTACGTGCGGAGCCGCCGGCTCGGGCGGGTGCTACGCGCTCGGGTTCTGCTCCCGCCAGGCCCCCAGCACCGAGTCCACGTCGGCCCTGATCCGCTGCCGAGCCTGGGGCCGCGCCACCCCGCTCATCAGCAGCCGGTCGTAGGGCGTGTCCAGGTGGCGTACGGAGGCCGCGACCGCCGAGGTGACCGCGGTCTCGGACAGGGCACGCCCCGACGCGCTGCGACCGACCCTTCCGCTGCCGCGCAGGGAGGCGTGCCCGGCGATGGCCCGCGCTCGGTCCGGAGGGCAGGCGGGAAAGAGCCGCAGGATCTCCGCCGCGAACGCGTCCGCGAACCGTATGTCCTCGGCCGCCCGCCGCCGTGCGTCGCGCGCGCGGCGACGGCGCCGCGCCTCGGCATCCGCCAGGCACCGCAGCTCCGCGCGGGCGAGTGCCGCCTCCTCGACGAGGACGCCCTGCCGTTCGTACCGGCTTCTGCGCCGGTTGAACCGCACCACCACCGCCGACAGCGCGCTCTCCTCCCGCGACCGGCGCGTCAGCGCGGTGTCGCCGCGCGGCAGGAAGACGAGGTGCCCCAGGTCGGCGCAGTCCAGGCACCGCGGCACCCCCTCCTCCAGCACGAGCAGCGGCAGCGGGCCGCGCCGGCACGTGGCACAGTGCTTGCGCCGCAGCGGCTGGAGGACGAGGAGGCCGTCGGCCGGCCGGGGGACCGGGAGCGCGGCCGTACGCGGGGCCATACGACGTACATTCCCTGGGCGCGTACCCGGACGCTCCTCCCGCCGCACCCCGCTTCCGCCCTGACGCATCATGGGCCGTGTGCGTCTTCAAGCGATCACCTGGGAACGGCTCGGCGACCTCCTCGCCGAGCGCCTGCTCGGCCTGAAGCCCGCCGACGGCAGCCCCTGGCCTCGCATCGCCTTCGACGGTGCCCCCGCCGCCCTCCCGGGCGACCTGGCGCACCGCGTCGCCGAGGCGTTGCGGCCGCTCGGCCGCCCCGCGCTGGTCGTGGGCACCGAGGGCTTCCTGCGCCCGGCCTCCCTCCGGCTGGAACACGGCCACCGGGACGAGGAGTCCTATTACAACGGCTGGCTCGACACCGGCGCCCTGTGGCGCGAGGTCTTCGGCCCGCTCGAACCCGGCGGTGACGGACGCGTCCTGCCCGACCTGCGGGACCCGGTCACCGACCGCGCCACCCGCAGTGCCTACGTCCAGCTCCCGCCCGGCGCCCTGTTGTTGCTGCACGGCCCCCTCCTGCTGCGTCACTGGTTCCCCTTCGACCTGACCGTCCACGTCCTCCTCTCCCCGGGCGCCCTGCGCCGCCGTACCCCGGAGGCCGAGCACTGGACGCTGCCCGCCTTCGAGCGCTACGACGCCGAGACCGACCCGGCCGGCACCGCCGATGTCCTGGTACGCGCCGACGACCCTCGGCACCCGGCCTGGAACGGCTGAGCCCCGGCGCCCCTGATCACCGCGGGCCGTCGGTCCCTGCGGCACCCGGTCCCGGTCGTGGCTCCCGGTCCCGGCGGCGGGTCCCTGCGACGCCACCCAGTTCCCGAGTCAGCCGTCTGTCGGGGCGGGCCGGCGGCTCAGAGCCAGCCGTTGCGGCGGAAGCCGCGGTACAGCGACACGCACACGGCCGATATCAGGCAGATGACCAGCGGATAGCCGAACCGCCAGTGAAGCTCAGGCATCACGCGGAAGTTCATGCCGTACACCCCGCACACCATGGTCGGCACGGCGATCACCGCGGCCCATGCCGTGATCTTGCGCATGTCCTCGTTCTGCGCCACCGTCACCTGCGCGAGGTGGGCCTGGAGAATCGAGTTCAGCAGTTCGTCGAAGGCGGCTATCTGCTCCTTGGCCCGGGTCTGGTGGTCGAGGACGTCCCTGAAGTACGCCTGTATCTCGGCGTCGATCACCTTCATCGGCCGGGCGGAGAGCTCCTCCAGCGGGCGGCCCAGCGGCACGACGGCCCTCTTCAGCTCCAGCAGCTCCCGCTTGAGCTGGTAGATCCGCCCCGGATCGACCCGCGCGCCGTCCTCCGCGAACACCTCGGCCTCCACCTCGTCGATGTCCTCCTGGAACGAGTCGGTGACGCTCAGGTAGTCGTCGACCACATGGTCCGCGATCGCGTGCAGCACCGCCGCCGGCCCCTTGGCGAGCTGCCCCGGATCGGACTCCAGCTCCTCGCGCAGCGGACCGAGCGAGCCGTGCCGGCCGTGCCGCACGGTGATCACGAAGTCCTCCCCGGTGAACACCATGATCTCGCCGGTGCTGACCACCTCGCTGGTCGCCGTCAGCTTCTCGTGCTCGAGGTAGCACACCGTCTTGAACACCGCGAACAGCGTCTCGCCGTACCGCTCCACCTTCGGGCGCTGATGCGCCTTGACCGTGTCCTCCACCGCCAGCGGGTGCAGGTCGAAGAGGTCCGCGATGCCCGCGAACTCCACGTCCGTCGGTTCGTGCAGTCCCAGCCAGACGAAACCGTCACGGGCCTTGCGCACCCGCGTCACGGCCTCCACCAGATCACCGGCCTCCGGAACCCGCTCGCCGTCCTGGTAGGCCACGCAGTTCACCACGGAGGAGCCCAGCGGCGACCGGGCGGGATGGCTCAGGTCGACCCGGCGCCGCCCTCGGGCCAGCCGAGCCACCTTCCGCAGATTCCCCGCCATGGACATCCGGATCTCCTTGCGTGCACCTTTTGCCGCCTGGTCGAGCCAGTCTGCCAGGCTCACGTGAGCGCCGGGTAAGCCTGTGGAAACCGCACATTCCGCTTTGTTCCCGCCTGTGGACGGGCACGGCAGGCGCCGGGGGAGGCTGGGATGATCCCGGTATGACGCACAGCGACGGGCATCCGGACGGGCATTGGGGCGCGGACACCGACCAGGACAAGGACGGGAACGAGGGCGGCCGCGACGCGGGTCAGCCCGAGAGCCGGGACGCGGGTCAGCCGGAGAGCCGGGGCGAGGGCCCGGGGGGAGGCCGATATCTGCTCGAGAACCGGCAGACCGAGGCCGGCGAGCGCTTCGACGCCTTCGCGACCCTCTTCGATCCCACGACGTTCCGTCACTTCGAAGGACTCGGCGTCGGACCAGGGTGGCGCTGCTGGGAGGTCGGCGCCGGCGGCACCTCCGTCGTCTCCTGGCTGGCCGAGCGGGTCGGCCCCACCGGCACGGTCGTCGCGACCGACATCGACACCTCACTGGTCGCCAAGGCCGCCCGCCCGCCGGTGGAGGTGAGGGTGCACGACGTGGGCGCCGAGGAGCCGCCGGGTGAGGGCTTCGACCTCGTGCACGCCCGGCTCGTCCTGGTCCACGTGCCGGACCGGGAACGGGCACTGCGGTCGATGATCAAGGCACTGCGCCCCGGCGGACGGCTGCTGCTGGAGGACGCCGACCCCGCCCTCCAGCCCCTGCTCTGCCCGGACGAACACGGCCCGGCGGAGGAACTGGCCAACCGGCTGCGCCGCGGCTTCCGCCGCCTGCTGGCCGACCGCGGCGCCGACCTGTCCTACGGCCGCAGACTCCCGCGCCTGCTGCGCGAGGCCGGCCTGCGCCAGGTGGAGGCCGACGCCTACTTCCCGGTCGCCTCCCCGGCCTGCACCGCCCTGGAGTCGGCCACGGTCCGGCAGATCCGTAGCCGCCTCGTCACCGCGGGCCTGGCCACCGACGAGGAGATCGACCAGCACCTGGCCAACGTGGCCTCCGGCACCATGGACCTGACCACAGCACCGATGATCTCCGCCTGGGGCACCAAGCCGTAGCACCTGGGGGCCGCCGACCGTGAGGTCACCGGCTCTCGGAGGCATCGGAACGCCACCGGGCTCTCGGAGGCCTCCCGCCCACCCGCGCCACCGCGAGCGCGCCCGCCGCGCATCCCCGGGCTGCCGCGGTCTCGGGGGCGGCGCCGGCCAGAAGGGCGGCGAGGAAGGCGCCGGTGAAGGCGTCGCCCGCGCCGGTGGTGTCCCGCGCGGTGGCAGGCACCGCGGGTACGTGGGCGCGGACGGCACCCGCGTGTGCCACCCGTGCCCCGGCGGCGCCCTGCTTCATGACCACCAGCGGGACGTGGCGGCTCAGCTCGGCCGCCGCGTCCGCCGGGTCGGGCAGGCCCGTCAGCAGGCAGGCCTCGTCGCGGCTCGGCAGCAGCACGTCCACCCCCTCGATGAGCGCGAGGAACCGGTCCACGCCCAGCGTGACGAGGAACCCGGCCGACGCGGGATCCAGGCTCACCGGCACGCCACGCGCGCGGGCCGCCGCGACGGCGCTCGCCACCAGCGCCCGGCCCGTACCGGAGAACAGCAGGTAGCCCGACAGATGCAGCCGGGCCACCCCGTCGAGCAGCGCGTCGGACCAGTCACCCGCCTCAAGGCGCAGCGACGCCCCGCTGTCCGTGAGGAACGTGCGCTCGGCCGCCGCCGAGGAGTCGACGAGGCAGACCACCGTTCCGGTCGGCGCCCCGGGATCGACGACCAAGTGGGGGCGCACTCCCGAGGCGATCAGCGCCCGTTCGTGCCAGACCGCCGATTCCGCGCCCACCCGCCCCAGCAGCCGGACCTCCCGGCACCCGCTGTGGGCCGCCCAGCAGGCCACGTTGGCCCCCGCCCCGCCGGGCAGCATCCGGACCGCGGCGGAGGTGTCGGTGCCGGTCGCGAGGGGGCCGCGATGCCGTACGACGACATCCGTCACGACGTCCCCGACCACCAGCAGCGCCCCGCCCCCGCCGTCCGTCACGGCGGGGCCCGTCACGGCAGGGCCCACGCCGCCGCGATCAGCGCCGCCAGCCGTACGTTGCCGCGCACCGCCGCCAGATTGGCGCGCAGCGAGGCGCCGTCGGTGTGCCGCACCAGGTAGTCGAGCAGGAACGGGGTGACCGCCTGCCCCGTGACGCCCTCCTCCTCGCACGCGTGCAGCGCGTCGGCGAGCACACGCGCGTGCAGTTCGGGATCCAGCTGCTCCTGCCGCGGCACCGGGTTGGCGACGATCAGCGCCGACTCCGGCGCCCGCAGCGCGTTCTGCGCCCGCATCACCGCGGCCACGTCCTCCGGTGTCCGCAGTGTCCAGTCCACCGGATGACCGGAGTCGGACAGGTAGAACCCGGGGAAGCGGTCCGTGCCGTACCCGGCCACCGCGACCCCCAGCGTCTCGAGCCGCTGCAACGTCGCCGGCACGTCCAGGATCGACTTGACCCCCGCGCACACGACCGTGATCCGCGTACGCGCCAGCAGTCCGAGGTCGGCGGACTCGTCCTGCGTCACCGTCCACTCGCGGTGCACTCCGCCGAGCCCGCCCGTGGCGAACACGCGGATGCCCGCCAGCGAGGCCAGCAGCGCCGTCGCCGACACCGTGGTCGCCCCGCTGGCCCCCGCGGCCATCGCGAGCGGCAGGTCGCGGTGGCCGAGCTTGCGCATCCCCTCCTCGTTCGCGACCCGCTCCAACTGCCCCTTGTCCAGGCCGATGTGAGGGTGGCCGTCCAGCACCGCGATGGTCGCGGGCACGGCGCCCTCGTGCCGTACCGCGTCCTCAAGCTCCAGCGCCACCTGGAGGTTGCGCGGACGCGGCAGCCCATGGGCGATGATCGTGGATTCCAGGGCCACCACGGGACGACGCGCGGCCAGCGCCTCCCGCACCTCTTCGGACACCACCAGCACGTGCCTGCCTCCCGTCTGTCGCGCTCTCCCCTCATCTCTGGCGGGTGCCGCACCGGGCCAAACCCTTGCGGCCCGTACCGCACGGCACCAGCCTGGGACGCATGACCGACAACACGCCACGCCTCGACCATGTCGTCCTCTGGGTGCGCGACCCGGTCGCCGCGGCAGGCTTCTACGAGCAGACGGTCGGCCTGGAGCCGGTCAGGGCCGCCGAGTTCGCCGCGGGCGAGGCGTCCTTCCCCTCCGTACGCCTGAACGAGGAGACGATCCTCGACCTCGCCCCGCTCGACATGGCCGGGCGCATGAACATGGTCCCCGGCGCGGCCGGCAGCGCGGGCCACCTCGTGAACCACGTCTGCCTGTCCCTGCCCGCCGACGGCTTCGACGCCCTGCGCGCCCGCCTGGAGGAGCACGCCGTCCCCGTCTCCGGCTTCTTCCACGACTCCTTCGGCGCGCGCGGCAAGGCGAGGCGCAGCTTCTACTTCCGCGACCCGGACGGCAATGTCTTCGAGGCACGGCACTACGACTAGCGCACGCGCGGTGACCAGAGCACGCGCGGTCCGGCACCACGAGGGGGGCACACTCGGCCCAGGTACTGCGAGCAGCGCGCCTCGCGCCCGTACGGGCAGTGCGCCTCGCGCCCGTCGCCTCAGAACAGCGGCTCGGGCAGCACGCCTTCCAGCGCGAGCAGCCTGCGCTTGGCCTCCAAGCCGCCGCCGAAGCCGCCGATGCCCCCGTCGCTCTCGACGACCCGGTGGCACGGTACGACCACCGGCAGCGGATTGGCGCCCATCGCCGCGCCCACCGCCTGGGCGGCACCCGGCTGCCCCACCCGGTCGGCCAGATCGCCGTACCCGACGACCGTGCCGTACGGCACGCCCGACGCCAGTTCGCGCAGCACCTGCCGGTTGAAGCCCGAGATCAGCGACCAGTCCAGCGGCAGCTCGAAGTCCTGCCGCTCGCCCGCGAAGTACGCCCGCACCTGGCGTATCGCCTCCACGAGCAGCGGGGATCCGGGCGCCTCGACCGGCTCGGTGCCCAGCCGGGACGCCAGCCGGTCCAGCGCGCGCTCCCGTATCGCGTCGGTGGCGTGGAAGACGACGTTGACCAGGCCCTCGGGGGTCGCGGCCAGCAGCAGGGGGCCGATGCCGGTACCGACGACGGCCCACACGACCCGCTGCTCGCCCGGTACGACCCGCTGCTCGTCCTGCTCGTGGCTGTCCATGCGATTACGGTACGGCCCGCCACTGACAACGCCCTCTGACCTGCACCGCCGCGAGACCAGACGGTCTTGGGCGATCAGACGGTCTTGAGTGCCTTGCGCACCACTTCCGGCTTGTTCGTGAGGATGCCGTCCACGCCGAAGCCGGCGACGGTCCGGGCGCCGGCGGCGTTGTCAACCGTCCAGGTGAAGATCCCCAGCGGGACGCCGTGCGGTCCCCGGTGCGCGCGGACCGCCGCCGCGTAGTCCGCCGACAGCGTGCGGTAGGAGGGGTTGATCAGATCCACGAAGGCCGCGTACCGGCGCAGGTCCGCCGTGTCCGGGTGGCCGAGGAAAGCGGTGCGGACGGCGGGCTTCAGCGCGTGCACGGTCCGCACACTGTTGGCGCTGAAGCTCTGCACGATCAGCCGGCTCGCCAGATGCCGGTGGTCGAGCCAGCCGTCGTCGGCGAGCACCTTGAGGGTCTGTGCCTCGATCCCCGGATACAGCTTTGGGTTCTTGATCTCCAGGAGCAGCTTCTCGTGGTTGCGTTCGAGCCGGCGCATGTACTGGTCGAGCGTCGGCACGCGCGTGCCCGCGAACCTGGGGGAGAACCAGCTGCCCGCGTCCAGGCGGGCGATCTCGGCTGCGGTGAAGTCCTTCACCTTCCACGGGGCCCGGCCGGGAAAGACCTGCTCGACGTTGGTCGTCCGCTTCAGGGTGGCGTCGTGGATGACCACGAGCTTGCCGTCCTTGGTGCGCTGCACGTCGTTCTCCACCCAGGAGAAGCCGAGCGCCGCCGCCTTGTCGATGGCGGGCAGCGTGTTCTCCGGGGCGTGGGCGGAGGCACCCCGGTGGGCGACGACCACGGGCTGTGGCCGGTGGGCGTCCGCGGCCCGTACCTCCGAGCCGGGAAGGAACAGGGCGACGGCCGCCGCCAGAGCGGTGGCCAGGGCGGCGACTGCGCGCGCGTGCATACGTACTCCTCGCGACGAATGATCACGGACAGCACAAGAGTGACTGCAAAGAGTCAACGAGGCGCTCGCGGAAGGGCCACGGGTGCAGTCGAGGGAGTGCACGGAACCGGCCGAGCCCGCTCACGGGTGCCGCACATCTGCGACGAGGCCGTGCTTCTTTGCCGGAAAGTCGTTCGGCCATTCCGGTGGCAGTCATACTCTCAGCGTCAACCTTGACCGCGTGGCGGTCCTGGGACGGGGGGCATTCACGATTTCCGGGACTTCAAGAGGGCGGAAGGGCAACCGCGCATGCACGGCACCGTCGACGGATTCAGCTACGGGCTCGTCACCCCCCTGGTGGCCTGTCTCATGGCCTGCCTCGGTGGGGCCCTCGGCCTGCGCTGCACCACCCGCGCCCTGCTCGTCGCCCGCTCCTGGCGCCCCGGCTGGCTCGCCCTCGGCTCGGCCGCGATCGGCTCGGGCGTCTGGACGATGCACTTCGTCGCGATGACCGGCTTCACCATCGAAGAGGCGTCGATCGGCTACGACCGGCCGACGACGTACGCGAGCCTCGCCGTCGCCATCGTCATGACGGGGATCGGGATCTTCATCGTCGGCTACCGGGGCGCGACCGGCTCCGCCCTGTTCACCGGCGGCACGATCACCGGCCTCGGCGTCGCCAGCATGCACTATCTGGGCATGGCCGGGATGCGGCTCGACGGCACGCTCGAGTACAACACCCTCACTGTCTCGGCCTCCGTGGTCATCGCCGTCGTCGCCGCGACCGCGGCCCTCTGGGCGGCCGGGCGGGCGAAAGGGTTCCTCTGGAGCGTCGGCGCCAGCCTCGTCATGGGTCTCGCCGTCGTCGGCATGCACTACACGGGCATGGCCGCCCTCAGCGTCCACCTGCACGAGACGGGCGGCGCCGCCACAGGCGAGTCGTCGGCCGCCCTGCTCACGCCGATGCTGATCGGCCCGCTCGTCTTCCTGCTGCTCACCGGTGCCGTCGTGCTGTTCGACCCGCTGATGATCACGGGCAGGTCCGACTGGGCCCCCGTCGAGCACAAGCCGGGCGTGCCGGCGCGTGAACTCGTCGCCCATTCCACCGGCCGCCCCCCGGCCGGGGCCTACCGCGACCCCGGCCGCGGGACGGTTCGCGAACGCCCCCGCGTTCCGCAGAATCGCTGATCCGGACCCGTTGTCAGTGGTGGGTCGTACGGTGGATGTCATGCGGCCCGTCTCTCACATCGAACGCACGGTGGCGCCCTTCGAGGTCGTCAGCCCCTACCAGCCCAGCGGCGACCAGCCGCAGGCCATCGCCGAACTCGCCCAGCGCATCGAGGCGGGGGAGCCGGACGTCGTCCTGCTCGGCGCCACCGGCACCGGAAAGTCCGCCACCACGGCGTGGATGATCGAGAAGCTGCAGCGCCCGACCCTCGTGATGGCGCCGAACAAGACGCTCGCCGCCCAGCTGGCCAACGAGTTCCGCGAACTGCTGCCGAACAACGCGGTCGAATACTTCGTCTCGTACTACGACTACTACCAGCCCGAGGCCTACGTCCCGCAGTCGGACACCTACATCGAAAAGGACTCCTCGATCAACGAGGAGGTCGAGCGCCTGCGCCACTCGGCGACCAACTCGCTGCTCACCCGTCGCGACGTCGTCGTGGTCGCCTCCGTCTCCTGCATCTACGGCCTGGGCACGCCGCAGGAGTACGTGGACCGTATGGTGCCCCTCCGGATCGGCGACGAGATCGACCGCGACGAGCTGCTGCGCCGCTTCGTGGACATCCAGTACACGCGCAACGACATGGCCTTCACCCGCGGCACCTTCCGGGTGCGCGGCGACACCATCGAGATCTTCCCGGTCTACGAGGAGCTGGCCGTCCGTATCGAGATGTTCGGCGACGAGATCGAGGCGCTGTCGACCCTGCATCCCCTCACCGGCGAGATCATCAGCGACGACCAGCAGCTGTACGTCTTCCCGGCCTCGCACTACATCGCCGGCCCCGAGCGCATGGAGCGGGCGATCAGGGGCATCGAGAAGGAGCTCGAGGAGCGCCTGGCCGAGCTGGAGAAGCAGGGCAAGCTGCTGGAGGCCCAGCGGCTGCGGATGCGCACCACCTACGACATCGAGATGCTCCGCCAGATCGGCACCTGTTCCGGCGTGGAGAACTACTCGATGCACTTCGACGACCGCGCGCCCGGCACCCCGCCCAACACCCTGCTCGACTACTTCCCGGACGACTTCCTGCTCGTCATCGACGAGTCGCACGTCACCGTGCCCCAGATCGGCGCGATGTACGAGGGCGACGCCTCCCGCAAGCGCACCCTCGTCGAGCACGGCTTCCGGCTGCCGTCCGCCCTGGACAACCGCCCGCTGAAGTGGGAGGAGTTCCAGAAGCGCATCGGACAGACGGTGTACCTGTCGGCGACGCCGGGCACGTACGAGCTGTCCCGCTCGGACGGGCAGGTCGAGCAGATCATCCGCCCCACCGGCCTGGTCGACCCGCAGGTCGTCGTCAAGCCCACCGAGGGCCAGATCGACGACCTGGTGCACGAGATCCGCGGGCGCGTGGAGAAGGACGAGCGCGTCCTGGTCACCACGCTGACCAAGAAGATGGCCGAGGACCTGACGGACTACTTCCTGGAACTCGGCATCCAGGTGCGCTACCTGCACAGCGACGTCGACACCCTGCGCCGGGTCGAGCTGCTGCGCGAGCTGCGCAGCGGCGAGTTCGACGTCCTGGTCGGCATCAACCTGCTGCGTGAGGGCCTCGACCTGCCCGAGGTGTCACTGGTGGCGATCCTCGACGCCGACAAGGAGGGCTTCCTGCGCTCGGGCACCTCGCTGATCCAGACCATCGGCCGCGCGGCGCGCAACGTCTCCGGCCAGGTCCACATGTACGCCGACAAGATCACCCCGGCGATGGAGAAGGCCATCGAGGAGACCAACCGCCGCCGGGAGAAGCAGATCGCGTACAACAAGGCGAAAGGCATCGACCCGCAGCCGCTGCGCAAGAAGATCAACGACATCGTCGCGCAGATCGCCCGCGAGGAGGTCGACACCGAGCAGCTGCTCGGCACCGGGTACCGCAAGGGGAAGGATGGCAAGGGCGCGAAGACCCCCGTGCCGTCCCGCGGCGAGAACGGCGCCAAGGCCGCCGGTGCCGCAAAGCCGGCCAAATCCGCCAAGCCCGCCAAGGGCAAGGCGAAGGAGACGGTGCCCACCGACCGTCCCGCCGCCGAACTCGCCGAGCAGATCGAGGAGATGACGGAGCGGATGCGCGCCGCCGCAGCGGACCTCCAGTTCGAGGTCGCGGCCCGGTTGCGCGACGAGGTCGCGGAGATGAAGAAGGAACTGCGTCAGATGCGCGAGGCGGGACTGTCCTGACCGACTGCGCTGTGTTGCAAGACCGACACAAAGTGCGGACCCGTGTGCGGCGGAGGCGCTGCCTCTGCGTAGGGTTCTTGGCAGCCGCGGTACCGGCGGCGACAGGGGCGTAGCTCGAGAGGGGAATCAGCCGTGACCGTCAACTTGACCAAGGGTCAGGCCATCAGTCTGCAGAAGAACGACGGGGGCAGCCTGACCGCGGTCCGTATGGGTCTCGGCTGGCAGGCCGCTCCGCGCCGGGGCCTGTTCGGCTCGCGCACGCGCGAGATCGACCTCGACGCCTCCGCCGTGCTCTTCGCCGAGAAGCAGCCGGTCGACGTCGTCTTCTTCCGCCACCTGGTGAGCGACGACGGCTCCGTGCGCCACACCGGCGACAACCTGGTCGGCGGCGCGGGCCAGGGCGGCGACGACGAGTCGATCCTCGTCGACCTCCAGCGCGTCCCGGTCCACATCGACCAGATCGTCTTCACCGTGAACTCCTTCACGGGCCAGACCTTCCAGGAGGTGCAGAACGCGTTCTGCCGCCTGGTCGACGAGACCAATGGCCAGGAACTCGCCCGCTACACCCTGGCCGGCGGTGGCAACTACACCGCCCAGATCATGGCGAAGGTGCACCGCGTGAACGGCGCCTGGACGATGACGGCCCTCGGCGTCCCCGCCAACGGCCGCACCTTCCAGGACCTGATGCCGACGATCCTGCCGCACCTGTAGAACGGCCCGAACGGTCCGAACGGTTCGGATTGTCCGGACGGTCGGCGCACGACAGCACATGACACCAGGGGGACGAAGGCGATGACGGCCGAGCTGGTGCGGGGGCAGAACCACCCGCTCTCCGAGGTCCGCCTGGAGATCCGGATCTCGGCCGGCTGTCCGGTCGTGGCGGCGGCCACGCTCAGCGACGACAGCGGCAGGGCGCGGGACGCCGAGTGGGTGGTGCACCCCGGCGCTCCCGTCCTGCCCGGTCTGGAGGTCTCGCGCCAGGCTGCCGCCGACCACCGGCTCGCCATCGACCTGGGTGCCATACCCGAGGCGGTGCACCGCGTCGACGTGCTGTTGGCCCTGCCCGCCGCGGGTGGGGGCCCGACCCGGTTCGGCGCGGTCGCCGCCCCCTTCGTGGCGGTCACCGGCCCGGACGGCACCGAACTCGTCAGCTACACGATCACCGGCCTGGACGCCGAGTCCGCCGTGATCGCCGTGGAGCTGTACCGCCGCCAGGACGCCTGGAAAGTGCGCGCCGTCGGCCAGGGCTACGCGGGCGGCCTCACCGAACTTCTCACCGACCTGGGACTGACCCGGGCCGCTGAACTGGCCACCGCCGCCGAGGAGGCGGTGGCCGAGGGGCTGGCCCGCTCGGTGGCGGCACCCCCGCCCCGCACGACGGATGACGCCCGTTCCCACCAGGCCTCCGCGCCGCCCCGGCCGAACCCGGCTGCTTCCGTTCCCTCCCATGAGGGTTCTTCCCGCGAGGGACAGGTCTCCGGGACCGCCGGCCCCTCGGTGCCGCAGCCCGCGGTCCCCGGGGGATCCGGAGACGGGACCCCCGCGGCCGGACCAACGACATCGGTGCCCGCGGGCGGAACCATCGACTACCGGCACCCGCGGCGACAGCCCGCACCCCCGCCCCCGCCCGGACAGCCCGCACCCACGCCCCGACAGCCGTCGGCCCCGTCCGGACAGCCCGCGGCGCCGCCGGCCGCACCGGCCGCGGGTCCCGGCCGCGACGGGCACCCCGCGCGGCCCGTCGCGGGGGACGCGACCGGCTGGTCGATGGAGGAGCGGCTCTACAACCAGGTCTGGGGGATGTTCGAGGACCTGGCCCGCACTACGGCCGCCTACCGCAGTGCCGTCGACTTCGCCGAGTCGCGTATGGAGAAGGAGCTGGACCAGGTCCTGTCCGACCCGCGCAGTCGCATCGGCGGTCAGGGCGATGCCGCCCGGGAGGCGGCCCGTGCCAAGCACGCGCGGCTCGTCGACCAGGCCAGAGCGTCGCTCGACAGAGACCTGGCCCAGCTCACCGACGAGTCCGAGGTCGTCGAGCCGGCCCTGCCGGCGGCGTACGCCCGCTGGGACAACCCGGTCTGGCACGGCTACCGCGTGCCGATGGAGATGCCCATGGCGGTACGCCTCGGCGATCTCCACCTGCCCGAGGACCCGTCCCTGCGCGTCCCCATGCTGATCCGGCTGCCGCTGGAGCGCGGCCTGTGGATCGACAGCGGCCGCTGGGCGTCCCCCGACGAATCCTTCGCGGACGCGGGCGAGCGGCGCCGCCTGGCGATGGAGGCGGCCGTGGCGCACGCGGCCCGGCTGATCGCCGTCTACCCGGCGGGCGAGTTCGGCGTCCATGTCATCGACCCGGCCGGATCAGGAGCGCAGGCACTCGCGCCCCTGGTGCGCACGGGGGTGCTCGCGGGGCCGCCCGCGGCCGGCGCCGCCGGGGTCGCGGACGTCCTGAGCCGGCTCACCCAGAGGGTCGACCTGGTGCAGATGGCCGTGCGCGGGGGCGCGCCGGACGCGCTGCCGCACGGCTTCGACGCCGCCGAACAGTTGCTGATCGTCAACGACTTCCCGCACGGCTTCGACGACCGTGCCGTGACCCAGCTGCGCTACCTCGCCGACGAGGGCCCGGCCGTGGGCGTCCACCTGATGATGGTCGCCGACCGTGAGGACGCCGCTGCCTACGGCCCGTTGCTCGACCCGCTGTGGCGTTCGCTGATGCGACTGACCCCGGTGCCCGACGACCACCTCGCCGACCCCTGGGTCGGACACGCGTGGACGTACGAGCCGCCGGTGGTGCCGCCGGGCAGCCAGGTGCTCCAACTGGTGCTCACCGAGGTCGCGGCGGCCCGGCGCGACTGGAACCGTTGAGCGGTCGCGACTGGGGCCTCAGTCGCCTCAGTGGTCGCGACTGGAACCGCTGAGCCCGGGTACACGTCCCGCACCACCCCTTACCAAGGAATCGTAAACCACTCTGACCTGCGACTTTGATCTTTTCTTTGCCTTGCTCTTTACCATTCCTTGGGGTTCGGGTACCGTTTTGTCCCGTGAATGTCTCGTTGTCCCTGTGGGTCCTGACCATCATCGGCCTGGCCGCCCTGATCGCCGTCGACTTCTTCATCGGCCGCAAACCCCATGACGTGTCGATCAAGGAAGCCGGGATCTGGACGGCCGTCTGGGTCGTCCTGGCCGGTCTCTTCGGGCTCGGTCTGCTCGTCTTCGGCGGCGGCCGGCCGGCCGGCGAGTTCTTCGCCGGCTTCATCACCGAGAAGTCGCTGAGCGTCGACAACCTCTTCGTCTTCGTCCTGATCATGGCCAAGTTCGCCGTGCCGTCGCACTACCAGCGACGGGTGCTGATGATCGGCGTCCTCATAGCCCTGGTGCTGCGGGCCGGCTTCATCGCCGCCGGAGCCGCGATCATCGCGAGCTTCTCGTGGGTGTTCTTCCTCTTCGGCGCCTTCCTGATCTGGACCGCCTGGAAGCTCATCCAGGAGGCCCGCTCCGGCGGGGACGAGGAAGAGGATTTCGAGGAGAACAAGCTGCTCAAGGCCGCCGAGCGCCGCTTCGGCGTGGCCGACCGCTACCACGGCACCCGGCTGTGGATCCGGCAGAACGGCAAGCGGGTGATGACGCCGATGCTGGTCGTGATGCTCGCGATCGGCACCACCGACATCCTGTTCGCCCTCGACTCCATCCCCGCGATCTTCGGCCTCACCCAGGACCCGTACATCGTCTTCACCGCCAACGCCTTCGCACTGATGGGCCTCCGGCAGCTGTACTTCCTGATAGGCGGCCTGCTCAAGAAGCTGGTCCACCTGTCCTACGGCCTGTCGGTGATCCTCGGCTTCATCGGCGTCAAGCTGGTGCTGCACGCGCTGCACGAGTCCGGCGTGCATGTCCCCCAGATCAGCATCCCGGTCTCCCTCGGCGTGATCTGCGCGGTTCTGGCCGTCACCACCGTCACCAGCCTGATTGCTGCCAGGAAACAGGCTGAGGCGGAGGAGGTGCAGGAACATCACGACGACGAGACGAAGGACCGTGTGAATGCTTGATCGCCAGGACGAGGCACGAGCGGGCACCGCGCATGCGAAGGACCCGCAACCCTGTAAGGATCGAGACGTGATCCCGCGGCTCAGGGACTTCCTCATGGCGCAGTGGACGGCCATTGTGCCGGTGCTCGCGGTCGTCCTCCTGGTCTTCACCTGGGGTCGTTCCCTGCCCGGTGGGATCGTCGGGCTGCTGACCCTGATCCTGGCTGGCGCGGTCCTGGCCGCGGTGCACCACGCCGAGATCGTCGCCCACCGGGTGGGCGAACCCTTCGGCTCCCTCATCCTCGCGGTCGCCGTCACAGTCATCGAGGTCGCGCTCATCGTGACCTTGATGATCGACGGCGGTGACAAGAGCGCCACGCTCGCCCGCGACACCGTGTTCGCTGCGGTGATGATCACCTGTAACGGCATCGTCGGTCTGAGCCTGCTCGTGGGCTCGCTGCGTCACAAGGTCGCCATCTTCAATCCCGAGGGCTCCGGCGCGGCCCTCGCGACGGTCGCCACCCTGGCCACTCTCTGCCTCGTGCTGCCGACCTTCACCACCAGCAAGCCCGGACCGGAGTACTCCCCGGCCCAACTCACCTTCGCCGCGCTGGCGTCCCTGGTGCTCTACGGACTGTTTGTCACGACCCAGACCGTGCGCCACCGCTCGTACTTCCTCCCTCTGACCCGCCAGGGCGAGGTCATCTCGGCCCCGGAACACATCGAAAAGCCCACCACCCGGGTCACTCTCACCAGCCTCGCCCTGCTCGGTATGGCCCTTGTGGGCGTCGTAGGCCTGGCCAAGGGCGTGTCGCCCACCATCGAAACCGCCATCGACAGCGCCGGCCTGCCGCACGCCGTGGTGGGTGTGCTCATCGCGCTGCTCATCCTGCTGCCGGAGACGATCGCCGCAGTGCGCGCCGCCCGCCGCGACAGGGTGCAGATCAGCCTGAATCTCGGGCTCGGCTCGGCCATGGCCAGTATCGGCCTCACCATCCCCGCGGTGGCGATCGCGTCGTTCTGGCTGCCAGGGCCGCTGATGCTGGGCCTCGGAGCCACCCATATGGTGCTGCTCGCGCTGACCATCGTCGTCGGCACCCTCACCGTGGTCCCGGGGCGGGCCACCCCCTTGCAGGGCGGTGTCCATCTGGTTCTGCTGGCCGCCTATTTGGAACTGGCGATCAATCCTTAGCGGCGGACGGGCCTCCGGTGCCGCGTGATAGACCTCCACCGAAGCACCGATCTCACCGGAGGCCCGATATGACCCGTCCCGCCCGCACCCTCGCGACCGCGCCGATCATGGTCCTGAACGGCCCCAACCTGAACCTGCTCGGGCAGCGGCAGCCGGAGATCTACGGCTCCGACACGCTCGGGGACGTCGAGGCGCTGTGCGCCAAGGCAGCCGCGGCGCACGGCGGCACGGTCGACTTCCGCCAGTCCAACCACGAGGGCGAACTGGTCGACTGGATCCACGAGGCCCGGCTGAACCACTGCGGAATCGTCATCAACCCCGCCGCCTACTCGCACACCTCCGTCGCCATTCTCGACGCGCTCAACACCTGCGACGGGATGCCGGTGGTGGAGGTGCACATCTCCAACATCCATCAGCGCGAGCAGTTCCGGCACCACTCCTACGTCTCCCTGCGCGCCGACGGCGTCATCGCCGGGTGTGGAGTGCAGGGCTACGCGTTCGCGGTGGAGCGGGTCGCGGCACTGGCCGGCGCACAGCGGGCGGCCGACGCGTAGCCGCCCGCGACGCGTGGCCGGGGTCGCCGGTCGAGGGCGGGCAGAAGACCGGCGGCCCGTACCGCGCGGGAGCCGTCTTCCCGCGCGGGCTGCCCCCAGTCGACTGCGCGACGACGCGGAGGGGGAGCGGGTACGTGCCGCCGCTGTGTGTGCGGGGTTCACACGGGGTGCACGGGGCGCACGGGCGGGGAGCGGCGTGCGGCTGTACGCCGCCCGTTCACCACCAGCCGCCCGTTCACCACCAGCCGCCCGCTCACCACCCCGCGGCCCGTTCACCAGCCGCGCGCGTGCCACTCCGGAAGATGCGGGCGCTCGGCGCCCAGCGTGGTGTCGTTGCCGTGGCCCGGGTAGACCCAGGTCTCGTCCGGGAGGACGTCGAAGATCTTCGTCTCCACGTCGTGGATCAGGCTGGCGAACGCCTTCGGGTCCTTGCGGGTGTTGCCCACCCCGCCGGGGAAGAGGCAGTCGCCCGTGAACACGTGCGGATGCCCGTGCGGGTCGTCGTAGACCAGCGCGATCGAGCCGGGGGTGTGGCCGACGAGGTGGCGCGCGGTGAGTTCCACCTGCCCCACCCGCACGGTGTCCCCGTCGCCCACGAGGACGTCGGTCGGCACCGGGATGCCCTCGGCGTCGTCCCGTCCCGCGTACGTACGCGCGCGCGTGGCCGCCACGACCTCCGCCAGCGCCTGCCAGTGGTCGGCGTGCCGGTGGGTGGTGACGACGGAGGCGATGCCGTCGTCACCGATCATGCCGAGCAGCGTGTGCGCGTCGTTCGCCGCGTCGATCAGCAGTTGCTCGTCCGTGGCCCGGCAGCGCAGCAGATAGGCGTTGTTGTCCATCGGGCCGACCGCGATCTTGGTGATCATCAGGTCCTTCAGCTCGTGCACGTCCGCCGGGCCGCCGACCTTCACCTCTCCGCTGTACGTCATGGCCGTCAGCCTATAGCGAGGGCAGCCGCCCGGGGACCGCGCACGCGGCTACAGCGGCGGCAGTGCCGGGAGCGCGCCGCCCGCCACCGTCAGGGCGGATCCGTCGCGGCGCCCCGCGAGCCAGCCGAGCAGGTCCGCCCGGCCCCCCGTGACGGTGACCGCGGGCTCGTCCGCCTCCCGGCCCGTGTCCCACGCGTGCGTGCCGTCCGTCAGCCGGGCCGACGGCACGTCCGGGTGCCCGGAGAACCGCTGGGCCAGGAACTCGATCTCCCGCTCGACGAACTCCGCAGGCAGGTCCTCGAGCTCGTGGCCGATGCCGAGGTCCACGTGGTGCAGCTCGACCTCCACCCAGCGCCGGAAGGGCACCCGGGACGCGGAGTCGGTGACGCCGTTGCGCAGCTCCACGGTCCGCGACCAGTCCGCGGGCTCGGCCGCCGTCCGCCGGAAGCGGGCCGCGGTGTCGCGCACGTCGGCGAGCTGGACGTCGAGGGGGCGCGGGGCGTCCCGCTCGATGTCGGCGTCCCGGGCCTCGGCGGACGCGTACATGGGACGGCCCTCGAAAACGTTCACCAGCGCGTCCGCGTTGCGGGCGAGGTGGGCCAGGATGTGGCCCCGGGTCCAGCCGGGCAGTCGTGACTGGTCGGTCACAGCCGCGTTGTCCAGCTTGCCGACAGCGGTCAGCAGTCGTTCGGTTGCGTCCTGCACAGACGCCAGGTCGCGCGCGTGATCAATCATGACGCCGACCCTAGTCCCACCACACCTTCGGGTGAAGGCGGTGAAGGACGGCCGTAAATCGAATGCACGTGCTATAAGGTCGGGTGCGGCATCGGGCATGCTGGAGAGCCGGGGATTGTTGTGTATCCGGGCGCATCCGGGAATCCCGCCCGGCGTTGTCAGTGGCTCCCCCTAGTCTGAGAAAGCACGGGGGCCCCGCCCCTGTCACTTCTCTCAAGAAAGGTGCGGACCGGCGTGGCCGACCGTCTCATCGTCCGTGGCGCGCGCGAGCACAACCTGAAGAACGTCTCGCTCGACCTGCCTCGGGACTCGCTCATCGTCTTCACGGGCCTGTCCGGGTCGGGCAAGTCCTCCCTGGCCTTCGACACCATCTTCGCCGAGGGCCAGCGGCGCTATGTGGAGTCGCTCTCCTCGTACGCCCGCCAGTTCCTCGGCCAGATGGACAAGCCGGACGTCGACTTCATCGAGGGCCTCTCGCCGGCGGTCTCCATCGACCAGAAGTCGACCTCGCGCAACCCGCGCTCGACGGTCGGCACCATCACCGAGGTCTACGACTACCTGCGCCTGCTCTTCGCCCGCATCGGCAAGCCGCACTGCCCCGAGTGCGGCCGGCCGATCTCACGGCAGTCGCCGCAGGCCATCGTCGACAGGGTGCTCGAGCTGCCGGAGGGAAGCCGCTTCCAGGTGCTCTCGCCGCTGGTGCGCGAGCGTAAGGGCGAGTTCGTCGACCTTTTCGCCGACCTCCAGACCAAGGGCTACTCCCGCGCGCGCGTGGACGGCGAGACCATCCAGCTCTCCCACCCTCCCACGCTGAAGAAGCAGGAGAAGCACACCATCGAGGTGGTCGTCGACCGCCTCACGGTCAAGGACTCCGCCAAGCGCCGCCTCACCGACTCCGTCGAGACCGCGCTCGGCCTGTCCGGCGGCATGGTCGTGCTCGACTTCGTCGACCTGCCCGAGGACGACCCCGAGCGCGAGCGGATGTACTCGGAGCACCTGTACTGCCCGTACGACGACCTGTCCTTCGAGGAGATGGAGCCCCGTTCCTTCTCCTTCAACTCGCCCTTCGGCGCCTGCCCCGAGTGCACCGGCATCGGCACCCGCATGGAGGTCGACCCGGAGCTGATCGTCCCGGACGAGGAGAAGACCCTCGACGAGGGCGCCATCCACCCCTGGTCGCACGGGCACACCAAGGACTACTTCGGCCGGCTGGTCGGCGCCCTCGCCGACGCCCTCGGCTTCCGCACCGACATCCCCTTCGCGGGCCTGCCGCAGCGCGCCAAGAAGGCCCTGCTCTACGGCCACAGGACGCAGATCGAGGTCCGCTACCGCAACCGGTACGGGCGCGAGCGCGTCTACACCACGCCCTTCGAGGGCGCCGTGCCGTTCGTGAAGCGCCGGCACAGCGAGGCCGAGAGCGACGCCAGCCGCGAGCGCTTCGAGGGCTACATGCGCGAGGTGCCCTGCCCCACCTGCGAGGGCACGCGCCTGAAGCCGGTCGTCCTCGCGGTCACGCTCATGGGCAAGTCGATCGCCGAGATCTCCGCGATGTCCATCAGCGACTGCGCGGACTTCCTGCGCGGGCTGAAGCTGGACGCGCGCGACAAGAAGATCGCCGAGCGCGTCCTCAAGGAGGTCAACGAGCGGCTGCGGTTCCTGGTCGACGTCGGCCTCGACTACCTCTCGCTGAACCGCGCGGCCGGCACGCTCTCCGGCGGCGAGGCCCAGCGCATCCGTCTGGCCACCCAGATCGGCTCCGGCCTCGTCGGCGTCCTGTACGTCCTCGACGAGCCGTCCATCGGCCTGCACCAGCGCGACAACCACCGGCTGATCGAGACCCTGGTCCGGCTGCGCGACATGGGCAACACGCTCATCGTCGTCGAGCACGACGAGGACACCATCAAGACCGCCGACTGGATCGTCGACATCGGCCCCGGCGCGGGCGAGCACGGCGGCAAGGTCGTGCACAGCGGCTCCCTGAAGGAACTGCTCGCCAACGCCGAGTCGCAGACCGGGCAGTACCTGTCCGGCCAGAAGGCGATCCCGCTGCCCGACATCCGGCGCCCGCTCGACCCGTCCCGGCAGCTCACCGTGCACGGCGCCCGGGAGAACAACCTGAAGGACATCGACGTGTCCTTCCCGCTCGGCCTGTTCACGGCGGTCACCGGAGTCTCCGGTTCCGGCAAGTCGACGCTGGTCAACGACATCCTGTACACCCACCTGGCCCGCGAGCTGAACGGCGCCCGCAACGTGCCCGGCCGGCACACGCGCGTGGACGGCGACGACCTCGTGGACAAGGTGGTGCACGTCGACCAGTCGCCCATCGGCCGCACCCCGCGGTCCAACCCGGCGACGTACACCGGCGTCTTCGACCACATCCGCAAGCTCTTCGCCGAGACCACCGAGGCGAAGGTCCGGGGCTACCAGCCCGGCCGCTTCTCCTTCAACGTCAAGGGCGGGCGCTGCGAGAACTGCGCGGGCGACGGCACCATCAAGATCGAGATGAACTTCCTGCCGGACGTCTACGTCCCCTGCGAGGTCTGCCACGGCGCCCGCTACAACCGGGAGACCCTGGAAGTCCACTACAAGGGCAAGTCCATCGCCGACGTGCTCAACATGCCGATCGAGGAGGCGACCGAGTTCTTCGAGGCGGTCCCGGCGATCGCCCGCCACCTCAAGACCCTCAAGGACGTCGGCCTGGGTTACGTCCGGCTCGGGCAGTCCGCGACCACCCTGTCCGGCGGTGAGGCGCAGCGCGTGAAGCTCGCCAGCGAGCTGCAGCGCCGCTCCACCGGGCGCACGGTCTACGTCCTGGACGAGCCCACCACCGGTCTGCACTTCGAGGACATCAGCAAGCTGCTGAAGGTGCTGTCCGGACTGGTCGACAAGGGCAACACGGTCATCGTCATCGAGCACAACCTCGATGTGATCAAGACCGCCGACTGGGTCGTCGACATGGGCCCCGAGGGCGGCGCCGGCGGTGGCCTGGTCATCGCCGAGGGCACGCCCGAGCAGGTCGCCGGCGTCCCGGCCAGCCACACCGGGAAGTTCCTGCGCGAGATCCTGCAGCCGGACCGGATCAGCGATGCCGCGTCCTCGGGCAAGGCCCCGCGCGGGACCGCCGTCAAGAAGGCCGTCGCGGCCGCGTCGACGACCCGCAAGACCGCCACGGCGAAGACGACGACCAAGGCCAACAGCACGGCGAGCAAGAAGGCGACGCCCGCGAAGAAGACGACGCGGGCCCGCAAGGCCTGAGTCACCGTCCGACAGGCCACAGCGCCCCGCGGGTACTCCCGCGGGGCGCTGCTCGCACCGGAGGCCTACGGCGCGCCGACCTCCGCCGCGTACGGCGGCTCCGCTCCCGCGCGCGAGCAGGTGATCGCCGCCGCGCGGGCCGCGAACCGCAGCAGCCGGCTCCAGCCCGAGGCCCCGAGGCCCGCGAGGCCCTCGGGGGAGAGGGCGTCCTGCACGGCCAGTCCGTGCAGCAGGGCCGCGTTCACGGTGTCGCCCGCGCCGATGGTGTCGACGACGTCGACCTTCTCGCCCGGAACGGAGTGCTCCGCGCCGTCCCGGGTGTACGCGGTGAGCCCGTCGCCGCCGTGGGTGATCACCACCGCCCCGGGCCCGGCGGCCAGCCACTCGCGCGGAGTGCCGCCCAGCCACCCCGCGTCCTCCTCGGAGAGCTTCAGCAGCGACACCGAGGGCAGCCAGCTCGCGAAACGCGCCCGGTAGGCGTCCGCGTCCGCGATCAGTCCGGGCCGGACGTTCGGGTCCAGCGCGGTGAACACACCCTGCGCGGACGCCGTCCGCATCAGCTCCTCGTAGGCGCTCGCGCCCGGCTCCAGCACCAGCGAACAGGTGCCGAAGGACACCGCGCGGGTTCCGGCGGGAAGGGCGGCGGGGGCCGTGAACAGACGGTCGGCGGTGCCGTCGACGTAGAACGAGTACGCGGCGGAGCCGTCGATGCCGACCGTGGCGACCGCCAGCGTCGTCGGCTCGGCGCCGCGCTGCACACCGGACACGTCCACCCCGGCCCCCCGCAGCCCGTCGAGCAGAGCCTCGCCGAAGGCGTCGTACGACGTGCGGGAGCAGAACGCCGTGGGCGAGCCGAGGCGGCCCAGCGCGACGGCCGTGTTGTACGGGCCGCCGCCGAGCGCCGGTCTGAGGTCCGCGAGGGCGCCCCTTCCCCGCGGTACCAGGTCGATCAGGGCCTCACCGGCGACGACGATCACGAGTCGGTTCCTCTCTCGGACAGCTCGGGCCGGGAAGCTATCCCATTGCGCGCCGGAGGTAAAACGCCGGCCCGGGTCGTCCGCGTCCGTCCGACCCGCCCCCGTCCGGTCCGGGCCCGGTGGGTATCGTCGGCGTTGTCCAGCCCCTTGACCAGTGGAGGCCTTCATGTCCGGCCGCCCCTCCGCGAGCCGCCGCACGATCCTGCGGGGAGCGGCCCTCACCCCCGCCGTCGCGCTCGGGCTCACCGCCTGCGGACCGATCGGCGGCGGCGTCACGACCCCCGCCACGCCCACCGCGCCGGTCGACCTCGGCGCCGAGAGCGAGGTCCCCGAGGGCGGCGCCAAGCTGTACCGGGACCACAACGTGGTGGTCAGCCGGGACGCGGACGGCACCCTCAAGGCGTTCAGCACGATCTGCACGCACGCGCAGTGCCCGATCAACAAGCTCCAGGGGACGAAGCTGATCTGCCCCTGCCACGGCAGCGAGTTCGACGCCACGACCGGCGAGGTGGTGCGTTCCCCGGCAAGCGCGCCGCTGCCCGAACTGCCCGTGCGCGCCGAGGGCGGCAGGCTCGTCGCCGGCCCCGGCGCCTGACGTCCGCCGCCGGTCCGGCCCGCTCACTCCCAGTCCCAGCCGACCCCCACGGTTCCCGACCGCACGCGCGGCTCCACGAGGTGCACCGAACGGTGCCGCTCGCTCACCGGCAGCTCCCGGCGGCCGCTGCGCGGAGCCGCCGCCGAAGCCTGAGTGAACCGGTGGCAGCGCACCGGCAGGGTGCCGGCGTCGAACCGGACCTGAAGGGCGTACTGGCCGCCGGCGGAGGAGAACTCCCGGACGTACTCGCGCGTCGTCCCGGCCGTTCCGTCCTCCACGCCGTGCCGGAACAGGAACGTGTCGCCGGCCCGCAGCCGGGTGTCGAAGAGCAGCTCGGCCACCAGCACCCCGGTGTCGTGGTGCCGGCGTATCCGCCCGGTACGGCAGTTCTCCAGGGCCCGCACGGTCATCCGCTCCGGCGCGCAGCCCGGATCGCCGTGATGGACGGCCACGAAACGGTCCACGCCGTCCCGGTGGGCGCGCACGATGTGCTCGGACTCGCGGCCCGCGAGTTCGCGCCGCGCCCCGATCAGCACCCGCTCGTGGTGCCCGAGCACGTGCAGCCCGCCGCCGGGCGGGAAGTCGAGCTCCGCCAGCAGCCCGCGCAGCACGTCCGAGGCCCGGACCAGGGAGCGGTACGAGCGGACGGCGGTCCGCCCGCCGGCCGCGTGCTCGTCGGCGTCGGCCAGCAGCCGGATCAGCGACTCGTCCGGCAACCGCAGGATCTCCTCAAGGGCCCGTACGGCCCGCAGCGACTCCGGGCGCTGCGGGCGCCGGGCGCCCTGCTGCCAGTAGCTGAGGCTGGTGACGCCGACCTTCACCCCGTAGCGCGTCAGATGGTGCTGCACGCGCTGCAACGGCAGTCCACGAGCGGCGATCGCGGCGCGCAGCGCCACGTGGAAGGGGCCGCCTCGCAAGGCCGTGTCCAGTTCCGCGGTGGCGACGTCCGCCTGCTGTGGGGCGTGCGGCATGCGCGGGCCTTTCTGTGAAGGTGCGGGCGGCTCGGCGGACCCTTCACGCGGGTCGTCGGGGCCGCCCCGCGCGAAGGCAGGGTTCTTCACATCCGTACGCCGTCGTTCACGGCCCCGAGTTCCAACGCATTGAAGCGTGTTGACCAAGTCCCGACAACACCTGAGACCCGACAGGAGTGCGCTCCTGGCCAAGGAAGCGGCCCCGGCCGGGGCGCGCCGCGGCCCGGGTCGTGGAGGGCCGCCGCGGTGTCGGTGCTCGACAGTAGGGTTGAGTCATGGCCGACCCCTCCAGCTACCGCCCCAAGCCGGGAGACGTCCCGGACTCCCCCGGGGTCTACCGGTTCCGTGACGAGTACCGCCGGGTCATCTACGTCGGGAAGGCCAAGAGCCTGCGCCAGCGCCTGGCGAACTACTTCCAGGACCTCGCGAACCTTCACCCGCGCACCCGCAGCATGGTCACCACGGCCGCGTCCGTGGAGTGGACGGTGGTGTCCACGGAGGTCGAGGCGCTGCAGCTGGAGTACTCCTGGATCAAGGAGTACGACCCCCGGTTCAACGTCAAGTACCGCGACGACAAGAGCTACCCGTACCTCGCGGTGACGATGAACGAGGAGTTCCCTCGCGTGCAGGTGATGCGCGGCCACAAGAAGAAGGGCGTGCGCTACTTCGGGCCGTACGGGCACGCGTGGGCCATCCGCGACACAGTCGACCTGCTGCTGCGCGTCTTCCCGGTGCGCACCTGCTCGGCCGGTGTCTTCAAGAACGCCGCCCGCACCGGCCGTCCCTGCCTGCTGGGTTACATCGGCAAGTGCTCCGCGCCCTGCGTCGGCCGTGTCTCCGCCGAGGAGCACCGCGAACTGGCCGAGGACTTCAGCGACTTCATGGCCGGCCGCACCGGCACGTATCTGCGCCGCCTGGAGAAGCAGATGACGGAGGCGGCCGAGGAGATGGAGTACGAGCGGGCCGCCCGCCTGCGCGACGACATCGAGGCCCTGAAGAAGGCCATGGAGAAGAACGCGGTCGTGCTCGCCGACGCGACCGACGCCGACCTCATCGCCGTCGCCGAGGACGAGCTGGAGGCCGCGGTGCAGATCTTCCACGTGCGCGGCGGACGGGTGCGCGGCCAGCGCGGCTGGGTGACCGACAAGGTGGAGGACGTCACCACCGGCGCCCTCGTCGAGCACGCCCTGCAGCAGCTGTACGGCGAGGAGAGCGGGGACGCCGTGCCCAAGGAGGTCCTTGTCCCGGCCCTGCCCGACCCGGTCGAACCGGTCCAGGAGTGGCTCGCCGAGCGCCGCGGGTCGAACGTCTCGCTGCGCATCCCGCAGCGCGGCGACAAGAAGGCCCTCATGGAGACCGTGCAGCGCAACGCCCAGCAGGGGCTCGTCCTGCACAAGACCAAGCGCGCCTCCGACCTCACCACGCGCTCGCGTGCCCTGGAGGAGATCGCCGAGGCCCTCGACCTGGACAGCGCCCCCCTCAGGATCGAGTGCTACGACATCTCCCACCTCCAGGGCGACGACGTGGTGGCCTCCATGGTCGTCTTCGAGGACGGCCTCCAGCGCAAGAGCGAGTACCGCCGCTTCCAGATCAAGGGTCGTGCCGGAGACACGCAGCTCTGGCACGGCGAGGGCCAGGACGACGTCCGCTCCATGCACGAGGTGATCACCCGCCGCTTCCGGCGCTACCTCGCGGAGAAGGAGAAGACCGGCGAGTGGGCCGACGGTGAGGACGTCCCCGTGAACGGCTCACCCGGCGGCTCCCTCGACGGCTCGCTCGACGGCTCACCCGGCGGCCCCGTCGGTGCCCTCACCGAGGACGACGGCCGTCCCAAGCGCTTCGCCTACCCGCCCCAGCTCGTCGTCGTCGACGGCGGGCAGCCCCAGGTCGCGGCCGCCCAGCGGGCCCTGGACGAACTCGGCATCGACGACATCGCCGTGTGCGGACTGGCCAAGCGCCTGGAGGAGGTCTGGCTGCCCGGCGACGACGACCCGGTGGTCCTGCCCCGCAGCAGCGAGGGCCTGTACCTGCTGCAACGTGTGCGTGACGAGGCCCACCGGTTCGCCATCACCTATCAGCGCACCAGACGGGCCAAGCGCTTCCGGGCCGGGCCCCTGGACGACGTGCCCGGCCTCGGCGAGACACGCAAACAGGCGCTGATCAAGCATTTCGGCTCGGTGAAGCGGCTGCGGTCCGCGACAATCGACCAGATCTGCGGGGTACCCGGTATAGGCCGCAAGACGGCCGAGACCATCGCCGCGGCACTCGCCCAGGCGGCCCCGGCCGCACCCGCCGTCAACACGGCGACTGGAGAGATCATGGAAGACGTGGAAGAAGCGCCACCGGCGACGACGGCGGATGACGCGGAGACGCCCGTGTCCACGGGCGTTCCGGACGACCGACGGGGGCAGGAGACATGACCGAGCACGACGCACGGCGAAGCGCCGAGCGAGATCAGTCCCACGAGGGACCGCGCGAGGAACAGCACGAGCGCGCGTCCAAGGAAAACGGAGCACAGGTGAGTACGGGCATCGACACGGCCGGCGTCCCCGACGCGGCCATTCCCGAGCTGGTGATCATCTCCGGCATGTCCGGGGCAGGCCGGTCCACGGCCGCCAAATGTCTGGAGGACCTCGGCTGGTTCGTCGTCGACAACCTGCCGCCGGCGCTGATCCCCACCATGGTGGAACTCGGTGCCCGCTCGCAGGGCAACGTGGCACGCATCGCGGTCGTCGTCGACGTCCGCGGCCGCCGCTTCTTCGACAACCTGCGCGAGTCCCTGGCCGGCCTGGAGGCCAAGAACGTCACCCGGCGGATCGTTTTCCTGGAGTCCTCGGACGAGGCCCTGGTGCGCCGCTTCGAGTCGGTGCGCCGGCCCCACCCGCTCCAGGGCGACGGCCGCATCGTCGACGGCATCGCAGCCGAGCGTGAGCTGCTGCGCGAGCTGCGCGGCGACGCCGACCTGGTGATCGACACCTCCAGCCTCAACGTGCACGAACTGCGCGCCAAGATGGACGCCCAGTTCGCCGGCGAGGAGGAGCCCGAACTGCGGGCCACCGTGATGTCGTTCGGCTTCAAGTACGGCCTGCCGGTCGACGCCGACCTGGTCGCCGACATGCGGTTCCTGCCCAACCCGCACTGGGTCCCCGAACTGCGCCCGTACACCGGCCTGAACGACGAGGTCGCCGCGTACGTCTTCAACCAGCCCGGCGCCAAGGAGTTCCTCGACCGCTATGCCGAGCTGCTGCGGCTCATCTCGGCCGGCTACCGGCGCGAGGGCAAGCGGTACGTGACCATCGCGATCGGCTGCACGGGCGGCAAGCACCGCTCGGTGGCCATGTCGGAGAAGCTCGCCGCGCGGCTCGCGGCCGAGGGCGTGGAGACCGTCGTCGTCCACCGGGACATGGGGCGCGAGTGAGCGGACGTACTCCGCGGCTGAGCAGGCTGCGCCGGGTGGTGCCGGAGGGGCGTTCGGCACGGCAGGCGATCGCGGCGCGCGCGGGGCGCCCGGCCGAGGCCCGGGGCGGCCGGGCGCGCCGCCGCGGCGCTCAGCCCAAGGTGGTCGCCCTGGGCGGCGGCATGGGCCTGTCCGCCTCGCTCGCCGCACTGCGCCGGATCACCGGCGACCTCACGGCCGTCGTCACCGTGGCCGACGACGGGGGCTCCAGCGGGCGCCTGCGCGACGAGCTGGGCGTGCTGCCGCCCGGGGACCTGCGCAAGGCGCTGGCCGCGCTGTGCGGCGACGACGACTGGGGCCAGACCTGGGCCCGAGTGATCCAGCACCGCTTCACCTCCCAGGGCGACCTGCACGACCACGCGGTGGGCAACCTGCTGATCGTCGCCCTGTGGGAACAGCTCGGCGACCATGTCCAGGCGCTGGACCTGGTGGGCAAGCTGCTGGGGGCGCACGGGCGCGTGCTGCCCATGTCCGCCGTGCCCCTGGAGCTCCAGGCTCTGGTCAAGGGACACGACCCGGAGCGGCCCGAGGACGTCGACACCGTGCGCGGCCAGGCCACCGTCGCGCTCACCTCGGGCGAGGTGCAGTCCGTGCACCTGGTGCCGAACGACCCGCCCGCCGTGCCCGAGGCCGTCGACGCGGTCCTGGACGCGGACTGGGTGGTGCTCGGACCCGGCTCCTGGTTCTCCTCGGTCATCCCGCACCTGCTGGTGCCCGAGCTTCTGGACGCGCTCACCGAGACCAGGGCACGCCGGGTGCTGTCCCTGAACCTCGCGCCGCAGCCGGGAGAAACCGAGGGCTTCTCACCGCAGCGTCATTTGGAGGTTTTGGGACGACACGCCCCTAAACTCGCCCTGGACGTGGTGCTGGCCGACGAGGCCGCCGTGCCCGACCGCGAAGTGCTGACCGAGGCCGCCGAGCGGTTCGGCGCCGCGGTCGAGCTCGCGCCGGTGGCCCGGAGGGACGGAACTCCGCGGCACGACCCGGAGCTGCTGGCCGCCGCGTACGACCGTATTTTTCGGATGCATGGAAGGATCGGCCCATGGCGATGACGGCAGCGGTGAAGGACGAGATCTCCCGGCTCCCCGTCACCCGGACCTGCTGCAGGAAGGCGGAGGTCTCCGCCCTTCTGCGGTTCGCCGGCGGCCTCCACCTGGTCAGCGGGCGGATCGTGATCGAGGCGGAGCTGGACACAGCCATGGCGGCACGGCGCCTGAAGCGGGACATCCTGGAGATCTTCGGTCACAGCTCCGAGCTGATCGTGATGGCGCCGGGCGGGCTGCGCCGCGGCTCGCGCTACGTCGTGCGCGTCGTCGCGGGCGGTGACCAGCTGGCCCGCCAGACCGGTCTGGTCGACGGTCGGGGCCGGCCGATCCGCGGCCTGCCGCCGCAGGTGGTCTCGGGGGCCACCTGCGACGCCGAGGCGGCCTGGCGCGGTGCCTTCCTGGCCCATGGCTCGCTCACCGAGCCGGGCCGCTCCTCCTCCCTGGAGGTGACCTGCCCGGGCCCGGAGGCGGCCCTCGCGCTGGTCGGTGCCGCGCGCCGGCTGTCCATCGCCGCGAAGGCCCGGGAGGTGCGGGGCGTGGACCGGGTGGTGGTCCGTGACGGCGACGCGATCGGCGCCCTGCTGACCCGTCTGGGCGCCCACGAGTCCGTGCTGGCCTGGGAGGAGCGGCGGATGCGCCGCGAGGTGCGCGCCACGGCCAACCGCCTCGCCAACTTCGACGACGCCAACCTGCGCCGCTCGGCGCGCGCGGCCGTCGCGGCCGGCGCGCGGGTGGCCCGCGCCCTGGAGATCCTCGCCGACGACGTCCCCGAGCACCTCGCCGCCGCGGGACGCCTGCGCATGGAGCACAAGCAGGCCTCCCTGGAGGAGCTGGGCGCCCTCGCCGACCCCCCGCTGACCAAGGACGCGGTCGCCGGCCGCATCCGCCGCCTGCTGGCCATGGCCGACAAGCGGGCCTCCGACCTCGGCATCCCCGGCACCGAGGCGAACCTCGCCGACGAACTGGCGGACAACCTCGCGGGCTGACCGCCACGGGCCGGCCGACCGGCCCGGCCCCATCCTCCGACCGGATCACGTCCCGATCGTTCCCGACCGCCCTGTCGCCTCCGGTCGGCCGCGCCCTCCTGTCACGGGTCGGCCGGCACCACCCGCCCCTCGCAGGCCACCACCGGCGTGTCGCCTCACATCGACCCTCACCGCACCCCGACCGGCCGCCATCGGCCAACCAGCACCGGCTGGTTGGCCGATGGCGGCCGGTCGGTTGATATGCAACTACCGACAGTGATCGGTCCGGGTCGGGCGACACGGGTCGGCGATGGTGCTTGACAGGCTGCTCCGGTCGCCACGGGGAGGGTCGGCCGGGGTGTGGCCGGGGCGGTGTGGACGGTCCGCCGCCGCGACGGCCCTGTGGGGGAATTGACGGGTTTGTCGGAAGTCCGGATTGGCTGGAAATCATGGCATTTCTCAAGTGAGCCGAGGTGCTCACGAACGAGTGACCAACACGGTCAATTGGTATGGGCAATCCATAGCGAAATCGGGTGATCCCGGCAGCCTGCGCGAGGGGTTCGAGCCTTTGTCGAAGCCGTGCTGTCCAGGACGCGTCCGGATGTCACTTCGGAGGCCTTGGAGGGGTAGGGTCGTGGGTGGTCGGGGACATCCCAATACAGCTCGCCGGCGTCGAAACCGGCGTACCAACGAGGAGATCGGTTCGTGACGATCCGCGTAGGCATCAACGGCTTTGGCCGCATCGGTCGTAACTACTTCCGCGCGCTGCTGGAGCAGGGTGCAGACATCGAGATCGTGGCTGTCAATGACCTGGGTGACACCGCGACCACCGCTCACCTGCTGAAGTACGACACCATTCTGGGCCGCCTCAAGCAGGAGGTCTCCCACACCGCCGACACCATCACCGTCGACGGCCACACCATCAAGGTGCTGTCCGAGCGCAACCCCGCCGACATCCCCTGGGGTGAACTCGGCGTCGACATCGTCATCGAGTCCACCGGCATCTTCACCAAGAAGGAAGACGCCGAGAAGCACATCGCCGGCGGCGCCAAGAAGGTCATCATCTCCGCCCCGGCGAAGAACGAAGACGTCACCATCGTGATGGGCGTCAACCAGGACAAGTACGACCCGGCCAACCACCACGTCATCTCGAACGCCTCCTGCACCACCAACTGCGTGGCGCCGATGGCGAAGGTCCTCGACGAGAACTTCGGCATCGTCAAGGGCCTGATGACCACCGTGCACGCGTACACGAACGACCAGCGCATCCTGGACTTCCCGCACAAGGACCTGCGCCGCGCCCGTGCCGCCGCCGAGAACATCATCCCGACCACCACCGGCGCCGCCAAGGCCACCGCCCTGGTGCTGCCGCAGCTCAAGGGCAAGCTGGACGGCATCGCCATGCGCGTCCCGGTTCCCACCGGCTCGGTCACCGACCTCGTCGTCGAACTCTCCCGCGAGGTCACCAAGGAAGAGGTCAACGCCGCCTTCCAGAAGGCCGCCGAGGGCGAGCTGAAGGGCCTGCTGGACTACACCGAGGACCCGATCGTCTCCTCGGACATCGTCAACGCCCCGGCGTCCTGCACGTTCGACTCCTCCCTGACCATGGTTCAGGACGGCAAGAACGTGAAGATCATCGGCTGGTACGACAATGAGTGGGGCTACTCCAACCGCCTCGTCGACCTCACGGTCTTCGTCGGCAACCAGCTCTGACCGGCAGGGCAGGCACCTCGATGTGAGATCAGGGCTCGGGCGGCGCAACGCGCAGTCCGGGCCCTGACGCACGTACAGCGGGCCGAACGACCACAACCCGCCCACGTGCGGATCGATCAGCCCTCGTACGATCAAGAGCCCCCTCCTCAGGAGTCCCACTCAATGAAGACGATCGACGAACTTCTCTCCGAAGGCGTGGACGGCAAGCGGGTCTTCGTCCGCGCCGACCTCAACGTGCCGCTGGCCGACGGTGTCATCACCGACGACGGCCGCATCCGCGCCGTCCTGCCCACCGTCAAGGCCCTCGCCGAGGCCGGCGCCAAGGTGGTCGTCGCCTCCCACCTGGGCCGCCCCAAGGGCGCCCCGGACCCGGCCTTCTCGCTGCTGCCCGCCGCCGAGCGGCTCGGTGAACTCCTGGGCGCCCCCGTGGCGTTCGCCCAGGACACCGTCGGCCCGGCCGCCCACGCCGCCGTGGACGGCCTTCAGCCCGGCCAGGTCGCGGTCATCGAGAACCTGCGGTTCAACCCCGGCGAGACGTCCAAGGACGACGCCGAGCGCGGCGAGTTCGCCGACCGGCTCGCCGCCCTCGCGGACGTCTACGTCGGCGACGGATTCGGCGCCGTGCACCGCAAGCACGCCTCCGTCTACGACCTGCCGGCCCGCCTCCCGCACTACGCCGGCTACCTCATCGCCACCGAGGTCGGTGTCCTGAAGAAGCTCACCGAGGACGTCCGGCGTCCCTACGTCGTCGCGCTCGGCGGCGCCAAGGTCTCCGACAAGCTCGCCGTCATCGACGAGTTGCTCGGCAGGGCCGACCGGCTGCTCATCGGCGGCGGCATGGCGTACACCTTCCTCAAGGCCCAGGGCCACGAGATCGGCACGTCCCTCCTTCAGGAGGACCAGCTCCCCGCCGTCAAGGAGTACATCGAGCGAGCCGAGAAGACCGGCGTCGAGCTGGTCCTGCCCGTGGACACGCTGGTCTCGCCCGAGTTCCCGGACCTGAAGGCCAAGGCCCCGGTCCACCCCGCCGCCGTCGCCGCGGACGCCATGCCGGCCGGCCAGCAGGGCCTGGACATCGGCCCGGAGTCCCGCAAGCTGTACGCCGCGAAGCTCGCCGACGCCGCCACCGTCTTCTGGAACGGCCCGATGGGCGTCTTCGAGCACCCCGACTTCGCCGAGGGCACCAAGGCGGTCGCCCAGGCCCTGGTCGACTCGGACGGCTTCACCGTCGTGGGCGGCGGCGACTCCGCCGCGGCGGTCCGTACGCTGGGCTTCGACGAGTCGGCATTCGGCCACATCTCGACCGGCGGCGGCGCCTCCCTCGAATACCTCGAGGGCAAGACGCTCCCCGGCCTCGCCGCACTGGAGGACTGAAACCGTATGAGCACGCGCACGCCGCTGATGGCGGGCAACTGGAAGATGAACCTCAACCACCTCGAGGCCATCGCGCACGTCCAGAAGCTCGCCTTCGCCCTTGCCGACAAGGACTACGAGGCCGTCGAGGTCGCCGTCCTGCCGCCCTTCACCGACCTGCGCTCCGTGCAGACGCTGGTCGACGGCGACAAGCTCAAGATCAAGTACGGCGCCCAGGACGTCTCGGCGCACGACTCCGGCGCGTACACCGGCGAGATCTCCGGTCCGATGCTGGCCAAGCTGAAGTGCACCTATGTGGTGATCGGCCACTCCGAGCGCCGGCAGTACCACAACGAGACCGACGAACTGGTGAACGCCAAGGTCAAGGCCGCCTACAAGCACGGCCTGACCCCGATCCTGTGTGTCGGCGAGGAACTGGACGTCCGCGACGCGGGCAACCACGTCACGCACACGCTCGCCCAGGTCGAGGGGGGTCTGAAGGACCTCCCGGCCGAGCAGGCCGAGTCGATCGTGATCGCCTACGAGCCCGTCTGGGCCATCGGCACCGGCAAGGTCTGCGGCGCGGCGGAGGCCCAGGAGGTCTGCGGCGCCATCCGCGGCAAGCTCGCCGAGCTGTACTCGCAGGAGGTCGCCGATCAGGTGCGCATCCAGTACGGCGGCTCGGTGAAGTCGGGCAACGTCGCCGAGATCATGGCGCAGGAGGACATCGACGGCGCCCTGGTCGGCGGTGCCTCGCTGGACACGGACGAGTTCGTCAAGATCGTGCGCTTCGGCGAGCAGTGAGCCGGGTCCGTCGCGGGCACTGAGCCGGGCCCGCCGTGAGCGGCGGGCCGGGCTGTGAGTATGCGCGGGCGGCGATCCGTCGTACCCTTGCGGGGGCATGGTAGGCATGACCTGCTGCACCCCGTCGTCCATCCGAATCCGAGGAAGTTGGTCCAGCCGTGGTTTTGGGGTTCTCGATCGCCCTGATCGTCTTCAGCCTGCTGCTGATGCTGCTGGTGCTGATGCACAAGGGGAAGGGCGGCGGCCTCTCCGACATGTTCGGTGGCGGTATGCAGTCCTCCGTCGGCGGCTCCTCGGTCGCCGAGCGCAACCTCGACCGCATCACCGTGGTCATCGGCCTGCTGTGGCTCGCCTGCATCATCGTGCTCGGCATCCTGATGAAGACGAGCAGCTGACGAGCGGCTGCCCGCCGGTCGGGACCGCACATTCCGTACGTAAGGCCCCATGGTCGGTACGCGTTCCTGAGCGCGGCCTATCATGGGGCTTGCGTCTGTGTGGGAGCGGTAACTCCCATCACTGGACGCGCGTTGGGCCTTACGTAGACTGAGGCGCTCGCGGCGGAGCGGAGGCCGACCCGTTTCGCGGCACCATCACGCAGGGAGTTACGACCGTGGCAAGTGGCAACGCGATCCGAGGAAGCCGGGTCGGGGCGGGGCCGATGGGCGAGGCCGAGCGTGGCGAGTCCGCGCCGCGTCTGCGCATCTCCTTCTGGTGCTCCAACGGACACGAGACCCAGCCGAGCTTCGCCAGCGACGCGCAGGTTCCCGACACCTGGGACTGCCCGCGCTGCGGCTTCCCGGCCGGTCAGGACCAGGACAACCCGCCGGCCCCGCCGCGGACCGAGCCCTACAAGACGCACCTGGCCTATGTGCGGGAGCGGCGCAGCGACGCGGACGGTGAGGCGATCCTCGCCGAGGCGCTCGCCAAACTGCGGGGCGAGATCTAGGACTTGAGGTCCGGTCGGCCGCTTTCGGGCGCGAGGCCGGACCTGTTGCGTATCCGGGCGGACCGGCCGCCGCGGACCGATTGTCAGTGGTGCCCTCTACGGTTTGCGTATCGGTGAATCGTGATGCGGAGGGGAAGCCATGACGGGGGTCGAGGCCGGGCGCGAAGCCGTCGACGCGGGTGCGCCGGCGTGGCGCGGCGGATTCGGACGGCTGTGGAGTGCCGCCGTGCTGTCCAGCTTCGGCGACGCGCTGCGTACGGCCGCGCTGCCGCTGCTCGCCCTGTCCCTGACCGACGACCCGCTGCTCATCGCCTCCGTCACGGCCTGCGGCTATCTCCCCTGGATCGTCTTCGGGCTGCTCGGCGGCGCCGTCGCGGACCGTGTGGACCAGCGGCGCGCGATGTGGGCGGCGGACACGGTACGGGGCCTCCTTGTCGGCGGCTTCGCCCTGGCGGTGGCCCTCGGACATGCCTCGATCGGCCTGCTGATCGCCCTGGCCTTCGCGCTGACCACGCTCCAGACACTCTTCGACAACGCTGCCACGGCCCTGTTGCCCGCCCTGGTGGAGTACGAGGCGCTGGGCAGCGCCAATGCCCGTCTGATGACCGGGCAGCGCCTCGCGGGCGGGCTGCTGGGCGGCCCGGTCGTGCCCCTGCTGTTCGCCGCGGGGGCCGCCGCGCCCTTCGCGGCCGATGCCGCCACCTTCCTGATGGCCGCCGCTCTCGTGGCCTCCCTGCGGGTCCCGGCGCCCGAGCGCCGTCCGAGACCGGCGGGCAGCACGCTGCGGCGGGAGATAGCCGAGGGGCTGCGCGCCCTCGGGCGGGACAGGGCCCTGCGCGGGCTGTGCGCAGCCACCGCTCTGTGCAACGTCGGGATGGGCGCGCTCATCGCCACCCTGGTGGTCGTCGTGACCGGCTGGCTGGGCGCGGGCACCAAGGGATACGCGGCGGCGCTGACGGCGTACACGCTCGGCAGCCTGGCCGGGGGAGCGGTCAACCGGTGGATCGTGGCCCGGCTCGGGCGGATGCGGGCCGTGGTGCTGGCCGGCGGGGTGCAGATCGCCGCGCTGGTGGTCCTGGGGCTGGTGCCCAGCCTGGCCGTCGCGGTGGCCGCGCTGGCCGTGTTCGGGCTGATGGGCATGGTGTGGAACGTCAACACGACGACACTGATGCAGCAGCGCAGCCCTGCCGGGATGCTGGGCCGGGTCAGCGCGGCCTTCCGCACCCTCGCGGTGGCTGGGGCGCCGCTGGGCGCGGTGCTCGGCGGGGCCGTCGCGGCCATGTGGGGGCCGAACTGGCCGGCGCTGCTCACGGCCGCGTTCTTCGCTCTTTCCGTGGCCGCGCTGATACCCGCGCGCCGTGCCGACGTACTCGTTGTTACGCCGGACGACGGCGTGACGACGACTCATGTCACCCGCTGATCAACTAGGTTGGACCGGCAGCGGGGCAAGGACGCAGGACAGCTAGGAAAGAAGGCTGAGGTCCGAATGAACGCAGACGCCCGTACCAGGCTCAACCAGAGGCCCGAGTGGACCGCTCTGGCCAAGCACCGTGAGGAGTTCGCCGACACCGGTCTACGGGATCTGTTCGCGGCCCACCCGGAGCGCGGCGAGGCGTACGCCCTCCAGGTCGGTGATCTGTACGTCGACTACTCCAAGCACCTCGTCACCGACGAGACCCTGCGGCTGCTGCGGGAGCTGGCCGCCGCGACGGACGTGTTCGGGCTGCGGGACGCCATGTTCCGCGGTGCGAAGATCAACGTCACCGAGGACCGGGCCGTGCTGCACACGGCGCTGCGCTCGCAGCGGGACGCGGTGATCGAGGTCGACGGGGAGAACGTCGTGCCGGGGGTGCACGCGGTCCTCGACAAGATGAGCGACTTCGCGCACCGGGTGCGGTCGGGGGAGTGGACGGGGCACACCGGCAAGCGGATCCGCAATGTGGTCAACGTCGGCATCGGCGGCTCCGACCTGGGCCCCGCGATGGCGTACGAGGCCCTGCGGGCCTACACCGACCGCGCTCTGACGGTGCGGTTCGTCTCGAACGTCGACGGCGCGGATCTGCATGAGGCCGTGCGGGATCTGGACGCGGCGGAGACGCTGTTCGTCATCGCGTCCAAGACGTTCACCACGATCGAGACGATCACCAACGCGACGTCGGCGCGCAACTGGCTGCTGGGAGAGCTGAAGGCCGGCCCGGAGGCGGTCGCCCGGCACTTCGTGGCGCTGTCCACGAACACGGAGAAGGTGTCCGAGTTCGGCATCGACGTCGAGAATATGTTCGAGTTCTGGGACTGGGTCGGGGGCCGGTACTCGTACGACTCCGCGATCGGCCTGTCCCTGATGATCGCGATCGGGCCGGACCGGTTCCGGGAGATGCTGGACGGCTTCCGGCTCGTCGACGAGCACTTCAGGACCGCGCCGGCCGAGTCCAACGTGCCCCTGCTGCTAGGGCTGTTGGGGATCTGGTACGGCAACTTCCACGACGCGCAGTCGCATGCGGTGCTGCCGTACTCGCACTATCTGTCCAAGTTCACCGCGTATCTGCAGCAGCTGGACATGGAGTCCAACGGGAAGTCGGTGCAGCGGGACGGAGAGCCCGTGGAGTGGCAGACCGGGCCGGTGGTGTGGGGGACGCCGGGCACGAACGGGCAGCACGCGTACTACCAGTTGATCCACCAGGGTACGAAGCTGATCCCGGCGGACTTCATCGGCTTCGCCGAGCCGGTGGCCGAGCTGAGCGATGAACTCCGGGCGCAGCACGATCTGCTGATGGCCAACTTCTTCGCGCAGACCCAGGCGCTGGCCTTCGGCAAGACGCCGGAGGAGGTACGGGCGGAAGGGGCGCCGGCGGAACTGGTGCCGCACAAGACGTTCCGCGGGAACCACCCCACGACCACGATCCTCGCGCGCGAGTTGACTCCGTCGGTGCTGGGGCAGCTGATCGCCCTGTACGAACACAAGGTGTTCGTACAGGGCGCCGTCTGGAACATCGACTCCTTCGACCAGTGGGGAGTCGAGCTGGGCAAGGTCCTCGCGAAGCGCGTGGAGCCGGCTCTGACGGAGGGCGCGGAAGTGGAGGGGCTGGACCCCTCCACGACGACCCTGGTCGCCAAGTACCGCGCCTTTCGCTCCCGCTGATCCCACTTCCCCCACCCGTCTCGCTGGAGCGGAGCCCCCGGGCCCCGGGAGCCCCCGGGCCCCCGGACTCTCCGGATCACCCGGGGCTCCGCCCCAGCCCCCGCCCGGACCCGTGGGTGTTCAGGCCACCGCTGACAACGTGTCCGCCAGGCGGCGGTGGGAGGCCCTGGTCGCGGGGAGGGCGGAGAGGGCCGCGGCGCCCACGGCCGCCGAGGTGACGAAGAGGAGCAGCAGGAGCGGGGAGGGCGTTCTGGCGATGCCGGCGCCTATGCCGCTGGAGTGGCCCTGGGCGTTGATCAACCAGTTGGACAGGGGGAGCGCCAGGGCCGTGGCGGCGGCTGCGGCGGCCAGGGCCGTGCAACCGGTCGCGGTCACCGTGATCGCGGTGATCTGGCGGGGGGAGAGACCGATGGCCTTCAGGGCCAGGAGGTCCCGTTCGCCCTCGCGGATCGTGCCGCCGATCGCGGAAAGGAGCTCGATCAGGCCGATCAGGGCCAGGACGCAGGTCAGGCCCACGATGACCGCGCGCATCGACGACAGGCCGTCGGCCGGGTTGGTCACCGGATGGACGTCCAGGTGGCCGTGGGCGGCGGCGGACAGGGCGGTGGCGACGTGGCGCGGATCGGTGCCCGGATCGAGGCGGAGCTGGTAGAAGGTGGGGCTGAGGTTCGGGTCGTTCTCGTGCAGGGTGTCCAGGGACGTGGAGATGACCCGGCCGGCGTTCTCCGGCTCGATGCTGCGGCCGACGATGTGCAGGATCTGCGGCTGGTCGCCCACCGTCATGCGCACCCAGTCGCCGACCCGGACGTCGAGCAGGTCCAGCAGGCCCTGCCCGGCCACCGCCTCGTCGGGCCCGTCGGCGCGGCGGCCCTCGGCCAGGGCGAACGGGTAGGGAGCCTCGTGGGTGCCCAGGCCCCGCAGGGCGATCGTGGCCGTCTGGCCGGGCACCAGGGCGGCCACCTCCACACCGGGGTAGACGGCGGCGACCCCGGGTTCCCGATCCAGCAGCTCCCGCGTCCCGCCGTCGTTCAGGGTGCTGTCGGGGCGGACGGTCAGCGCGGCCGGCAGCCCCAGCTCCTCCGGCCGGTTGTGGAAGCGGTCGATCGTGGTCCAGGCACTCATCGCCACCACGATCAGCAGCAGCGGCAGCGCCAGCCGCCCCACCGTGGCGAAGGTGCGCGGGCGGCGGGTGAAGGCCCGGTGCCAGCCCAGGACCAGCGCGGGCGGCAGGCGCAGACCCAGCGCCCTGCGGGCGACCCCGGGCAGGCCGCCGCCCGGCACCGCCGCCGGGTGCGGCACCGGGACCGGTGGCACCCGTCCCGCCCGCCACGCCGCGAGCCCGGTCACCGCGCCGATGAACAGCACCGCGCCCACCGGGACCGCGCCCATCGCCACCGTGTGGCCCGGCAGGCCCTGCCACACCCCTACCGCGTCGCCCAGCCGGCCCGGGATCCGCGCGCCCAGCCCCTCGGTCAGCACCACCGCGGCCACGGCGCCCAGCACGGCGTACGCCACATGCTGGAGCAGGAAGATCCGGACCACCTGGGCGGGCGTGAAACCGATCGCCTTCAGCACCGAGATGTCCCGCAGATGCCCCCGGATACGGGTGCCGATCGCGCCGTGCACCGCCAGCCCGGCCGCGATCAGCGCGCCCAGCCCGAACAGGCCCAGCACCTGCCCGAGCAGCCGGTTGTCGCCCTGCGCCTCGGCCCGCGCCTGCTGCCAGGTGGACACCTCGCCGACCACGCCGGCGCCCAGCACGGTGACGGCGCGCTGCACGGCGTAGTCCGTGTCGTCGGGATCGGCCAGCCGCAGCCCGACCACCCGTCCGCCGGGCTCGCGCACCGCGGACGGCTGCGCCCACACCAGTCCCGGCTGCTCGCCGGGGCCGTAGCGGGGCTCGGCGCTGTCGGCGATGCCCACCACGCTCAGCGCGCGCCCGGTACCGGGCAGGACGAGCGTGTCCCCGGGCTCGGCCAGCAGGGCCGTGGCCAGGCGGCTCTCCAGGACCACGCCGTCCGGCTCCCCGGCGTCCAGCCAGTGCCCGGCGGTGAGCAATGGGCGTCCCACGGCGGGCAGCGAGGGCGTACCGCGCAGTTCCACGGTGGCGCGGGTGCCGCGGGAGACGACGGTGGCGGACTCGACGAGGTAGGCGTCGGTGACCGACTCGACGCCGTCCAGGGCGGCGAGCCGTTCCGTCTCGGCGGACCGCGCCGTGTGCAGCCACACATGGGCCCCGTGGGACTGGGTGAAGACCCGCTGCCAGGGATTGGTCGCGTAGCCGAACAACGCGGTGGCCAGCAGCAGCGAGGCGACGATGCCGGCCGTGGCCAGCACGATGAACAGCGCCTCCCCCCGGTGGGCGCGCAGATCGGAGTGCGCCCAGCGCATCGTGGCTCGCACGGGCCTCAGTCCCTCGGTCCGGAATGCGGACCCGAGCACGCCGGGCGGCCGTACCCCGAGCCCGTCAGGTGGTCGCACCCCGGGCACATCAGGTGGTCGTACACCGCACTCAGTCCCTCAGTTCCAGCACGCCCGAGATCCCCGTGCTCCGCGACGGCGTCGTCCCGTCCAGTTCCGCGTCGTCGGCGATCCGGCCGTCGAAGAAACTGATCACCCGGTCCGCGGCGCTCGCCAGTCGGGCGTCATGGGTGACCAGCACGATCGTCTGGCCGCGTCCGTGGAAGCGGGACAGCAGCCGCATCACCTCGCGGGTGCCCTTGCTGTCGAGGCTGCCGGCGGGCTCGTCGGCGAGCAGCAGCGGAGGGTGGTTGACCAGCGCGCGGGCCAGCGCGACCCGCTGCTGCTCACCGCCGGACAGCTCGCCCGGCATACTGCGCTCCTTGCCTTCCAGGCCCAGCTCGGCCAGCAGTTCCTCCCGCTCGGCACGCGCCTGCCGCGGCGAGCGGCCGGCGAGCAGGGCGGGCAGTTCGACGTTGTCGGCGACGGACAGGTTGGAGACCAGGTTGAAGAACTGGAACACGATCCCGATGCCGTTGCGGCGTTCCTCGGCCCAGCGGGCCTCGCCGTAGGAGTCGGTGCACCGGCCGTCCAGCCAGATGCTGCCCTCGTCCGGCCGCTGAAGTCCGCCGAGCAGGTGCAGCAGCGTCGACTTGCCGGCTCCGGACGGGCCGGTTACCGCCACGAACTCGCCGCGGGTCACTGACAGATCCACCCCGCGCACGGCCCGCGCGGGTGCCCCCTGGCCGTGGTGCGTCTTGACCAGGCCCTCGGCCCGCAGCAGCGCCGGAGCTCGGACGTCGCTCACTCCAGCCCCTCCAGTTCCTCCTGGCACCGCTCCAGCCAGTCCAGGTCGGCCTGAAGGTGCAGCATGGCGCCCTCGATCAGCAGTTGGGCGATTCGGTTGTCCCGGTTCTCGGCGGCGGCCAGCTTCGACAGGTTGCGCATGGTGTTGAGGTACTGGCGCCGCTGCTTGTTGATGAGGGCGATCTGGTCGGCGAGACCGGTCTGCGGGGCGAGGGCGAGCTTCATGAAGAACTCGTCCCGTACCCGCGGTTCGTCCTCGGGCTCCTCGAACCAGGCGCGCAGCGCCCCCCGCCCGGAGTCGGTGAGGTGGTAGATCTTCTTGTTGGGCCGGCTGGACTGCTCGACCTCCTCGCCCTCGATCAGTCCCGACTTCTCGAGGCGGCCGAGGGTCACGTAGATCTGGCCGACGTTCGGCTGAGGGTACGCGGAGCCCAGCAGTTGCTCAAGGTCCTGCTTCAGCTCGTAGCCGTGGGCGGGACCGCGCGCGAGAAGTGCGAGGAGGGGCAGGCGCACGCGTGCTCTCCTCCTAGGTCCTCGTCAGACGCGTCATGCGGGGTGTCTCCGGGTGGACGACGTGAGATTGACGCCAGGCCCTAGTATCGCCCATACCTAACAGGTATACATGGCCTGAGCCGGGCGAAGGTGCCCGGCGCCGGTGTGCAAGGAGGAACCTATGCGGTGGATCCACGCCGCCGGTAGGGGCCTCCTTGTTCTGGTCGTGGCCATGACCGGCTATATCTCCTCGGGTGCCCGGGCGACCGAGGGGAGCAGCGAGGGCCGCGGCCCGCTCACCCTGGCCACCGCGGGCGACTTGACCGGCTACCTCGGTCCGCTGCTGGAGGGCTGGAACCGCACCCACCCCACCGAGAGGGTCACCCTCGTCGAGCTGCCCGACGCCGCCGACGAGACCCGGGAGCAGATGGCCACCGACCTGCGCGGCGGCAACCGCAGCCGGTTCGACGTGCTCAACATCGACGTGAACTGGACCTCGGAGTTCGCCGCCGCCGGCTGGATCCGTCCGCTGCCGCGCGAGCGCTTCCCGCTGGAGACGTTCCTGCCCCCGGTCGTCGACACCGCCACCTACGACGGACGGCTGTACGCGGTCCCGTACGTCACCAACGCCGGCCTGCTGCTGTACCGCAAGGACGTCCTGGCCAAGGAGGGCGTCCCGCCGCCGCGCACCTGGGCAGAACTGGAGCACGCCGCCCGGACCATCGCGCAGAAGTACGGACTGGACGGCTACGCGGGCCAGTTCCTGCCGTACGAGGGGCTGACCGTCAATGCGGCCGAAGCCGTGTACTCGGCGGGCGGCACGATCCTCGGCGACGAGGGCGAGCGCGTCACCGTCGACTCGGGCGCGGCCCGCGAGGGCATCGGCTTCCTGGCGCGCGGCTTCGCCGAGGGCTGGATCCCCGAGGAGGCGCTGACGTACAAGGAGGAGGAGTCCAAGCAGGCCTTCCAGGACGGCCGGCTGCTCTTCCTGCGCAACTGGCCCTACGCCTATGCCGTCGCCTCCGCCGAGGGCTCCGAGGTCGCCGGGAAGATCGGCGCCGTACCGCTGCCCGGACCCGACGGGCCGGGGACCAGTGTCCTCGGCGGCTCCAACCTGGCCGTCAACACGCACGCGCGGCACCCCGACTCGGCCGCGCGCCTCATCGCGTACCTCACCAGCGAGCCCGTCCAGCGCCAGGTGCTCACCGAGGGCGCGCTGCCGCCCGTGCGCGCCGCGCTGTACGAAGACCCCGCACTCGTACGGCGGTTCCCGTACCTGCCGACCCTGCGTGCCTCCGTGCTGGCCGCCGCGCCGCGCCCCAAGAGCCCGCACTACGACCAGGTCAGCCTGGTGGTGCAGGCGGTCGTGCACGACACGCTGGCCGGGCGGCAGACCCCCGAGGCGGCCGTGCGGCGCCTCGCGCGCGAGCTCGACGCCATCGCCGGGCGCTCGTAGCGCTCGTACCGCTCACAGCGGAAGCGCCGCAGTAGTTACTTGTTAGGTAACGCGGCCATCACATCTACGACCGTCCCGTCCGGACAAGTCCGGACATGAGCAGCCAACTGCCCAGTAGCTTCTGTTTCGTTCGTTGACACCCTCGTGACACCGCTACCTAACATGCATGCATAACTGCTGCCTTCACAGGAACAGGTCAATGGATTGAACAGGCATGGTTGGTGGCGCGACGCGGTGATCTACCAGGTGTACGTGCGCAGCTTCCTGGACAGCACCGGCGACGGCATCGGCGATCTGGCCGGGGTCCGGGCCGGGCTGCCGTATCTGAAGAAGCTCGGCGTCGACGGCATCTGGCTGAGTCCCTTCTACCCCTCCCCGCAGCACGACCACGGCTACGACGTGGCCGACTACTGCGGAGTCGATCAGCTCTTCGGTGACCTCGCCGAGTTCGACCTGCTGATGGCCACCGCCCATCGGCTCGGGATCAGGGTGCTCCTCGACATCGTCCCCAACCACTGCTCCAGCGAGCACCCGTGGTTCCGCGAGGCGCTCGCCGCCGAGCCCGGCAGCGAGGCCCGCGCCCGCTTCCACTTCACCGACGGCCGCGGCCCGGACGGCGCCGAGCCGCCCAACAACTGGCACGCCATGTTCGGCGGCCCCGCCTGGACCCGGATCACCGAGCCGGACGGCCGCCCCGGCCAGTGGTACCTGCACATGTTCACGCCCGAGCAGCCCGACTGGAACTGGCGCAACCCCGAGATCCCCGCCGAGTTCGAGCGCGTCCTGCGCTTCTGGCTGGACCGGGGCGTGGACGGCTTCCGCATCGACGTCGCCGCCGGCCTGTTCAAGCACCCCGAACTGCCCGACTCCCCGGACCCGGAGGCCGACGCCCGCACCCGCGACTCGGTCAACCCGCTGGCCTGGAACCAGCCCGAGGTGCACGACGTGTGGCGGCACTGGCGCGCGGTGTGCGAGGAGTACACCGCCCGCGACGGCCGCGAACGCCTGCTGGTCGGCGAGGTGTCCGTGCCCAGCGCCCGCGAACACGCCATGTACGTCCGGCCGGACGAACTGCACCAGGCCTTCTTCTTCGACCTGCTCGGCGCCCCCTGGGACCCCGACGCCTTCCGCAAGGTCATCTCCGAGGCCATGCAGGACATCGCCGGCACCGGCTCCACGGTCACCTGGGTCCTCAACAACCACGACCAGGTCCGCACCGTCACCCGCTACGGCGAGGCCGCCGTGGAGGGCAGCGGACTCGGTGCCGCCCGCGCCCGCGCCGCCGCGCTGCTGATGCTGGCACTGCCCGGAGCCGCGTACGTCTACCAGGGCGAGGAACTCGGCCTGCCCGAGGTCGTCGACCTGCCCGACGACGTGCTCACCGACCCGATCTTCCACCGCACCGGAAGCCGTGCCCGCGTCCGCGACGGCTGCCGGGTGCCGCTGCCCTGGTCGGGGCAGGTCTCCCCGTTCGGCTTCACCTCCGGGACCCAGAGCGCCAAGCCCTGGCTGCCGCAGCCCTCGTACTTCGCCGAGTACGTCACCGAACGCGCCCTCGCCGACACCCGCTCCTTCTGGCACCTGTACCGCGACGGCCTGCAACTGCGTTCCGCACTGCCCCAGTTGGGCGAGGGCTCGCTGCGCTGGCTGGACACCCCGCCGGACGTCCTCGCCTTCGTCCGCGGTGACGGCCTGGTCTGCGCCGTCAACTTCGGTACGTCGCCCACGGCCGCGCCGGTCTCCGGCACCCCGCTGCTGGCCAGCGGCGACTGCCCGCCCGGGATGCTCGCCGGGTCCACCGCCGCCTGGTGGATCACCGAAGGCACCGACCACTGAACCTCGTCAATTCCCCACCTTCCGAAGGGACATCAACGATGATGCGACGACGTACCACCCTGCTCACCGGCTGCACCGCCCTCGTCCTCGCCCTCGGCGCCACCGCCTGCGGCAGCGACGACCCCGTTTCCGCCGGCGGCGGCGACAAGACGCTCGACGGCCAGACGGTCACCGTGGCCGGCGTCTGGTCCGGCAGCGAGCAGAAGAACTTCCAGAAGGTGCTGGACGCGTTCTCCGCGAAGACCGGCGCCAAGACCCAGTTCATGTCGACCGGCGACAACGTCTCCACCGTCGTCGGCAGCAAGATCGAGGGCGGCAACGCCCCCGACGTCGTGATGGTCCCGCAGGTCGGTGTGCTCCAGCAGTTCGCCAAGAAGGGCTGGCTGGAGCCGCTGTCCGACACCACCCAGAAGTCGGTGGACGCCAACTTCGCGCCGGTGTGGAAGAAGTACGGCAGCGTCGACGACACCCTGTACGGCCTGTACTTCAAGGCCGCCCACAAGTCGACCGTCTGGTACAGCCCCGACGCGCTCGACCAGGCCGGCGTCAAGCCGCCGGCGACGTACGACGAGATGCTCAAGGCCGGGCACACCCTCTCCGACTCCGGGCTCGCCGCCTTCGCGGTCGCCGGACAGGACGGCTGGACCCTGACCGACTGGTTCGAGAACATCTACCTCTCCCAGGCCGGCCCCGAGAAGTACGACGCCCTCGCCGCACACCAGTTGAAGTGGACCGACGACAGCGTGGTCAAGGCGCTCACCACGCTCGGCAAGCTGTTCAAGGACAAGCAGCTGATCGCGGGCGGCCAGAAGGGCGCCCTCAACACCGACTTCCCGGGCTCGGTGGAGAAGGTCTTCGGGCCCAAGCCCGAGGCCGGCATGGTCTACGAGGGCGACTTCGTCGCGGGTGTCGCCCACGACCAGTTCGACCGGACCATCGGCAAGGACGCGGACTTCTTCCCGTTCCCGCCGGTCGACGGCGGCAACGCGCCGGTCGTCAGCGGCGGCGACGCGGCCGCCGTCCTCAAGGACGGCAAGAACGCCAAGGCCGGCATGAAGCTCCTCGAGTACCTGGCCACCCCGGAGGCCGCGGCCGTCTGGGCCAAGGCCGGCGGCTTCCTGTCCCCGAACAAGAACCTCGACCTCGCCTCCTACGGCGACGACGTCACCCGCGCCACCGCCAAGTCCCTGGTCGCGGCGGGCGACTCCGACGCGGTCCGCTTCGACATGTCCGACCAGGCCCCGGCGGCCTTCGGCGGCACCAGCGGCGTGGGCGAGTGGAAGCTGCTCCAGGACTTCCTGCGCGACCCGTCCGACCCGAAGGGCACCGCGGCGAAGCTGGAGGCCGCGGCGGCCAAGGCGTACAAGAACCAGGGCTGACGCACCATGACCGCCACCACGCTCGCGAAGGAGAAGGGAGCGGGCCCCCCGTCGCCCGCCGCGCGCGCCGAACATGCTCGGCGCGCGCGGCGGCGGGGGCGGACCGTCGCGCTGCTGTTCGTCTTCCCCGCACTGCTGCTGCTCGGCGCGCTCGTCGTCTACCCGGTGCTGTTCTCCGTCGGCCGGAGCTTCTTCGACGCCTCCGGCACCCGGTTCGTCGGCGGGGACAACTACACCGAGATGTTCCGCGACCCGGCGACGCTGAAGGCCGTCCGGAACACCACGATCTGGGTCGTGGTCGCCCCGGCGCTGCTCACCGGGCTCGGACTCATCCTCGCCGTGCTGGTGGAGAAGGTCCGCTGGGCGACGGCGTTCAAGCTGCTGTTGTTCATGCCGATGGCCGTGTCCTTCCTGGCCGCCGGCATCATCTTCCGGCTCGCCTACGACGAGGACCCGGACAAGGGCGTCCTCAACGCCGCCGTGGTCTCCGTGCACGACGCCTTCAAGGGATCCCCGTCCTACCCGAGCGCACGCGCCCGTGAGGGATTCGGGCTGACCCAGGGCCGGGACGGCTCGTACCTCACCGACGCGACCCTCTCGCCGGGCGCCACGGTGACCCTGCCGATGGTCGGCGTGCTGCCCAAGGACCTGCCGGGCGATGCCTCGCCCGCCCGCCCGGTGGAGGGCGGTAAGGCCGCCGGGGACGAACTGCGCGGAGTCGTCTACCTGGACTTCGCGCCCGGCGGAGGCGGCACCCAGGGCAAGGTCGACCGCGGCGAGAGCGGCCTGCCCGGCATGAAGGTCGAGGCGGTGCGCGACGGCCGGACGGTCGCGACCACCACCACGGGCTCCGACGGCTCCTTCCGCTTCACGGGCCTGACGGCGGGCTCGTACGAGGTGAAGCTGCCGCAGGCCAACTTCGCGCAGCCCTACCAGGGCGTCTCCTGGCTCGGCCCGACGCTCGTCACCCCGATGATCATCGGTGCCTACCTGTGGATCTGGACCGGGTTCGCGATGGTGCTGATCGGCGCCGGACTGTCCGCGCTGCCGCGTGACGCGCTGGAGGCGGCGCGCATCGACGGGGCCAACGAGTGGCAGATCTTCCGCCGGATCACCGTGCCGCTGCTCGCCCCCGTCCTCACCGTCGTCTTCGTCACCCTCGTGATCAACGTGATGAAGGTCTTCGACCTCGTCTACATCATCGCGCCCGGCCCGGTGCAGCAGGACGCCACCGTGCTGGCGACCCAGATGTGGCTGGTGTCCTTCGGCGGTGGCAACAACCAGGGCCTCGGCAGCGCGCTCGGCGTGCTCCTGCTGCTCCTGGTGATCCCGGCGATGGTGTTCAACGTCCGCCGCTTCCGAAGGAGTCAGCGATGAACGCGGTCAGGCGGGGCCTGGGCAACGGGCTGGTCCAGGCCGTCCTCGTGGTGATCGGCCTGGTCTGGATGACCCCGCTCGCGGGATTGTTCCTGTCGTCGCTGCGCTCGGCCCAGGACACCGCGAAGGGCGGCTGGTGGACGGCGCTGGCCAGCCCCGGGCAGCTGTCCTTCGACAACTACTCGGCACTGCTGAAGAACTCGGGCATCACCAAGGCCTTCTGGAACACGGTGCTGATCTCGGTGCCCACGACGGTCCTGGTCGTCGTCATCGCGGCGCTGGCCGGATACGCCTTCGCCTGGCTGGACTTCCCGGCCCGTGAGCCGCTGTTCCTGCTGGTGGTGGCGATGCTGGTGGTGCCGGTGCAGATCGGTCTGCTGCCCGTCGCCAAACTCTTCGGCCAGCTCGGCCTGTTCGGCACGATCCCCGGTGTGGTCCTCTTCCATGTGGCCTACGGACTGCCGTTCGCGGTGTTCCTGCTGCGGAACTACTTCGCCGAGATGCCGAAGGAGATGCTGGAGGCGGCCCGCATGGACGGGGGCAACGAGTGGCGGATCTTCACCCGGCTGGTGCTGCCGGTGGGGCGCCCCGCGATCGCGAGCCTCGCCATCTTCCAGTTCCTGTGGGTGTGGAACGACATGCTGGTGGCGCTGCTGTTCGCCGACACCTCCTCGCAGCCGCTGACGGTGGCACTCCAGTCGCAGATCCGGCAGTTCGGCAGCAACATCGATGTGCTGGCGCCGGGGGCGTTCCTGTCCCTGGTGGTGCCGGTGGTCGTGTTCTTCGCCTTCCAGCGGCACTTCGTGCAGGGGGTGATGGCGGGGTCGGTGAAGTGACGGCGATCCCTGGTTCGGCCTGATAAGCAAAGTGCGGCGGCGGTGTTCCTCACCGCCGCCGCACCTTGCCGTCTACGCCGAGGCCGGTGGATACAGCGACCGCGGCAGTTGCGAGGCCGCCGCCGTGTCCAGGAGCCACAGAGTGCGGGCGCGGCCCTGGGCGCCGGCCGCCGGGGCCTGGATCTCACCCGCGCCCGAGAGGGCCATCGCCACCGCGTTGGCCTTGTCCTCGCCGGCCGCCAGCAGCCACACCTCGCGGGCCGAGCGGATGGCGGGCAGGGTGAGGGAGACGCGGGTGGGCGGCGGCTTGGGGGAGCCGTGCACGCCGATCACCGTGCGCTCCGTCTCGCGCACCCCCGGGTGTTCCGGGAAGAGGGACGCGACATGGGTGTCCGGGCCGACGCCCAGCATCAGGACGTCGAACGACGGGACCGCGCCGTGGTTCTCGGGGCCGGCCGCGCGGGCCAGCTCCTCGGCGTAGGCCTCCGCCGCCGCCTCGACGTCCGCGCCGTAGGGACCGTCCGACGCCGGCATGGCGTGCACGCGCTCGGGGTCCAGCGGCACGGAGTCCAGCAGGGCCTCGCGGGCCTGCGTGACATTGCGTTCCGGGTCGCCCTCCGGCAGGAACCGCTCGTCGCCCCACCACAGGTCCAGCCGGCCCCAGTCGATCGCGTCGCGGGCGGGCGCGGCCGCCAGCGCGGCCAGCACCCCGTTGCCGTTGCGGCCGCCGGTGAGGACCACGGACGCCGAGCCCGTCGAGGCCTGCGCGTCCACGATCCGGGTGATCAGCCGGGCCGCGGCGGCCTGCGCCATCAGCTCCTTGTCGTGGTGGACGACCAGTTGCGGAGTGCTCACTCGGCGGCCTCCTCCTGGGGGGCGGGCACCGCGACCGGCTCCTTCGCGGACGCCTTCGAACCGCCGGACGCCCCGGCGCCGTCCAGCCGGTCCACGCCGAACCGCAGCGCGGACGCGTACGTGTCGTCCGGGTCCAGCCGTCGCAGTTCCTCCGCGATCAGCTCGGCGGTCTCCCGCCGCTTCAGTGCCACCGCCCGCTCCGGCTGCCCCTGGATGGACAGGGTCGCCAGCCTGCCGTCGGCCCGGTCCAGGGCGATCGGGCCGCAGCTGGTGTCCATGCGGACCGCGGTCAGACCGGGGCCCGCGGACTGCGAGCGCTTGACCGGAACGTCCAGCCGGTCCGCGAGCCACATCGCCAGCAGCTCGCAGCTCGGGTTGAACTCCTCGCCCTCCACCTCCACGGCCCTGACCTCGCAGGTGACCTGGTCGAGGGCCGCGGCCAGCATCGAGCGCCACGGAGTGATCCGGGTCCAGGACAGGTCCGTGTCGCCGGGCGTGTACGCCTCGGCCCGCGCGGAGAGCTCCCGCACCGGCTGCTCGGCGGCGTAGGTGTCGGTGACCCGGCGCTGCGCCAGGGCGCCCAGCGGGTCCTTGGCCGGTTCGAGCGGGGCGTTCACCGGCCACCAGACGACGACCGGCGCGTCGGGGAGCAGCAAAGGCAGCACCACCGACTGGGCGTGGTCGGCCACCTCGCCGTGCAGACGCAGCACCACCGTCTCGCCGGCGCCGGCGTCCGCGCCCACCCGCACCTCGGCGTCCAGCCGCGAGGACGTGCGGTCGCGCAGGGTGCGGGCATGCCGCTTGATGACCACCAGCAGGCGCGAGGGATGCTCCCGCGAGGCGTCTCCGGCGGCCTTCAGCGCGTCGTAGGCGTTCTCCTCGTCGGTGACGATGACCAGCGTGAGCACCATGCCCACGGCCGGGGTGCCGATCGCCCGCCGGGCCCGCACCAGCGCCTTGTTGATCTTGCTGGCCGTGGTGTCGGTCAGGTCTATCTTCATGGCCGGCGCCAGCTCCGTCCGTCTCGTGCGAGCATCTCGTCCGCCTCGGCGGGCCCCCACGTCCCGGACGGGTACTGCGCGGGCCTGCCGTGCTTGTCCCAGTACGTCTCGATCGGGTCGAGGATCCGCCAGGACAGCTCGACCTCCTCGGTGCGCGGGAAGAGGTTGGAGTCGCCGAGCAGCACGTCCAGGATCAGGCGTTCGTACGCCTCCGGGCTGGACTCCGTGAAGGACTCGCCGTAGGCGAAGTCCATCGACACGTCCCGGATCTCCATCGACGTGCCGGGAACCTTGGAGCCGAAGCGGACCGTGACACCCTCGTCCGGCTGGACGCGGATGACGATGGCGTTCTGCCCGAGTTCCTCGGTGGCCGAGGTGTCGAAGGGGGAGTGCGGCGCCCGCTGGAAGACGACCGCGATCTCGGTGACCCGGCGGCCCAGGCGCTTGCCGGTGCGCAGATAGAAGGGGACGCCCGCCCAGCGGCGGTTGTCGATCTCCAGCTTGACGGCCGCGAACGTGTCGGTCTTCGACTTCTTGTCGATGCCCTCTTCCTCGAGGTAGCCGATGACCTTCTCGCCGCCCTGCCAGCCCGCCGCGTACTGCCCGCGCACGGTCGACTTGCCCAGGTCCCTGGGCAGCTTCACCGCGCCGAGCACCTTGGTCTTCTCCGCGGCCAGCGCGTCCGCGTCGAAGGAGGCGGGCTCCTCCATCGCGGTCAGGGCCAGGAGTTGCAGCAGGTGGTTCTGGATGACGTCGCGGGCGGCGCCGATGCCGTCGTAGTAGCCGGCCCGGCCGCCGATGCCGATGTCCTCGGCCATGGTGATCTGCACATGGTCCACGAAGGACCGGTTCCAGATCGGCTCGAACATCGTGTTGGCGAAGCGCAGGGCCAGGATGTTCTGGACGGTCTCCTTGCCCAGGTAGTGGTCGATGCGGAAGACCTGGTCCGGGGCGAAGACCTCGTGCACGATCGCGTTGAGCTCCTCGGCCGACCTCAGGTCGTGGCCGAAGGGCTTCTCGATGACCGCGCGCCGCCACGAGCCGTGGCTCTGGTCGGCCAGCTGGTGCTTCTTCAGCTGCTGGATGACCACCGGGAAGGACTTCGGGGGCACCGACAGGTAGAAGGCGAAGTTGCCGCCCGTGCCCTGTGCCTTGTCCAGTTCCTCGATCGTGCCGCGCAGCCGCTCGAACGCGTCGTCGTCGTCGAAGGTGCCCTGCACGAAGCGCATCCCTTGGATGAGCTGCTGCCAGACCTCCTCCCGGAACGGCGTGCGCGCGTGCTCCTTGACGGCGTCGTGCACGACCTGGGCGAAGTCCTCGTGCTCCCAGTCGCGGCGGGCGAAGCCGACGAGCGAGAAGCCCGGCGGCAGCAGACCCCGGTTGGCGAGGTCGTACACCGCGGGCATGAGCTTCTTGCGCGACAGGTCACCCGTGACACCGAAGATGACCAGGCCCGACGGCCCCGCGATACGCGGGAGCCGTCGGTCGGCGGGGTCACGGAGCGGGTTCGCTCCAGTGACGGAAAGGGGCGCCAAGGTTCTCAGCCCTCCGCGGGAGCGAGGCGCTCCAACTCCGCCTCGGTGGACTTGAGCAGGTCGTTCCAGGACGACTCGAACTTCTCGACGCCCTCGTCCTCCAGGACCTGGACCACGTCGTCGTACGAGATCCCGATCCCCTCCAGCGCGTCGATGTCCGCGCGGGCCTGCTCGTAGGTGCCGGTGACCGCGTCGCCGCGGATCGCGCCGTGCTCCTCGGTGGCCTCCAGCGTGGCCTCGGGCATGGTGTTCACCGTGTTCGGCGCCACCAGCTCCTCGACGTACATGGTGTCCTTGTACGCCTTGTCCTTCACTCCGGTGGACGCCCACAGCGGACGCTGCTTGTTGGCGCCCTGCCGCTCCAGCGCGCTCCACCGGTCGGAGGCGAAGACCTCCTCGTACGCCTCGTAGGCCAGACGCGCGTTGGCCACGCCCGCCTTGCCGCGCAGCGCCTTGGCCTCGGCGGTGCCGAGCTCGTCGATCCGCCGGTCGATCTCGGTGTCCACACGGGACACGAAGAAGGACGCCACCGAGTGGATCTTCGACAGGTCCAGGCCGCGCTCCCGGGCCTTCTCCAGGCCGCTCAGGTACGCGTCCATCACCGCGCGGTAGCGCTCCAGCGAGAAGATCAGGGTGACGTTGACGCTGATGCCGTTGCCGATGGTCTCGGTGATCGCCGGCAGGCCCGCCCTGGTGGCCGGGATCTTGATGAGCGTGTTGGGCCGGTCGACCAGCCAGGCCAGCTGGCGGGCCTCGGCGACCGTGGCCCTGGTGTTGTGCGCCAGGCGGGGGTCCACCTCGATGGACACCCGGCCGTCCTTGCCGCCGGTGGCGTCGAAGACGGGGCGCATGATGTCGGCGGCGTCCCGGACGTCCGCCGTGGTGATCATGCGGATGGCCTCTTCCACCGTGACCCGGCGGGCGGCCAGGTCGGAGACCTGCTGTTCGTAGCCGTCCCCCTGCGAGATCGCCTTCTGGAAGATCGTCGGGTTGGTGGTGACGCCCACGACGTGCTGCTGGTCGATCAGCTCGGCGAGGTTGCCGGACGTGATCCGCTTGCGCGACAGGTCGTCCAGCCAGATCGCGACGCCTTCGTCGGAAAGGCGCTTCAGTGCGTCTGTCATGGAAATTACATCTCCTACGGGTCGTGTATGAGCGTCAGCGCTGGGCGGCGGCGATGGATTCCCGGGCCTTGTCGGCCACGTTCTCCGCGGTGAAGCCGAACTCGCGGAAGAGCACCTTGGCGTCGGCCGAAGCACCGAAGTGCTCGAGGGAAACGATGCGGCCGGCGTCTCCCACGTACTTGTGCCAGGTCAGACCGATACCTGCCTCGACCGCGACGCGTGCCCGCACGGCCGGGGGCAGCACGCTGTCCCGGTACCCCTGGTCCTGCTCCTCGAACCACTCCACGGAGGGCATGGACACCACCCGGGTGGGGATGCCCTCGGCCTGGAGCCGCTCGCGGGCCTCCACGGCCACGTGCACCTCGGAGCCGGTGGCGATCAGGACGACCTGTGCCGTGGTGTTCTGCCCTTCCGGCCCCTCGGCCTCGAACATCACGTAACCGCCGCGCGCGGCGTCGTCGTTGGGCTCGTACGTCGGCACGCCCTGGCGGGTCAGCGCCAGACCGTGCGGGGTGCCCTTGCCGAACTCCTTGGTCCAGCGGCGCAGGATCTCGCGCCAGGCGATCGCGGTCTCGTTGGCGTCGGCCGGGCGGACGATGTTCAGGCCCGGGATGGCGCGCAGCGAGGCCAGGTGCTCGACCGGCTGGTGGGTGGGGCCGTCCTCGCCCAGGCCGACGGAGTCGTGCGTCCAGACGTACGTCACCGGCAGGTGCATCAGGGACGACAGGCGCACCGCGTTGCGCATGTAGTCGGAGAAGACCAGGAAGGTGCCGCCGTAGACGCGGGTGTTGCCGTGCAGCGTGATGCCGTTCATCGCCGCGGCCATCGCGTGCTCGCGGATGCCGAAGTGGATGGTGCGCCCGTACGGGTTCGCCTCCGGCAGCGGGTTGCCCTCGGGCAGGAACGACGAGGTCTTGTCGATGGTGGTGTTGTTCGAGCCGGCCAGGTCCGCCGAGCCGCCCCACAGCTCCGGGATCACGTCGCCGAGCGCCTGGAGCACCTTGCCGGACGCGGCACGCGTGGCCAGGCCCTTGCCCGCCTCGAACACCGGGATCTTCTCGTCCCAGCCGGCGGGCAGTTCGCCCGCGGCGATCCGGTCGAACTCGGCCGCCCGCTCGGGGTTGGCCTCGCGCCAGACCTGGAGCGACTTCTCCCACTCGGCCTTGGCCCGGCGGCCCCGCTCGAGGGCGGCGCGGGTGTGGTTCAGCACCTCGTCGGAGACCTCGAAGTGCTGCTCGGGGTCGAAACCGAGGACGCGCTTGGTGGCCGCGACCTCCTCCTCGCCCAGGGCCGAGCCGTGCGCGGCCTCGGTGTTCTGCGCGTGCGGGGCCGGCCAGGCGATGATCGAGCGCATCGCGATGAAGGACGGCCGGTCGGTGACGGCCTTGGCCGCCTCGACGGCCGCGTGGATCGCCTGCGGGTCGAGGTCGCCGTCCTCCTTGGCCTCCACGCGCTGCACGTGCCAGCCGTAGGCCTCGTACCGCTTGACGGTGTCCTCGGAGACGGCCGTCTCGGTGTCGCCCTCGATCGAGATGTGGTTGTCGTCCCACAGCAGGATCAGGTTGCCGAGCTTCTGGTGGCCGGCCAGCGAGGACGCCTCGGCGGAGATGCCCTCCTGGAGACAGCCGTCACCGGCGACGCAGAAGACGAAGTGGTCGAACGGGGACGTGCCGGTGGGGGCCTCCGGGTCGAACAGACCGCGCTCGTAGCGGGCGGCCATCGCCATGCCCACCGCGTTGGCGACACCCTGGCCGAGCGGGCCGGTCGTGGTCTCCACGCCCGCCGTGTGCCCGTACTCCGGGTGGCCGGGCGTCTTCGAGCCCCAGGTGCGGAAGGCCTTCAGGTCGTCCAGCTCCAGCCCGAAACCGGCCAGGTACAGCTGGGTGTAGAGGGTCAGGGAGGAGTGGCCGGCGGACAGCACGAAGCGGTCGCGCCCCACCCACTGCGGATCGGCCGGGTCGTGCCGCATCACCTTCTGGAAGAGGGTGTAGGCGGCGGGAGCCAGACTCATCGCCGTACCGGGATGGCCGTTGCCGACCTTCTGTACGGCGTCGGCGGCCAGGACGCGCGCGGTGTCCACGGCACGCTGGTCCAACTCGGTCCACTCGAGGTCTGTGGTGGTCGGCTTGGTGCTCACCCTGGGTCAGGGCTCCTCTCCACATGTCGGATGCCGGCGTACGGGGGGACCGCGCACCGGTTGCCGGCGTTCTCGGCGTCGGCCGGCCATTGTCGAGCCTATCCCGTCAGAACGTGCGTTTTTCCGCGTCGTTCCAGAGTGCCGGGACTCTCCGGGATCCGCCTCCCCGCTGGTCGGAACAGCATTCGGCACATGAATACGGGGCTGCTCATCCGATCGCTCAATCGAGCCGGATCGTGCCCGTCCGGAGGGCCCCGCCAACACGACCCGACCCCCGCGAATGTCCGGGTCTGGGCAACGTCTACAGTGGCGTGGTACGCGCGAGTCCTTACCGTCGGTTCACACGGGCGGCTCGCTGGGAGTCTCTGTCAGGGGTGTGCGTGACGGCCGTCGAATCCCGTCCAGCGGGGGTACTCGGTGCGAGCCAGAGCCCGAGCCACCGGCCGTTCGGGGCCCGTGTCAAGGCGTTTGTGGCGCTGACCAAGCCGCGGATCATCGAGCTGCTGCTGATCACCACCGTTCCGGTGATGTTCCTGGCGCAGCGCGGCGTGCCCGACCTGGGGCTGGTCCTGCTCACCTGTCTCGGCGGCTACCTGTCCGCGGGCGGCGCCAACGCGCTGAACATGTACATCGACCGCGACATCGACGCGCTCATGGACCGCACCTCCCAGCGCCCGCTGGTCACCGGCATGGTCAGCCCGCGCGAGTGCCTGGCCTTCGGCATCACGCTGGCGGTCGTCTCCACGCTGCTGTTCGGCCTCACCGTCAACTGGCTGTCCGCGTGGCTGTCGCTCGGAGCGCTCCTTTTCTACGTCGTCGTCTACACGATGATCCTCAAGCGCCGTACCTCGCAGAACATCGTGTGGGGCGGCATCGCCGGCTGCATGCCGGTGCTGATCGGCTGGTCCTCGGTCACCAACTCGATGTCCTGGGCGCCGGTCATCCTCTTCCTCGTCATGTTCTTCTGGACGCCGCCGCACTACTGGCCGCTGTCCATGAAGGTGAGGGAGGACTACGCGCGCGTGGGCGTGCCGATGCTGCCGGTCATCGCCTCCAACAAGGTGGTCGCCCGCCAGATCGTGCTCTACAGCTGGGTGATGGTGGCGGTCTCGCTGCTGCTGACCCCGCTCGGCTACACCGGCTGGTTCTACACGGCGGTGGCGCTGGCGGCGGGCGGCTGGTGGCTGTGGGAGGCGCACGCGCTGCAGAACCGGGCCAAGGCCGAGGCGACCGGCACGAAGCTGAAGGAGATGCGCCTGTTCCACTGGTCCATCACCTATGTGTCGCTGCTGTTCGTGGCGGTGGCGGTGGATCCGTTCCTGCGCTGACCCCTCGTACGGGTCGTGGCGGTTTCCCTCGGGCGGGGTGCGTGGTCAAGGCCACGCACCCCGCCCGTCGCCGTTCGGTCTACCCGTGGGTAGCATCCTGGCCATGGCAGACACGCAGCAGGTTGACCCCAAGACCGAGCGCAGGGCCGCCCGCCTCGCCCGGCGGATCGGCTCCTTCTCCAAGGCTCACGGAGGCGCCGAGGGACAGGTCGCGTACCTCGGGGAGCGCGGCGCCAGGATCGTCCTGGTGGGCGAGGACGGCACCTGGGGCGACCTCGTGGCCCCGACGTACGCCATCGCCGAGCAGGCGGTGGAGAAGTCCGGGATCACCGTCCACGAGGCGTTCGACGGCGAGTTCGCGGCCAAGGTGCGGACGGGCCCGTACGAGTGGAGCCGTATGGCGGGCCTCCAGCTGGGCGGCCCGTCCAACGGCTGACCGGATCCGGACGGCCCGGGTCAGCAACACCTGACGGCCGGTTCACCCGTTGGGGCCTGACGGAGGCAGCGGGCCCAGCGTCGGGAGAACCGGCTGATCGAGACGCCGTCCCTCGTGGATCAGCACTGCCACGGGGTCCTGAGAACGGAGCCGGGCCTCGGCACCTTCGAGGCCCGGCCGGCCCGCACCGAGGGCCCTCTTCCCGCACGTCTACGCCGACTCGGGCGCCGCACTGGTCCGCACCGGCGCCCGCGCCGCGACGGTCCTCGCGGAGATCCTGGAGCCGGCCCCGTTCGGCAAGGTCCTCTACTCCAGCGGGGCACACGGGCTGCCCCCGGCTGAACCTCGGGCGCCCCGGCCTCAGGCCCGGCTGACCCCCGGCGGTCCCGCCTCAGGCCCGGCTGACCCCCGGCGGTCCCGCCTCAGGCCTTGGCCAGCGTCGCCTCGGTGGCGGGACCCGGCAGGTCGGCCACCGCCTCCGGCCGCTCGCGCAGCGACAGCAGCACGCGCAGCACCCAGATCCACATGACGCAGGAGCCCAGCATGTGCAGGCCGACCAGGACCTCGGGCAGGTGCGTGAAGGACTGGACATAGCCGATGGCGCCCTGGCCCAGCAGGATCAGGAACAGTTCGCGGGTCCGCGCCAGGGGGCCCCGCGGCGCGTCGACGGCCTTGAGGATGAACCACAGGGCGAACGTCAGCGTGACCACGATCCACGCCAGCACGGCGTGCAGCTTGGCGACCGTCTGCCAGTCGATCGGGATACGGGCGACCTCCTGGGAGTCACCCGCGTGCGGCCCGGCGCCCGTGACCACCGTGCCCACCGCGATCAGCAGCACGCTCGCGAGGACCAGGAATCCCACCAGCTGCCGGATCGGCTTGCCGACCAGCGGGCGCGGCTCGGCGTCACCCTCGCGGGTGCGCTGCCACATCACCGTGGCGACCGCGATCAGCGCCGAGGAGAGCAGGAAGTGCGCGGCGACGGTGTACGGGTTCAGGCCGACGAGGACGACGATGCCGCCGAGCACCGCGTTGCCCATGACCACCCAGAACTGCGCCCAGCCCAGCCGGGTGAGGCCGCGCCGCCACGGCTTCTGGGCGCGCGCGGCGAGGATCGCCCAGCCCACGGCGGCGCACAGCACGTACGTCAGCATCCGGTTGCCGAACTCGATCACGCCGTGCACACCCATCTCGCGGGTGGTGGTCAGCGAGTCGTCCGTGCAGGTGGGCCAGGTCGGGCAGCCGAGGCCCGAGCCGGTCAGGCGGACGGCGCCGCCGGTGACGACGATGACCACCGCCATCACCAGCGCGGAGAGGGCCGCCCGCTGGACGGTCCTCGGATGCGGGGTCCAGCGTTCGGCGATGAGGGCGAGCGGGTTGCGCACGGCGGACACGGCGTCGGCGCGGGTCAGGTTTGGCACGCGATCCATCGTAGGCGTCCGCTTGTGCACCGTTTCACGAGGGTCCATCGCGCCCTACTCCCAGCGGAAGAACTTCCCGGCGGTCGCGAGCCCCGCCACCGCCCAGACGGCGAGGATCGCCAGGTTGCCCCAGGGCATCCCGGCCCCGTGCTGGAGCACGTCCCGCAGCCCGCCGGAGAGCGCCGAGATGGGCAGCAGGCCGAGCACGTCCTGGGCGACGGGCGGGAACTTGTCCAGCGGGACGATCACCCCGCCCCCGACCAGCAGCAGCAGGAAGACCAGGTTGGCGGCGGCCAGCGTGGCCTCCGCCTTCAGGGTTCCCGCCATCAGCAGGCCCAGCCCGGAGAAGGCGGCCGTGCCGAGGACCATCAGCAGGAGCACGGCGAACGGGTTGCCGTGCGGAGACCAGCCGAGCGCGAACGCGATCACGGTCAGCAGCACGACCTGGAGCACCTCGGTGACCAGCACCGACACCGTCTTGGCGGTCATCAGCCCCGAGCGCGGCAGCGGTGAGGCGGCCAGCCGCTTCAGCACGCCGTAGCGCCGCTCGAAGCCGGTCGCGATGGCCTGCCCGGTGAACGCGGTCGACATCACGGCGAGCGCGAGGACGCCGGGGGTGAGGAAGTCCACGGCCCTGCCCGCGCCGGTGTCGACGACGTCCACGGAACTGAACAGCACCAGCAGCAGCGTGGGGATGACCACGGTGAGCAGCAGCTGCTCGCCGTTGCGCAGCAGCATCTTCGTCTCCAGCGCCGCCTGCGCCGCGATCATGCGGGTCAGTGGGGCCGCGCCGGGCTTCGGGGCGTACGTACCGGTGGCGGTGGTCACGAGCGCAGCTCCTTGCCGGTCAGCTCCAAAAAGACATCCTCCAGGGTGTGCCGCTCGACGGAGATGCGGTCCGGCATCACGCCGTTCTGGGCGCACCAGGACGTCACGGTCGCGAGCAGCTGCGGGTCGACCTTGCCGACGACGCGGTAGGAACCCGGGGTCAGCTCGGCGGCCGAGGAGTCGGTGGGCAGTGCCTTGAGGAGCGAGGCGACGTCGAGTCCCGGGCGGCCGGTGAAGCGCAGGGTGTTCTCGGCGCCGCCGCGGCACAGCTCCTCCGGGGAGCCCTGGGCGATGACCCGGCCGGCGTCGATGATCGCGACGTCGTCGGCGAGCTGCTCGGCCTCGTCCATGTAGTGCGTGGTGAGGATCACCGAGACGCCGTCGGCGCGCAGGTCGCGCACCAGGTCCCAGGTGGCCCGGCGGGCCTGCGGGTCGAGTCCGGCGGTCGGCTCGTCGAGGAAGACCAGTTCGGGCCGGCCGACGACGGCCATGGCGAGCGCGAGCCGCTGCTGCTGGCCGCCGGACAGCCGGCGGTAGGAGGTCCGCCCGCAGCCGCCGAGTCCGAGCCGTTCCACGAGGGCGTCGACGTCCAGCGGGTGGGCGTGCAGCCTGGCGACGTGCCGCAGCATCTCGTCGGCCCGGGCGCCGGAGTACACGCCACCCGACTGGAGCATCACACCGATACGGGGCCTGAGCTGCGCGGACTGTCCCACGGGGTCGAGGCCCAGGACGCGCACCGTGCCGGAATCCGGCCGCCGGTACCCCTCGCAGGTCTCGACCGTCGTCGTCTTGCCCGCGCCGTTGGGGCCGAGCACGGCGGTCACGCCCGCCCGGGCCACCAGGTCGAGGCCGTCCACCGCGGTCTTCGTGCCGTACCGCTTCACCAAGGCCTGGACCTGGACCACGGGCTCACTTCGCATGAGGCCAAAGTCTAGGGACGCGCCGGACGGCTCAGGCGGCCGGGTGAGGGAAGTCATCCTCCCGGGGCCGGTGCACCGCGAGCCACCGCTCCGCGTACGCCACCGCGTCCGCCACGGGGAACAGCCGCGACCGGGCGGCGCCCACCGTCCCCCGGACCACGGGCCGGTCGCGCTCGAAGTCGTGCCCGAGTTCGTCGAACCGCTCGGAGGATATGGACACGTCGGTGACGACCTCCCAGCCGTGCGGCCCGGGCCGGCCCTCCCGGGTGAGCGGTCCGGGGATCCGGTACTCGGCCAGGTGGAAGCAGGTGCAGGAACCGTATCCGGCGCCCAGCAGCAGCACCCGGGCCCCGAGCGCCTCCAGGCGGGCGAGCGGGCTGCGCTCGCCGAACCGGCAGTCGGTGGCGTGCCCGTCGACGATCGCGGCGGCGCGCGGGCCGATCGCCGCGAACGAGGCGTCCGGGTGTGCGCTGCGCAGGGCGCCCGGCCAGGTGCGCACGGACTCCGGGATCACTCCGACCCCGAAGGAGGGGCTGACGAGGGGGTCGTAGGCGGGCATCGTGGCCCGGATGGTGTCCCACCACTCCTCGGGCACCGGAGGTCTGCTCCAGCGCGCCGGGTCGGAGAGGTCGCCGGAGTGGGTGGGGACCACGAGCGTGCCGTCGGGACCGAGCGCGTCGAGCAGTCCCTGGACGACCGCGACCTGGCCGCCGCAGACCCAGCCGAGCGAACTGAGGGAGGAGTGGACGAGGAGGGTCTCGCCGGGGCGTACGCCGAGGTCGCGCAGTCCTTCGGCGATCGTGTCCCGGGTGACGAGCGGGCCGGTCGGCGGCGGTGTGGGCATGGTCGGGGAGTCTGGCGCATCGCCCTGGGAGGGTGCCACTCGTTTGATCGATCGGAGATCGTTTCCGCAGGTCGGATTAGGTTTGCCTAAGTGACGCAGGGCACCGTCCGTCCGGATCAAGGCCGCTTGTCAGTCCGCGAGGAATTACGCAACAATGGCGTTGTGAAAAACGTCGGCGAGGCTCGGGAGACCCTCACGGGGGTCCCGCAGGAGGAGTTCGCGGCCGGGGTGCGCTCGGATCGTTCCACGCGCAACCGGGTCGCGCGGTCCATCCTGGACCACGGCCCGTCGACCGTCGCCGAGCTGGCCGGCCGGCTGGGGCTCACCCAGGCCGCCGTACGGCGCCACCTGGACGCCCTGGTCGCCGACGACGTGGTGGCGGCGCGGGAGCAGCGGGTGTACGGCGCGCGGACGCGCGGCCGGCCCGCCAAGGTCTTCGCGCTCACCGACTGCGGGCGGGACGCCTTCGACCAGTCGTACGACAAGCTCGCCGCGGACGCGCTCCGCTGGATCGCCGAGCGGGAGGGCGGGCCGGAGGCGGTCGCCGCCTTCGCCAGGGCCCGGATCGCCGCGCAGGCGAGCGCGTACCGCAAGGCGATCGAGGCCGTCACCCCCGACGAGCGCACCGAAGCGCTGGCCAAGGCCCTGAGCGTGGACGGGTACGCTGCTACGGCGCGCAGCGCGCCCCTCCCGCAGCGGGGTGAGCAGCTCTGCCAGCACCACTGCCCGGTCGCCCATGTCGCGGAGCAGTTCCCGCAGCTGTGCGAGGCGGAGACGGAGATCTTCGCCGAGCTGCTGGGTACTCACGTCCAGCGACTGGCGACCATCGCGCACGGCGACGGCGTCTGCACGACGTTCATCCCCAAGATTTCCCAGACCGATCACCAAAGCCACAACGCATCCGCAAGCACGGCCGGGAGGAACCCCGCATGACTCTCCCCACGGAGACTGCCCACCCCGAACTCGAGGGCCTGGGCAAGTACGAATACGGCTGGGCCGACTCCGACACGGCCGGCGCCTCTGCCAGGCGCGGTCTGAACGAGGAGGTCGTCCGCGACATCTCGGCGAAGAAGTCCGAGCCGGAGTGGATGACCAAGCTGCGCTTGAAGGGCCTGCGGCTCTTCGAGAAGAAGCCCATGCCGAACTGGGGCTCGGACCTGTCGGGGATCGACTTCGACAACATCAAGTACTTCGTGCGCTCCACGGAGAAGCAGGCGGAGTCCTGGGAGGACCTGCCCGAGGACATCAAGAACACGTACGACAAGCTCGGCATCCCCGAGGCGGAGAAGCAGCGCCTCGTCGCCGGTGTCGCGGCCCAGTACGAGTCGGAGGTCGTCTACCACCAGATCCGCGAGGACCTGGAGGAGCAGGGCGTCATCTTCCTCGACACCGACACCGCCCTGAAGGAGCACCCGGAGCTCTTCAAGGAGTACTTCGGGACCGTCATCCCCGTCGGCGACAACAAGTTCGCCTCGCTGAACACCGCCGTGTGGTCCGGCGGCTCCTTCATCTACGTCCCGCCGGGCGTCCACGTGGAGATCCCGCTCCAGGCCTACTTCCGCATCAACACGGAGAACATGGGCCAGTTCGAGCGGACCCTGATCATCGTCGACGAGGGTGCCTACGTGCACTACGTCGAGGGCTGCACCGCCCCGATCTACAAGAGCGACTCCCTGCACAGCGCGGTCGTCGAGATCATCGTCAAGAAGAACGCCCGCTGCCGCTACACGACCATCCAGAACTGGTCGAACAACGTCTACAACCTGGTCACCAAGCGCGCCGTGGCCTACGAGGGCGCGACCATGGAGTGGATCGACGGCAACATCGGCTCCAAGGTGACGATGAAGTACCCGGCCGTCTACCTGATGGGCGAGCACGCCAAGGGCGAGACCCTGTCGATCGCCTTCGCGGGCGAGGGCCAGCACCAGGACGCCGGTTCCAAGATGGTCCACATGGCGCCGAACACCTCGTCCAACATCGTCTCCAAGTCGGTGGCGCGCGGCGGCGGCCGTACCTCGTACCGCGGCCTGGTCGAGATCGGCGAGGGCGCCGCGGGCTCCAAGTCCAACGTGCTCTGCGACGCGCTGCTCGTGGACACCATCTCCCGTTCCGACACGTACCCCTACGTGGACGTCCGCGAGGACGACGTGTCCATGGGCCACGAGGCGACCGTCTCCAAGGTCTCCGAGGACCAGCTCTTCTACCTGATGAGCCGTGGCCTCTCCGAGTTCGAGGCGATGGCGATGATCGTGCGCGGCTTCGTCGAGCCGATCGCCAAGGAGCTGCCCATGGAGTACGCGCTGGAGCTCAACCGGCTGATCGAGCTGCAGATGGAGGGCGCGGTCGGTTAAGCACCGACCCGGGCCGGCGAAACCGCCGGCCCGCAGTCCGCCGTCAAGCCCATACGCAAGAAAGCGAGCAATACGACAGCCATGGCTGAGGCCCAGAACATCCCCGTCGGTTCGACGACCGCCGGCCAGATCGCGGTCGCCGCCGAGTCGACCGTCGCCACGCGCATGAGCGCGCCGCCCTCCTTCGACGTGGCGGACTTCCCGGTCCCGCACGGCCGCGAGGAGGAGTGGCGCTTCACCCCGCTGGAGCGGCTGCGCGGTCTGCACGACGGCACCGCGACCGCCACCGGCGAGGGCGTCAAGGTGGACGTCCAGGCCCCCGAGGGCGTCACCGTCGAGACCGTCGGTCGCGACGACGCCCGGCTCGGCAAGGCCGGCACCCCGGTGGACCGCGTCGCCGCCCAGGCCTACTCCGCCTTCGAGGAGGCCTCGGTCGTGACCGTCCCCAAGGAGGCCGTCCTGACCGAGCCGATCCGCATCGCGGTGCACGGCGAGGGCGGGGTCGCCTACGGCCACCAGGTCATCGAGCTCGGGGCCTTCGCCGAGGCCGTCGTCGTCATCGACCACACCGGTGACGCGGTGCTCGCGTGCAACGTCGACTACCTGCTCGGCGACGGCGCCAAGCTCACCGTCGTCTCGATCCAGGACTGGGACGACAAGGCCGTGCACGTCGCCCAGCACAACACGCTGATCGGCCGGGACGCCTCCTTCAAGTCGGTCGTGGTCACCTTCGGCGGCGACGTGGTCCGTCTGAACCCGCGCGTGACCTACGCCGGCCCCGGCGGCGAGGCCGAGCTGTACGGCCTGTACTTCACCGACGCCGGCCAGCACCAGGAGCACCGCCTGCTGGTCACCCACAACACCCCGCACTGCAAGTCGAACGTCGCCTACAAGGGCGCCCTCCAGGGCGACGACGCGCACGCGGTGTGGATCGGCGACGTGCTGATCGAGGCCAAGGCCGAGGGCACGGACACCTACGAGATGAACCGCAACCTGGTGCTGACCGACGGCGCCCGTGTCGACTCCGTGCCGAACCTGGAGATCGAGACCGGCGAGATCGTCGGCGCCGGCCACGCCTCCGCGACCGGCCGCTTCGACGACGAGCAGCTCTTCTACCTGATGGCCCGCGGCATCCCGGAGCAGGAGGCCCGCCGTCTGGTGGTCCGCGGCTTCTTCGCCGAGCTGGTCCAGCAGATCGGTGTCACGGACATCGAGGAGCGCCTCATCGCCAAGATCGAGGAGGAACTCGAGGCGGCGGTCGCATGAGCGGCGCATTCGTACGCGTCTGTGGGCTGAGCGAGCTGGAGGAGGACACCCCGAAGCGGGTGGAACTCGACGGCACGCCGGTCTCGGTCGTGAAGACCGAGGGGGAGGTGTTCGCCATCTACGACATCTGCTCGCACGCGAACGTCTCGCTCTCCGAGGGCGAGGTGGAGGACTGCCAGATCGAGTGCTGGCTGCACGGCTCCAGCTTCGACCTCCGCACCGGCAAGCCGTCCGGCCTTCCCGCGACGCGCCCTGTCCCCGTATACCCCGTAAAGATCGAAGGGGACGACGTGCTCGTCTCCCTCACCCAGGAGTCCTGAGGCACCCATGGCAACGCTTGAAATCCGAGACCTGCACGTCACCGTCGAGGCCGACAACGCCACGAAGGAGATCCTCAAGGGCGTCGACCTCACCGTGAAGCAGGGCGAGACGCACGCCATCATGGGCCCCAACGGCTCGGGCAAGTCGACCCTCGCCTACGCCCTCGCGGGCCACCCCAAGTACACCGTGTCCGGCGGCTCCGTCACCCTCGACGGTGAGGACGTCCTGGAGATGTCCGTCGACGAGCGCGCACGCGCGGGCCTGTTCCTGGCGATGCAGTACCCGGTCGAGGTCCCCGGCGTCTCGGTCTCCAACTTCCTGCGCACCTCCGCCACCGCCGTTCGCGGCGAGGCGCCGAAGCTGCGCACCTGGGTGAAGGAGGTCAAGGAGGCCATGGAGCGGCTCTCCATGGACCCGGCCTTCGCCGAGCGCAACGTGAACGAGGGCTTCTCCGGCGGTGAGAAGAAGCGGCACGAGATCCTCCAGCTGGAGCTGCTCAAGCCGAAGATCGCGATCCTCGACGAGACCGACTCCGGCCTCGACGTCGACGCCCTGCGCATCGTGTCGGAGGGCGTGAACAGGGTCCGCGAGAGCGGCCAGGTCGGCACCCTGCTGATCACCCACTACACGCGCATCCTGCGCTACATCAAGCCCGACCACGTCCACGTGTTCGCCGGCGGCCGGATCGTCGAGTCCGGCGGCGCCGCGCTCGCGGACAAGCTGGAGAACGAGGGCTACGAGGCATACGTGAAGGGTGGCGCATCCGCGTGACACAGCTGCCGGGCCTCCTCGACACAGAGGCGATCCGCAAGGACTTCCCCGTCCTGGACCGGCTGGTCCACGACGGCAGGAAGCTCGTGTACCTGGACAACGCGGCGACCTCGCAGAAACCGCGCCAGGTGCTGGACGCCCTGAGCGAGTACTACGAGCGCTACAACGCCAACGTCCACCGCGGTGTGCATGTGCTCGCCGAGGAGGCCACGGCGCTGTACGAGGGCGCGCGCGACAAGGTCGCCGCGTTCGTCAACGCGCCGAGCCGCGACGAGGTGATCTTCACCAAGAACGCCTCGGAGTCGCTCAACCTCGTGGCGAACATGCTCGGCTGGGCCGACGAGCCCTACCGGGTGGACCACGAGACCGAGATCGTCATCACCGAGATGGAGCACCACTCCAACATCGTTCCCTGGCAGCTGCTGGCGCAGCGCACGGGCGCGAAGCTGAAGTGGTTCGGCCTCACCGACGACGGTCGTCTCGACCTGTCCAACATCGACGAGGTCATCACCGAGAAGACGAAGATCGTCTCCTTCGTGCTGGTGTCCAACATCCTCGGCACCGTGAACCCGGTCGAGGCGATCGTGCGCCGCGCGCAGGAGGTCGGCGCCCTGGTCTGCATCGACGCCTCGCAGGCCGCGCCGCACATGCCGCTGGACGTCCAGGCCCTCCAGGCCGACTTCGTGGCCTTCACCGGCCACAAGATGTGCGGCCCGACCGGCATCGGCGTGCTCTGGGGCCGCCAGGAGCTGCTGGAGGACCTGCCTCCGTTCCTCGGCGGCGGCGAGATGATCGAGACGGTGTCGATGCACTCGTCGACGTACGCCCCCGCCCCGCACAAGTTCGAGGCGGGCACGCCGCCGATCGCGCAGGCGGTCGGTCTGGGCGCGGCGATCGACTACCTGAACTCGATCGGGATGGACAAGATCCTTGCCCACGAGCACGCGCTCACCGAGTACGCGGTGCGGCGGCTGGCGGAGGTCCCCGACCTGAGGATCATCGGCCCGACCACGGCCGAGGACCGGGGCGCGGCGATCTCCTTCACGCTCGGTGACATACACCCGCACGACGTGGGCCAGGTCCTCGACGAACAGGGCATCGCGGTGCGCGTGGGCCACCACTGCGCGCGGCCGGTGTGCCTGCGGTACGGAATTCCTGCGACCACGCGAGCGTCGTTCTATCTGTACTCCACGCCGGCCGAGATCGACGCTCTGGTCGACGGCCTGGAGCACGTACGGAACTTCTTCGGCTGACGGGACGAGCGATCGGATGAAGCTGGACTCCATGTACCAGGAAGTCATCCTGGACCACTACAAGCACCCGCACGGGCGCGGTCTGCGGGATGGCGACGCCGAGGTGCACCATGTGAACCCGACGTGCGGCGACGAGATCACTCTCCGAGTGAAGTACGACGGCACGACGATCAAGGACGTCTCGTACGAGGGCCAGGGCTGCTCGATCAGCCAGGCCTCGGCCTCCGTACTGAACGAACTGCTCGTCGGCAGGGAGCTGGCCGAGGCGCAGAAGATCCAGGAGACCTTCCTGGAGCTGATGCAGTCCAAGGGCCGGATCGAGCCCGACGACGCGATGGAGGAGGTCCTGGAGGACGCGGTGGCGTTCGCCGGGGTGTCCAAGTACCCGGCCCGGGTCAAGTGTGCCCTGTTGAGCTGGATGGCCTGGAAGGACGCGACGGCCCAGGCGCTGGGCGGCGCCGACGCCGAAAGGAAGACCGCATGAGCGAGACCGTGGAGATGAAGCCGGCCTCGGAGGAGGAGCTCCGTGAGGCCCTGATGGACGTCGTCGACCCCGAGCTGGGCATCGACGTCGTCAACCTCGGCCTGATCTACGGCATCCACGTCGACGAGTCGAACATCGCGACCATCGACATGACCCTGACGTCCGCGGCCTGCCCGCTCACCGACGTCATCGAGGACCAGGCCAAGTCCGCCACGGACGGCCTCGTCAACGAGTTGCGCATCAACTGGGTCTGGATGCCGCCGTGGGGCCCCGACAAGATCACGGACGACGGCCGCGAGCAACTGCGGGCGCTCGGCTTCAACGTCTGAGATCCACGAGCGAACGACGAACGGCGAGGTCCACTCGGACCTCGCCGTTTCCTTGTCGTGTGCAGAACGGCGCCGCCGGATCGCTCGATACGCTCCCCGGCATGGGATACGTGATGCTCGCAGGTGCCATAGCCGCCGAAGTCGCCGCCACGACCGCCATGAAGTACAGCGAGGGCTTCAGCAGGCTCGGGCCCTCGCTGGTCACCCTCCTCGGCTACGTCGTGTCCTTCGTGCTGCTCGCCCAGACCCTGAAGACGGTGTCCATCGGCACCGCCTACGCCATCTGGTCCGGCATCGGCACCGCGGCCATCGCCGCGCTCGGGCTGGTGCTCTTCGGGGAGGGGATGGGCTTGGCCAAGGTCGCCGGGATCGTACTGATCATCGGCGGGGTGGTGGTGCTGAACCTGGGCGGAGCCCACTGACGGACGGCATCGCGCGCGTCATTCCGCCCGGCTCATGTCCCGGTCCCGTTCAGGCGCCTGACCGTCTCCAGCGCCGCCTCCACACTCCCGGCCACGTCCGTGACCGGGTACTGCACGCTGCGGACGACACGCTCGCGGTCGACGACCAGTGTGAGCCGCTTCAGACGGGTGGCGCCGGTCGCGCGGAAGGTCGGTAGCCGAAGGGCGGTGATCAGGGACAGGTCGGCGTCGGAGAGCAGGGGGAATCCCAGCCGTTCCTTCTCCGCGAACGCCCGCTGTTCGTCCGGGCGTTGGGTGGAGACGCCGTACACGGTGGCACCGACCGCGGTGAACTCGGCGAGCCGGTCGCGGTAGGTGCAGGACTCCAGGGTGCAGCCGGGAGCGCCGGGAATCTCCGACCAGCCTGGCGGATAGGCGTCGGGGCGGGCGTAGGCGCCGGGGAAGCAGTACAGGACGGTACACGCGGTGTCGGCGGCGACCGGATCCCGCAACCGGCCGTCGTGGTCGATCAGCCGCAGTTCCGGGAGCCGGGTCCCCGGCAGCTCGTGGACCCGCCGGGCCTGCCCGGACGCCTCCGCGGCCGTCGCCGAGGTCTCGCCGTCCCCCAGGATCCACGCGTCGCCCCAGTCCTGGAGGGCGACCAGGACCGGCAGCAGCGCACGGCCGCGCGGGGTGAGGTGGTACTCGTGGCGCACGGGGCGTTCCTGGTAAGGAATCCGGGCGAGCACGTCCGCGTCGACCAGAAGCCGCAGTCGCTCGGTCAGCACCTTGCGGGACAGGCCGAGTTCACGGTGCAACTCGTCGAAGCGGCGTACGCCGCGCGCCGTGTCGCGCACGATCAGCAGGGTCCACCAGTCGCCGACGACGTCCAGGGCCTGCGCGATGGCGCAGGTGGCGTCCTCCAGGCTGGTCCTGCGGGCCATGGCCCTCTGTCCCCTCGTCCACTGGTCATTGACCCCGAGGTTGCCATGCTGACATAGTCAGTTCCCAAAAGGAACTTACTCGTGTCGAGGGTGTGACCGCGGAGGGGGACGGGTGCGGACGCTGCGGGAAGTGCCCCGTACGGTGTGGCTGCTGGCCGTCGGGACCTTCGTCAACATGGTGGTGAGCGTCAGCTTCGTCTACCTCTTCCTGTATCTGACCGGGCCGCGCGGGCTCGGCGTGCGCGAGGCGGGCCTGCTCAGCGGTGTCGGGGGCGTCGGGCTCGTCCTGGGCAACTTCACCGGCGGCTGGTACGGGGACCGCCTCGGGCACCGGCGTGTGCTGCTGGCGGCCGCCGCCACCTCGGGACTGCTGCTGGCCGCCGTGCCGGTACTGCCGACCGCCGCGCTCTTTGTCGCACTGCCGCTGTGCGAGTACGCCTCCGGCGTGCAGCGCGCCGCCAACTCCGCACTGGTCGCTGCCGTCGTGCCCGAAGGCCTCCGCCGCCCCGCGTTCGCCGTGGTGCGGGCCGCTGCCAACGGCGGATTCACCGTCGGGCCCGTCCTCGGCGCGCTGGTCGCCACCCGGTTCTCCTACGACTGGCTCTACGTCGCCGACGGGCTCGGCAGTCTCGGCCTGGCCTGCTGGACCGCCCGGGTGGTGCCCGCACGCGGCATCCGGCGGGCGCGGTCGCCGCGCGGCGCGGGCGGCGTGTGGCCGGAGCTCCTGAGCCGGCCGGCGGTGCTGGTGCTGCTGGCGGCGATCCTCGTCATCGACCTCGTCTACCGGCAGCAGTACTCGACCTTTCCCCTGTTCCTCGGCGACCACGGCCTGGGCACCCGGCTGTACGGTGCCCTGCTCGCGATCAACGGTGGCATCCTGCTGTGCCTGGAGCTGCCCACCGCCCTGGCGCTGCGCCGCCGCTCACCCATGCGTGTCGTCGGCTGCGGGCTGCTGCTGGTGGCCGCGGGCTACGGCGCACTGCTCCTCGGCGCAGGCGCCGCGACGGCCGTGGCGACGATGACGCTCCTCACCCTCGGCGAGCTGCTCTACAAGACGACCGCCACGGCCTACGTCGCCGACCAGGCACCCGAGCACGTCCAGGGCCGCTTCCAGTCCCTGTACGCCGGCGTGTCCATCAGCGGCATGGTGCTGGCCGCGCCGCTGGGCGGCGCGGTGTACGAGGCTGCGCCCCGACTGCTCTGGCCGCTGTGCGCGGTGCTCGGCGCGGCGGCCGGGGTCGCGGTGCTGGCGGCCGGCCGGCTGCCGGCGCGCCCGCGTGGCGCGTACGAGCGGCAGGGCGCGGCGGAGCGTGCGGTCGAGCCCACGCCCGGCACCTGAGACGGTGCTCCACCGGTTCGCCTCCCCGGCCTTCGGCCGGTTAGGTTTCCCCCATGACCGACACGACTGCTCCCCGCACCACCGGCGCCGTGGCCGCCGGCCTCGCCACGATCGCCGCCGACGGCACCGTTCTCGACACCTGGTTCCCCGCTCCCGAGCTGACGGACCAGCCCGGCCCGGCCGGCACCGAGCGGCTGTCCGCCGAGCGGGCCGCGGAGCTGCTCGGCGACGGCGCCACCGCGGCGATCGGGCCGGACGCGCGCCGGGGTGTCGAGGTGGTCGCGGTCCGCACGGTCATCGCCTCGCTCGACGAGAAGCCGATCGACGCGCACGACGTCTACCTGCGTCTGCACCTGCTCTCGCACCGGCTGGTCAAGCCGCACGGCCAGTGCCTGGACGGGATCTTCGGCCACCTCGCGAACGTCGCCTGGACCTCGCTCGGCCCGGTCGCCGTGGACGACATCGAGAAGGTGCGGCTCAACGCCCGCGCGGAGGGCCTGCACCTCCAGGTGACCTCGATCGACAAGTTCCCGCGCATGACCGACTACGTGGCCCCGAAGGGCGTTCGCATCGCCGACGCCGACCGGGTGCGGCTCGGCGCGCACCTCGCCGAGGGCACCACCGTGATGCACGAGGGCTTCGTGAACTTCAACGCGGGCACCCTCGGCACCTCCATGGTCGAGGGCCGCATCTCCGCGGGCGTCGTGGTCGGCGACGGCTCCGACATCGGCGGCGGCGCCTCCACCATGGGCACGCTCTCCGGGGGCGGCAACGTGATCATCGCCATCGGCGAGCGCTGCCTGGTCGGCGCGGAGGCGGGCGTGGGCATCGCGCTCGGCGACGAGTGCGTGGTCGAGGCCGGTCTGTACGTCACCGCCGGCACCCGGGTGACGATGCCCGACGGCCAGATCGTCAAGGCGCGCGAGCTGTCCGGCGCCTCCAACATCCTCTTCCGCCGCAACTCGGTCACCGGCGCCGTCGAGGCCCGCCCGAACAACGCGGTCTGGGGCGGCCTGAACGAGATCCTGCACAGCCACAACTGACCACGGGCGGCCGTGACCTGCGGCCGCCTTTGCGACCATCGCCCTGACCTGCTGCTGAGCTGTTGGCAGTTGTCGGTGTTGGTCGTCGTTGAGCGCCCTTCCACGGCCCGAGGACGGCCCGGGAGGGCGCTCGTGCGTCGGGTGGCGTCCGCAGGTAAGGGTGGGGCGGTGGGGAGGGCGTCGTGGAAGTCCGGCGAGCTTGATGCTTCACCCAGGCACGGGTGTGGCACGCGACCCTTCGTCCCGAACTCTCGGCTGGGCGGTCATTGAGGTCTGGTGGGCTGGTCAGGCGGCCTTCGAGGGCCGTTGCCGGGTGGTTGCGATCACGGTGGTCGCTGTACCTCCCTGCTGTGCGGCAACTGCCTGGCTTGCCCGAAATCGGTGGTGCTCACTCGGTCTCGCTACTCGGGTCGCCTTTACTGCTCCGGACGATGAACTGACCGGGATGCCACGTGGCGTGGGCAAAAAGCTTGTTCCTGCGGTTGTGGTGGGAACTGCCGGGTGGGTATCTCCGTCACATGGACTCGGGGACAGCGGCAGTGGTTGGTGCGGCCATCGGCATGCTGGGTGGTGCCGGGGGCGGTTGGCTCACACTCGTTGGTCAAGCTCGACAGCAGGAACGCCAACAGCGAATAGACCAGCAGCACCGGTTGGAGGGGGTGCGCCGGGAGGCGTACAGCGCATGCCTCAGTGCGTCGAAGCAGGTATCGGCCCGCTGGTGGAGGGTTGCGGTCCGGCTCCGCACAAACGGCACCACGATGGAGCAGTGGGAGGCGGAAGCCGTGGAGGCGCATGCGGCATGGGCGCCGTTCAGCGCGGCGGTAGCCGCCGTTGCCGTCGCGGGCCCTGGCCCTGTGGCAGAGGCAGCTGAAGACCTGCGACGCGCCATGTACGCGCTGGACCAGGCGGCAGTCGCCTGGCACGAAGCGGCTCGCGCAGCAGGTCGCGGCAACCTCGCTGAGTTTGACGAGAAATACATGGAAGCGGTGGCAGCCAAACGAGAACCTGGAAGGGTCTTCCAGCAGGCAGCCCGAAAGGCGCTCAACGCCGAAGCGTGAGTCGGATGACGGCCCTTGCCTCCACGGTCAGCACCCCAGGCCGGCGCCCTCAGCTTGGGAAGCTGCGATCACTGGTGCGTGGTCTGGGCGCTGACCTTGGTGAACGACTCGGCCGCCGCTCCTTGGGCTGGGCCGCTTTCAGCGTGATTCCCCGCTGTTCCCCGATCGATCTGGTGCACTTGTGGTGCACGAAGATTCCGCAGCCGGATCGGACTGCGCCATCAGGTCAGTCAACTCGGCGTCGGTGGCCTCAGGCTGGAGACGAACGTCGAAGGTATAGCCCTCGTCGCAGAACACCACGTCAAGGTGGGCCGGCGCGAGCCTGCGGAACACGATCGCCAGCCACAGGGCGTCCGCCTGCCAGGCGTCCAGGTACAGGCAGGTACCGTCCTCGTGCAGATGGGCCTCGCCTGAGCCGCTCCCCGTCTCGAAGAACCAACTGAAGCTTCGTGCCTCGCTTCGAGGAGTCGGGTCGGTCTCAACGGTTGCCCATCGAGTCCGTATAGCCATGGCCAGCGCCTCGACGTCGACCCGCCATTGTCTGCCTCGCTGTCGGCGAGTACCAAGAACTGCGCCATGAAGGCTGTCTATCACTCGGGCGCCGACTGTGCCTCAACCTTCACTGTGCGCTGGGGCAGGGGCACGCTTTCCAACTGTGTTGGTGAGGCGCAGGGGTATGTGCAGGGGCGTTCACCTGGGTTCATGGGCGGCTGTCCATCGGCGCCGAGATGGCTTCTGGTTTCGCCGACGGCCTGGTGGAGGCACGCGACCGCCACGGCACCTTCTACGATCCCGTGCCATTCCTGTCCCGTCCCCTCCCAGCGGACCCCGGTGTGATCCTGGACGCCCTCATCGCCGATCTGACCCGGTACACCGAAGGGCGCCTGGACGACGCCGCCGCCCTCATGGCCGTTACCCGCCTGCCGGACGCGTCCCACGACACTCACAGAACTCGCTCCCGCACCTGAGGCGTCGTCCAGCAGTGCCAGGCACGCCACTGGGTCACGACGGCGGTGTGCCTGGCGCAGCGCCCATGACGGGCCTGGCCATATCGCGGCAGCAGTTGCTCCCCTTCAGCCCATCTCCGGGGCGTTCGGTCCGCTCATGCTCGTGCATCCGTGACGGAGGCGGTACGGCGGCCCGCTCATGTCGGCCGGTTCAGCCCGGCGACCTTCGTCTGGCCTCGGCGCCACAGTTTTGGAGTCCTCAAACGGGGCGGGCCGGCTCCCTTGGTCTCCGGTCCGCTCCGCTCTTTCGAGTCACTGGTGGTTGTCAAAATCAGTAACCGTGATCACCGTGGTCCCGGTCGCCGTGGTCGCGGTCACGGTCGCGGTCGCCGTGGTCGCGGTCCCCGTGGTCGTGGTCGCCGTGGTCCCGGTCCCCGTGGTCCCCGTGGCCGTGGTCCCCGTGGTCACGACCCAGGGCGGGGAAGAGAGCGCTGAAGATCGCCATGGCATTCCTCCGGCATATGCCTGAGACATTTTCGAAGGTGATACGCCCCAGCATGGAAATTGGATGGCGTTTTGAGTCAAAAGACGGTAAACAAGCATCTCCCGCCGGACGCGGGACGCTTCCGGCGGGAGTCTGGAGGCCCTACGGCCCCGGAGGCAGAGGCTGGGAGCGCCATTCATCCGCCCAACGTGGTGACAAGGTCACGCCGTGAGCACGGGGTCGCCGGATGCTCCTGCGCCCTGTAGTCGTGTGTTCGCCACTGTCCCAGGACTGCGCCCTGAGCCGAGACGGCCCACGCGGCCGGTTGACCCCCTGACCCGCATCTCGTTCAGAACAGCCACAACTGACGTCACGTCACGACGCGGGCATGTGTGGGGATCACGCCGCCCGCAGTCGTTCGTACGCTGCCCGCAGCCCCTCGACCGTCTCGCGGTCGGCGGGGCGCAGGGGGGCGCGGACCGGGCCCGCGGGCCGGCCCAGGTCGTTCAGCAGCGCCTTGACGGTGACCGTGCCGGGCAGGCCGGCGGACATCGTCGACTCGACCAGTTCGGTGGCCAGTTGCTGGAGCCGGGCGGCGCGGGCGGTGTCGCCCGCGTCGAACGCGTCGAGGATCGAGCGCAGTTGGCGCGGGACGAGGTTCGCGACCGTGCTGACGTATCCGGTGCCGCCCACCGCGTACAGCGCGAGGATGTGCTCCTCGCAGCCCGCGTAGTACGCCAACTCGGTGCGGGACAGCACCTTCTGGGTGCCGAGGAAGTCGTAGGAGCAGTCCTTGACCGCCACGATCCGGGGGTGTGCGGCCAGCCGCAGCATGGTGTCCGGCTCGATGCGCGTGCCGGTGCGGCCGGGGATGTCGTAGAGCACCACCGGCAGCCCGGAGGCGTCCGCCACCGTGCGGAAGTGCTCCTCCACGGCGTCCTGCGGCGGCCTGCTGTAGTACGGCGTCACCACCAGCACCCCGTCCGCGCCCGCCTTCTCGGCCGCCAGCGCCAACTCGACGGTGTGCCGGGTGTCGGCGGTGCCCACGCCCGCCACGATCGAGGCACGCTCCCCGACCGCCTCACGCACGGCCCGGACGAGCGCCGACTTCTCGGCGTCCGTCGTGGTCGGCGACTCGCCCGTCGTACCGCTGAGCACGAGACCGTCGCAGCCCTCGGTCACCAGCCGGTCGGCGAGCCGCTGGGTGCCGTCGAGGTCGAGCGCGCCCGAGTCGGTGAAGGGCGTGATCATGGCGCACAGGGCGCGGCCGAAGGGAGGGGCGGGAGTGGCTGTGGTCGTCGTCATGGAAGCAGTGTCGACAGGGCAACCGTGAAGCTCCACTTAATTCTTCTACTGGATATCCATAAGTAGAGCTGGAGCGATGGTGCCCTGTGTCCAAGTCGCCCGTGGTGCGCCACCATGGGCAGGAGGTCACCGACGGACAGGCATGGGAGGCGTCATGAGGCTCGGCAAGGCACTGGCCACCGGAGTCGCCGAGGAGCGGTCGCCGGTCCGCGAGGAGGAGGCCGGACTCCCCGCGGCGGTCCAGGAGATCCAGCAGATCCAGGAACCGCAGGCCGCCGCCACTCCCGAAGAGGCTCCGGCCGCCCGATGAGGCTGCGGCTGCCCGCGGAACGCCCCACGGAGCCGCCGACCGGATACAAGATCGCCCACCCGGTGCTGTCCCACGACGGCACCCGGGTCCGCTTCACCGGTGTGTCGCTCGGCGGCGCGCTCCCGTACGGCGTCGTCGCAGACGCGGCCTGCGTCTACGGCCGCCGGCACCGGCCACCGGCCCGTCTGTGCGACTGCGGGTTCCACTGCGTGCACGAACGCGCCGCCGCCGAGGCCCTGCTGTGCACGGCCGAGCACCGGAGCGCCGTTCTGCTGGAGGTCTCCGTCCTCGGCGCCTACATCCGCTTCGAACGCGGTTTCCGCTATGCCCGCCAGCGGGTGCGCATGGCGGCGGTCGGCCCGTGCGCGTGCGGCGCGCCCGCCTCCGCCCTGGCCGACGCGGGCTGGGGCAGGCCCGGCTGGCGCGCGCTGACCGCTGTCTGCGCGGGCTGCCTGCGCGGCCGTACGTCGGTGACGCTCGCCGGCTTCGCCAGGCTGGCCGGGGACGGGCTGCGGGTCGTGGCGGGCGTCGGCGGGCCGGCACCGGTCGCCTCGACGGTTGCCGCGTCCGGGTCGCCGGCCGGGCCGCTCGCCGGGCCCGAAGGGCTCGGGGTCCCCGAACTCGTCGCGGAGGCCGCCCTGTTGCAGGCACGCCTCGACTGGTTCCAGGCCCAGCTGGCCCGGCTCGGCGAGCGCGGGCCCAGCGGTCCGGGCCAGGGATAGCCGGAGACGTCCCGGGGTACCCGGGTGGTCCGGACCGAGAGGAGGCGGACACCGTGACCGGGACGATCGATGTGAGGCCTGCGCGCGACCAGCGCCGCCCAGTGCGAGACCGCTCGGCGGGCGACCGTATGGTGGATGAACGTTCACCTGCCGAACCTTCGGTGGCTGAACGGTTGCCTGCCGAGCCTCCTGTGGAAGAACTTTCACGGATCGAACCTTCGGTGGGTGAGCATTCGGTGGGTGAACTCGTCCACCGGGCCACTGAACAGCTTTCTCAGCTCGTACGGCAGGAATTGACCCTGGCCAAGCTGGAGCTGACCGAGAAGGGGCGCCGCATGGGGCGCGGCGGCGAACTGCTCGGCGCGGCGGGCGCCATCGGCTATGTCGGGCTGATCGCGCTCGCCGGCGCGGCCACCGCCGCCCTCTCGCTGGTGCTGCCCGTGTGGGCCGCGGCGCTCATTGTGACGGGCGTGCTGTTCGCGATCGCGGGCGTGCTGGCCCTGGTCGGCCGCGCCCAGCTGCGCCGCGCCGCACGGCCCGTGCCGAAGGAGATGCTCGGCAGCGTCAAGGCCGACGTTGAGGTGATCAAGGAAAGGGCACGCCACCGATGACCGACAGGACACAGGGCGACGGCGGCGGCTTCACCCCGCCCGCCGGCGCGAAGGGCCCCGATGAGCTGAGGCAGCAGATTGAACAGACCAGGAGTCAACTGGGCGACACAGTACAGGAATTGGCCGCCAAGGCGGATGTGAAGGGCCGTGCGAGGGCCCGCGCGGCCGACCTGAAGGACAAGGCCGGCGCCATGACGGTCCAGCTGCGCAGCTCCGCCGCGCAGGCCGGGCATGCCGTCCAGGAGAGGGCCACTCACGCCGGCCACCAGGCCCAGGAGAGGGCGAGCCGGGCCGGGCACACGCTCCAGGAGCGGACCCCGGTGAGCAGCGCGGTCCAGGTGTACCGCCGCAATCCGCGCCCGCTGATGCTCGCGCTCGGGGCAGGCGCGGCGCTGGTCGCGGCCGGACTGCTGATCCGGCGCGGCAGGCGCTCGCGGCAGCCGCGGCACTGGTGGCAGCCGGACCGCTGATCCGGCGCGGCCGCCGTCGCCGAGGTCGTCCGCTCCGAGCCGCGCACCGGGACCACCGGCTTCCTGAAGGCCGCCCCCACCCGAGAGGTGGGGGCGGCCTTCCCGTTGTGCCGGTGACCGACGTACCGGTCGCCGAAAAATGAAACCGTCTGGACAAAAAAAATTTTCGGTGGGAGGGTGGGTTCCATGCTGGACGTCACCGTGATCGAGGACCCCGAGGCCGCAGCCGTCTCCCTGGACCCCACAAGGGCCAGGCTGCTCGCCGAACTGGCGGCAGGCCCCGCCTCGGCCGCCATGCTGGCCGGTACGGTCGGCCTGCCCCGGCAGAAGGTGAACTACCACCTCAAGGCGCTGGAGCGGCACGGACTGGTCGAGCTGGCGGGCGAGCGCCGCAAGGGCAACGTCACCGAGCGGCTGATGCGCGCCACCGCCGCGTCGTACGTCATCTCCCCGCTGGCCCTGGCCTCCGTGCAGCCCGACCCGGACCGCTTCCGCGACCAGCTCTCCGCGCGCTGGCTGCTCGCCCTCGGCGCCCGGCTGGTGCGCGACGTCGGCTCGCTGATCACCGGCGCGGCCAAGGCCCGCAAGCGGCTGGCGACCTACGCCCTGGACGGCGAGGTCCGCTTCGCCTCGGCCGCCGACCGGGCCGCGTTCGTCGAGGAGCTGACGGCCGGCGTCACCGCCCTGATCCGCAAGTACGACGCCCCGGACGCCGAGGGCGGACGCGACCACCGGATCGTCGTCGCCGTCCACCCCACGGTGAAGGAGCAGGCCGCGCCCGCCGTGGAACCCGAAGCCCAGTGACAGCCCAGTACCCCCGATCGTCATCGAGCAGGAGCACGTCATGTCCAAGGAATTCGAGATCGTCCGTGAGTTCGAGGTCGACGCCACGCCCCAGGAGGTGTGGGAGGCGATCACGACCGGTACCGGTGGATACCTGTGGCCGATGGAGCCGCCGGAGCCCCGGGTGGGCGGCGCCGGACCGTTCGGGTCCACGGTCACCGCCTGGGACCCGCCGCACCGCTACACCAACCGCAGCGAGGACGTCGGGTTCCCGGTCCAGTCGCTCAACCAGCTCGACCACACCATCGAACCGCGCGACGACGGCCGCCGCGCCTGGGTGCGGTACGTGCACAGCGGCATCTTCACCGACGACTGGGACAACCAGTACGACGGCGCGAACAAGCACACCGACTTCTATCTGCACACCCTGCGCGAGTACCTGACGCACTTCGCGCCGCGCCCGGTGGCCTTCGCGACCCTGGACGGCCCGGAGGCGTCCACCGCACCCGACGCCTTCACGGCCGTGGGCCGGGCCCTCGGGCTCACCGACGACACGGCCACGGGTGCGCGCGTGACCGTACAGGGGCCCCGGACGTTCGAGGCCGTGCTCGACTACCGCAGCCCGTACTTCATCGGGCTGCGCACCGACGACGCCCTCATCCGCCTCTTCGGCCGCAACCACTGGGGCGCCCCGGTCGGCGTCAGCGTCCACGACTTCGCGCCGGACGCCGACGCCAAGGCCAACGAACTGGCCTGGCGGGAATGGCTGGACGGGGTCTGCGCCTGACGGCCGCCGACCCCGTCCTCAGGACACTCGGGTGTTACGGGTGGAACCGGAGCACCTGCGGGTCGTGGTCGCTGGTCTGGTCGTGGAACTCCGCGTTGACGTGGACGCTGTCGTAGTCGAAGTTGCCGCCGCGCTTGATCGCCGGGCTGATCAGGATCTGGTCCAGGACCTGGAGGTTGCCCTGGTAGTCGTAGGTGTAACGCTCGTTCTTGGGCAGCGACTTGATCGCCGACCACAGCTCGCCGTCACCCTCGAGGATCTTCGCGGTGTCGGAGAACTCGAAGTCGTTCATGTCGCCGAGCACGACGACGTCCGCGTTCTTCTCGACCTTCAGGATGTCCTTGACGAAGGAGTTCACCTCGGCCGCCTGGCGGTGGCGCTGGACCTCCGAGCTGCGCGTCGGCGGCTGGTACTGCGCGGTCAGGGCCTGGTCGCCGCCCTTGGAGGCGAAGTGGTTGGCGATCACCACGACCGTGCGGCCGTGGAAGACGAACTCGCCGGCCAGCGGCTTGCGGCTGTTCTTCCAGGCGCCGCTCGCGGGGTTGATCCGGCCCGGGGAGACCGTCAGGGCAGCCTTGTTGCCGTTCACCTTGGTGACGCCGACCGCGGTGGTCGAGTCGCCGCCCGGGCGGTCGGTGAAGGAGACCCGCTCGGGGTTGAACAGGAACACCTGGCGGATGTTGCCGCCCGGCTCGCCGCCGTCCTGGTCGTTGACCGGGTCGATCGAGCGCCAGTCGTACTTCGGGCCGCCGGCCTTGACGATCGCGTCGATCAGCTTGCCGACGGTCGCGCTCGCGTCGACCGTGCCGTCGTCCACGGCGCCGTTGTTGTCCTGGATCTCCTCCAGGGACACGATGTCGGGCGACTGGAGGTTGTGCACGATCGCGGCGGCGTGCTCGTCGAAGGTGGCGTCGGACGGGTCGAGGTTCTCGACGTTGTAGGTGGCCACCGAGAGCTCGCCCGGCGACTGCTTGGCGGTCGTCTCGCGCTTCAGGCCGCCGCTCTCGAGCGTGCCGAGCTGGTTGGCGACGATCGTGTAGCCGCCGTAGGAGTTGAAGTCCATCGGGCCGGTGGTGGTGCCGGCGAGGGTGTCGCCGACGTTCGCCACGGGGAAGTCGGCGGTGGAGCCCAGCGACTCGATCTGCAGGCGGCCGGTGTTCTGGGAGTCGTAGGAGCCGTAGACCGTGCCGCCGCGGGTGCTGCGGTTCTCGTCCGGCTTCACCGTGACCCACAGCTCGCTGTAGGGGTTGGTGGCGGTGACCACGCGGGCGTCGGCGATCTGGACGTTCATGCCCTCCAGGGACTCGTAGTAGTCCAGGGCGTACTTCGTCGGCTCCAGGGTCAGACCGTTGATCGAGCCCTTCGCGGCGGGGTCGCCGGCCTGGGTGTAGGCGGCGGGCACCGACTTGGCGTCGATCACGACCGGGGCCGGGACCGGGTTGCCCTTGGAGACGACGGTGACCGTCGGCTTGGTGATCTCGGTGATCGACTGGTTGCCGGAGGTGGCGCCGCCCGGGACGTACTCGGAGACCGTGCCGGTCACCGTGACGGAGTCGCCGACGGCGACCGTCGGGGTGGAGCTGGTGAAGACGAAGACGCCCTCGCTGGTGGCGGGGTTGTTGTCAGGATTGGCGTCCTGCATCCAGAAGCCCCTGGTGGAGCCGTAGGTGCGCACGGCGGTGACGATGCCGGGCACGGCCGTGACCTGCTGGTTCGCGTAGGGGGATATGCGAGTGGCGCCCTGGATGTCGTGGATGCGCACGGTGTCCGCGTGCGCGGGAGAGGTGAGGACGACGGCGGACGTGGCCGAGCAGACGGCGGCGATGGTCAGCGCGGCGAGACGCGCGGAGGACTTGCTGGGCAAGGCGGATCCCTTCGGGGCATGACGGAGCGCGGCGACGGGGAGTGCGACGCGAAGACGCGGGCCGCGACCGGAGGCGCACGGATCCACGCGCGTAGAGCGTGACGGGAACGGCCGCCTCCGCTATTTCTACGCGCGTCAATCTCCTGTGTGGCCCGGTCCGCTGTCAAGGTTTCAGCCATGTACGAGGCATGACGGAAAGGTGAACTGGATGGGATGGGTCGAAATCCGTCTAGGCTGAGCGGTTGAGTCGTCAGACTTACCGGCCCGTGGGCTTCCCACCCTCCGGGCCCCGGTCCGCTAGGAGAAACCAGCCGATGTCAGACAGGTCCTCGTTCCCGCCGGTGCGGCTCGCCTCCGAACCGGAGCTGGCCCGGGACGCGCTCGCCACACCGCTGCTGTCCCGCGCCGCGCGGCTCGCGCGCTGGGCCGGAGACGGGACACGGGTCGACGCCGACGGCGGGCTGGCCGAGGAGCAACTGCCCGCCGCCGCCGCGGTGCTCGGCCTGAGCGGCGACGGCGCGGCGGCCGGGGCGAGCGAGGCCTGGCGGGTCGCCCTGGACACCGGGCTCGTCCGAATCGTCGACGCGGACTCGGACGAGGCCGCCGTCGCGCCCGGCCCGGACCTGGACCTGCTGACCGGCGGCTCGCCGCACGACGTGCTCACGGTCTGGACGAACGCCCTCGAGGGCGTGCTGGCCGACGCGAGCGTGCCCGATCTGGACGCGCTGGTCGAAGCGGTGGGTCAGGGCGGCGCGGTCGACCTCTCCGGACTGGACTGGGACCCCGAGGCGGAGGCGGAGTTCCTCGACGGCGTGCTCGCCAACCTCTACCGGCTGACGGCCGGCGCGGACGGGTCCGGCGGCGGTCCGGTACCGCTGCCCGTGCTCGCCGCCTCCATGATCGTGCCCAGCGACATGGGGGAGCCCACCAACGACATACTGGAGCAGGTCTCCGAGGCGATGATGCGGCTGGACGACCAGTTCCGGCTGCTGGAGCCGACGGGCCTGGTCGAGTACCGCCCGGTGGACGAGGAATTGATGGCGGAGGCCGAGAACGAGCCGTCGACGCCGGTCGAGGAGGTGGACGTCGCCCGCTACGGCATGGTGCGGCTGACCCCGCTCGGACTGCACGGGCTGCGGACCCGGCTGCTGGAGGCCGGCTGCCGGGCGCCGGTGATCGGCGAACTCGCGGACAAGGGCGCCGACGCGCTGCTCGACGGCACCGCCGGGTTTCCCCCGGCGGCCACGCACGCGGAGACCGAGCAGTGGCTGGCGAGCCGTGAACCCCTCTCCGCCGCAAGGGAGTTGCTTGCCGCAGCACGCGGCACGGACGCGGGCGCGCCGCTGCGGCGGCTGCGCTGCCAGCAGGCGCTGTCCCTGGTCGGTGCCGAGGCCGAACCGGCGCTGCGGGAGGTGCTCGACGACGCCGAACTCGGCGGGCTGGCCCGGGTCTGGCTGACCGAGCGCGGCCTGGCCGACGTGCCGGCGCCGTCCCAGGAGATGATCTTCTGGCTGACCATCGACACGGTGGCCGCCCAACTGGCCGCCGAGGGCGACTCCGAGGAACTGCACGCGCTCGTCGAGGGACTCGCCGAGCAGCACAGCGGCTTCTTCGCGGCGGCCTGGCGGGTGGACCACCCGCAGACGGCGGACGTGCTGGAGGCGATGGGACGGCTGCACCCGGACAAGAAGACCGCCAAGGAAGCACGCAAGGCGGCGTTCAAGGCCCGCTCCGCGCACGGCGGTTGAGCGGCGGATCCGGGCACGCGGCATCCCGGGGCGCGAGGCGGCGGAACGCGGCGCGTTCGACGGCCGCCCGCGCGGCGGAGCGTACGCCCGCGCGGCCGCGGACCCCGGCCGGGGCGGCGACCGTTTCCCCCACGTGGGTGCGGCTTCCGCGGTCATGGACCGGCCGCGACCCGCGCCCCACCGGGCGGGCCGCGGCCGTCTGGTCATGTGCCGCGTCGCGTCACTTGCTGACGGCGAAGCGCATCAGGGCGTGCTCGTCGCCCTGCTTGATCTTCCCCGTCTCGTTGATCACCTCGAGCTTCCAGGAGCCGCCGACCCTTATGGCCTTGGCCACGGCGCAGCCGTTGTCCTGGGTGAGCAGGCTCGGCCAGATGTCGGCGACCTGCTGGGAGGTGCCCCCGGTGGCGTCGTACACCTTGAAGCTGATGTTGCGCGCCTTCTGGAAGGAGCTGCCCTTCTTGAACGCCGAGGCGATGAACACGATCGAGGTGATGTTCTGCGGTACCCGGGCGAACTCGACCGTCACCGTCTCGTCGTCGCCGTCGCCCCGGCCGGTCTGGTTGTCGCCGCTGTGCAGCAGCGAGCCGTTGCCCATGGGGTCCAGCGAGTCCAGGCCCGCCAGGCGCACCGGGTCCGCGCCCTGCATGGCGACGGCGATCAGGTCGAGGTCGGTGCCCATCTTGCGGCGGAGCACGCCCATCACCCCGCCGGAGGTGCCCCCGGTGGGGTCCCAGGACACGCCGATGGACATGTGGGTCACCCCGTCCAGGTCCGCCGGGCCGTCTTCTTTCGTCAATGTGATCATGTGTGGTTCATCCTCCGGTGAAATGACTGCGACAGGCGAATTCTGTCCTACAGCGCCTGGGCCGCAGGCTTCACCATGTTCCGTACGGTGCGGGCCTTGACGAAGTCGCCCATGGCCGTCATCTCCCACTCGCCGGTGAACTGCCGGATGAGCTTGGCCATCATCACCCCGGTCTGCGGCTGGGCGTGGGTGAGGTCGAAGCGGACCAGCTCCTCCTCGGTGGTGGCGTCCATCAGGCGGCAGTAGGCCTTGGCGACCTCGGTGAACTTCTGGCCCGAGAAGGAGTTCACGGTGAACACCAGGCCGGTCACCTCCTGGGGCAGACGTCCGAGGTCGACCACGATCACCTCGTCGTCGCCCGCGCCCTCGCCGGTGAGGTTGTCCCCGGAGTGCTTCACCGCGCCGTTCAGGATGGTGAGCTTGCCGAAGTAGCAGCTGTCGATGTGGTTGCGCTGCGGGCCGTAGGCGATGACCGAGGCGTCCAGGTCGATGTCGGCGCCGCGGTACGCCGGTTCCCAGCCGAGGCCCATCTTGACCCGGGCGAGCAGCGGACGGCCGCCCTTGACCAGGGACACGGTCTGGTTCTTCTGGAGGCTGACCCGGCCCTTGTCCAGGTTGACCTTCCCGGCACCGGGAGCGGGGACGGCGGTCGGCGGGGCCGGGGGAACCGGAGGAGCGGCCGGGGACTGCGCGGCGGGCACCGGGGGCGGCGGGGTGAGCGGCTGGGGCGGGACGACCGGTTGCGGCGGGGCCACCGGGGCGGGGGCCGGTTCCTCCACCGTCACGCCGAAGTCGGTGGCGATGCCCGCGAGTCCGTCGGCGTACCCCTGGCCGACGGCCCGCGCCTTCCACTGGCCGTTCCGCAGATAGATCTCCACGACCACCAGCGCCGTCTCGGTGCCGAGCCGCGGCGGGGTGAACGTGGCCAGCGCCGAGCCGGTGTCCGCGTCGCGGATGGTGGCGGTGGGCTCGATGCCCTGGAAGGTCTGCCCGGCGGCGTCCGGGCTGGCGGTGACCACGATCTTCTCGATGCCCGGCGGCACCGCGGCGGTGTCCACGATGATCGCGTCGGGCGCGCCGCCGCCGCCCGAACGGTAGGTCACGCCCGGCCCGGACGGCTGGTTGTAGAAGATGAAGTCGTCATCCGAGCGCACCTTGCCGTCGGCGGTGAGCAGCAGGCCCGATACGTCCAGCCGCACCGGAGCGGTGACGTCCACCGTCACACGCGCGGCGGCCAGAGGGATGTTCGAGCCGGGGGTCATAGCTGTCATGTGGGAGGTAACGACCGAGGGCGCTTTACCGTTCCCTTACCCGGCAGACGGGTGAAGCGGCGCAGCGCCCGCGCCGGCCGGAGCCGGTGCTCGCTACGGGACCACCACGATCTTCCGGCCCACCCCGGAGGCGAACTGGTCGAGCGCCTCCGGGTACCGCTCCAGCGGGATCCGGTCACTGATGAAGACCTCGGGGTCCAGCACCCCGGCCGCGAACAGCTCCGCGGCCCGTTCGAAGCTGTGCAGCACCGCCATGGAGCCGGTGATGGTGATCTCCTGGTTGTAGATCCGGTACGGGTCGATCATCACCCGGGTCGCGTAGTCGGCCACGCCGAACTGGAGGAAGGTTCCCGCCTTCGCCACCCGGTCCAAGCCGTCCTGGATCGCCGCCGCGTTGCCGGTCGCGTCCACCACCACGTCCCAGCCCTGTGGCCGGTCGAGCTCGTCGGCGTTCGCCGCGGACGCCGACACGCCCAGCTGCCGGGCCGTCTCGAGGCGGGCCGGGTTCACGTCGACCACGTCCACGCTGGCCGCGCCGGTCCGCTTGGCCAGTTCCAGCATCATCAGGCCCATGGTCCCGGAGCCGTAGATCAGCACGTGCGAGCCCAGGCGCGTGCGCAGTACGTCGTAGCCGCGGACCGCGCACGACAGCGGCTCGATCAGGGCCGCGTCCTCGGTGCGGATGTGCTCGGGCAGCTTGACGCAGTTGGCGACCGGGGCCACGGCGTACCGGGCGGCGCCGCCCGCGGTGGTCACGCCGATCGCGGCCCACCGCTCGCACATGTTGTTGTGTCCGTCGCGGCAGTAGCGGCACTCGTAGCAGTACAGCGACGGGTCGACCGCCACCCGGTCGCCGACCGACACCTCCGTGACCTGCGTGCCGACCGCGGCCACTTCGCCGGCGAACTCGTGCCCGGGCACGATCGGCAGCTTGGGCGCGAACTCCCCCTGGAGGATGTGCAGATCGGTGCCGCACAGCCCGCAGGCCGCCACCTCGACGACGACCTCGCGGGGCCCCGGCGTCGGGTCGGGGACCTCGGTGACGACGGCGCGGCCCACGGACTCGATGACGGCGGCCTTCATTTGACGGCTCCCAACGACAGGCCCTGGACCAGTTTGTCCTGGGCGGCGAACCCCGCGGCGAGCACCGGCAGGGAGATGACGAGCGACGCGGCGCACACCTTGGCCAGGAACAGGCCCTGGCTGGTGATGAAGGTGGTGAGGAACACGGGGGCGGTCTCGGCGACCACACCCGTGAGGACCCGCGCGAACATCAGCTCGTTCCAGCTGAAGATGAAGCAGATCAGGGCGGTCGCCGCGATGCCGGGCAGGGCGATCGGGGCGACCACGCGGCCCAGCACGGTCGGCAGCCGGGCGCCGTCGATCTGGGCGGCCTCGATGATCGCGACCGGGACCTCGGACAGGAAGGACTGCATCATCCAGACCGCGATCGGCAGGTTCATGGCCGTGTAGAGGATGACCAGCGCCCAGATGTTGTCGAGCAGGCCGGTGTTCTTCGCGAACAGGTAGATCGGCAGCAGACCGGCCACCAGGGGCAGCATCTTGGTGGACAGGAAGAAGAACAGGACGTCGGTCCACTTCTTCACCGGCCGGATGGACAGCGCGTACGCGGCGGGCAGCGCGAGGAGGAGGGTCAGCAGGGTGGAGACCAGCGAGGCGGTCATGGAGTTGATCAGCGCGGGCCAGGGACTGGCCCCGCCGGTCAGCCCGAAGAACTGCCGGTAGCCGTCCAACGTCAGCGCGGCGGCCACCGACGGCGGGTTGGTCGCCGCGTCCGCCTCGGAGTGGAAGGATGTCAGTACCATCCAGAGCAGGGGCAGTACGAACACGAGTCCGGCCAGCCAGGCGACGACGCCCAGGGCTGCCCCCCGCAACCGGCTGCGCGGTTTGCCGAGCCGCGGGGCGGTGGTGGCGACGGTGGCCATCAGCGGGACACCTCCTCACGGAACAGCGACGACACCACGCGCAGCGCGAAGGTCGCCAGAATGATCGAGCCGATCACGACGACAACGCCGGCCGCGGAGGCGAGCCCGTTCTCGTGCGCCTGGTAGAAGGTCTGGTAGATCGTGTACGGCAGGTTCGCGGTGCCCAGGCCGCCGGAGGTGATGGTGAACACCGCGTCGAAGTTCTGCACGATGTAGATCGAGCCGAGCAGCACGCCGAGTTCGAGGTAGCGGCGCAGATGCGGCAGGGTGATGTGCACGAAGACCTGCCAGTTGCTCGCCCCGTCCATCCTGGCCGCCTCGAGCAGTTGTGAATCGCGGCTCTGCAGTCCGGCCAGCAGGATCAGCATCATGAACGGGGTCCACTGCCAGATCAGCGCGGCCTCCACCGCCATCAGCGGCATCTCGGAGATCCAGTCCGGCTGAACCGCCCCGTCGCCGCCGATGGCGTGCAGGATGCCGTTGAACAGCCCGTACTCCGGGTTGAACAGCAGGTGCTTCCACATCAACGCGGCGGCGACCGGCACCAGCAGGAACGGCGCGATGAGCATGGTGCGCACGGCGGCCCGGCCGCGGAAACGGCGGTCAAGGAGCAGTGCAAGCAGTAGGCCGAGCACCAGGCTGACCAGTACCACGGTGACGGTCAGCAGGATGGTCGTCCACACCGAACTGCGCAGGTCGGCGTCGCTCAGCACCTTGCCGTAGTTGGCGAATCCGGCGAAGCGGCGCCGGTCGGGGTAGAGCGCGTTCCAGTCGAGGAACGAGATCACCAGGGTGGCCACGAAGGGCAGCTGGGTGACGACGATCATGAAGAGCAGCGCCGGCAGCAGGGGCGCCCGGGTGGCCCAGGCGTGCAAGCGGTTTGGGCGCCGGGCCGCCGGCCGTCCGGAGACGGCGGCGGCGCGGGCCGGTGACGTCAAGGTCATGACCCCTCGTACTTCTCGGCGACGGCCTCGGCGAGCTTCTGGGCCTTCTTCAGGGCGCTGTCCACCGACTGGCGTCCGGCGATGGCGGAGCTGATCTCCTGGGAGACCTTGGTGCCCAGGTCGGTGAACTCGGGGATGCCGACGAACTGGATGCCGGGCGCGGGCCGGGGCTGCACGCCCGGGTCCTCGGGCTTGGCGTTCGCGATGGCGTCCCGGGTGACGTCCGCGAACGCGGCGGCCTCCTTGCGGTACTGCGGGATGTCATAGGTCGAGGCACGCTTGCCGGCCGGGACGTTGGACCAGCCGGCCTTCTCGCCGGCGAGCTTCTCGTAGTCCTTGCTGGAGGCCCAGGAGATGAACTTCCAGGCGTTCTCGGAGTTCTTGGACGCCTTCTGGATGCCCCACGCCCAGGTGTAGAGCCAGCCCGAGCCTTCGGTCTTCTCGACCGGGGCCGGGGCGTAGCCGATCTTGCCCTGGACCGGAGAGCCGTCGGCCTCCAGCGAGCCGGCTCCGGCGGTGGCGTCGTACCACATGGCCGTCTTGCCCTGGGTCATGTTGTTCAGGCACTCCGCGTAGCCGGACTGGGCGGCACCGGCCTCGCCGTGCTTGCGGACCAGGTCGACGTAGAACTGGGTGGCCTCCTTGAACTCCTTGGAGTCCAGGCGTGCGGTCCAGTCCTTGTCGAACCAGGTGCCGCCGAAGGTGTTCACCACCGTGGTCAGCGGTGCCATGACCTCGCCCCAGCCCGGCAGTCCGCGCAGGCAGATGCCCTTCATGCCGGAGCCGTCGATCTTGGCGGCCAGGTCGGCGACTTGCTTCCAGGTGGGCTTGTCCGGCATGGTCAAGCCCGCCTTCTCCAGGACGTCCTTGCGGTACATCAGGAAGGAGGACTCGCCGTAGAACGGCTCCCCGTACAGCTTGCCGTCCTCGGCGGTGAGCGCCCGGGTCATCGGGGGGAGGATGTCTGCCTGGTCGAAGGCGGTGTCCTTCTCGACGTAGGCGTCCAGGGGGTGCAGCCACCCGTTCTTGGCGTAGATCGGGATCTCGTAGTTGCTCAGGGTGGCGACGTCGTACTGCCCGGCCTGGTTGGCGAAGTCCTGGCTGATCTTGTCGCGGACGTCGTTCTCCGGCAGGACGGTGAAGTTCACCTTGATGCCGGTGTCCTTGGTGAAGTGGGCGGCGGTCAGCTTCTGCAGCTCCACCATCTGCGGATTGTTCACCATCAGGACGTTGACGGAGCTGTCACCGGCGGATCCGGACCCGCCGGCGCCCGAGCAGGCGGCGAGCGGAGCGATCAGCGCCCCTGCTGCCGCCACGGCGAAGAGGGTCCGTGGTGAGCGTCGGCTCTGGGTTGGCATGGGTACTCCAGGAGATGTTGACACCAATGGGGACTTGCGGGGAACGAGGGCGCCTCGCGGCGCGGGTGAAGGGTGAGGTTCCGAGGGAGGCCGGGCGGCTCGGCGGTCAGACCCGGATGACCTGCGGCCCGAGCAGGGAGTAGCGGTGTGCCTCGGTCGCCGGGAGCAGGGTGCTCGTCACGATCGTCTCCAACGCGCCGACTTCGGCGAACCGGCAGAAGCTGACCGCCCCGAACTTGGTGTGGACGCCCGCGAGCACCACCCGGCGCGCGGCCCTGACCGCCTGCGCCTTCACCTCGCTGACCGCCGGGTCGGGCGTGGTCAGACCGTGCTCGCGGGAGATGCCGTTGGCGCCGATGAACGCCAGGTCGATGACGAAACCGGACAGCATCCTCGTCGTCCAGTGGTCCACGGTGGCGAGGGTGCCGGAGCGGACCCGGCCGCCGAGCAGCAGCACGGAGATGGTGCCGGTCTCGGCGAGCGCGCCCGCGACCGGCAGGGAGGCGGTGACCACGGTCAGCGGCCGGTCCCGGGGCAGGGCCTCGGCGATGAGCTGCGGGGTGAAGCCCTCGTCGACGAAGACCGTTTCGGCGTCCCCGAGCAGTTCGGCGGCGGCGGTCGCCACCCGGCGCTTCTCGGGTACGTGGCTGGTGGCGCGGAAGGCCAGGGTGGTCTCGAAGCCGGCGCTCTCCACGGGGTAGGCGCCTCCGTGGGTACGGCGCACCAGACCGTGGTCCTCCAGGGAGCGCAGGTCCCGTCGTACGGTCTCCTTCGCCACACCCAGGTCGGCGGCGAGCGCGGTGACGTCGACCGATCCGGTGGCACGCGCCAACCGCACGATCTCGCGCTGGCGCTCCTCGGCCGTCCCGTGGCTCATGGGTCGACCACCCGCTTCCTGGTTTCGATGCCCGTTCGGGCCCGGTGCGGCCCTTGCCGGATGTTCTACAGCGGGTGCGCGGTTCTGACCAGGCTTGTTTTGGGTTCGCTTCTGTCCGTTTACGCCCGTTCGGCTCGGGTGGTGCCCGCCTCGGACCTGCAGGGGGGAGTTCCAGGGCGTGGGAACGGGCAGCATCGATGCCCGAATACGAGGGCGGGCGGGCCCGTTCGGTGCCCGCCCGCCCTCGGCTGCGTCGCTTTTCCGCCGCGTCAGTACGGCCAGATGGGCGGGTCCGTCACGAAGGGGCCGCCGATGTACACATGGGCCTTGTTGTCCGGGTCGAGCTCACCCTGCTCGGCGATCAGCTTCTCGGCGTACTGCTCCGAGTCGTCCCGCGGTTCGTAGCCCAGCGCCCGCGCGCTGGTCAGATCCAGCCACAGGCGGGTGTTGGCGGAGGAACCGTGGACGACGGTGTGGCCCACGTTCTCGGCGGTCAGGGCCGCGTGGAAGAGGCGGGCGCCGTCGGCGGGGCTCATCCACATGGAGAGCATCCGCACGCTGGTCGGCTCGGGGAAGCAGGAGCCGATGCGCACCGAGACGGTCTCCAGGCCGTGCTTGTCCCAGTAGAGCTGGGCGAGGTCCTCGCCGAAGGACTTGGACAGGCCGTAGAAGGTGTCCGGGCGGCGCGGGGTCTCGATCGGCAGAAGCGGCTCGCCGGGGCCGGGGCGCGGGGTGTGGCCCACCACATGGTTGGACGAGGCGAAGACGATCCGCCGCACGCCCTCCTCGCGGGCCGCCTCGTACAGGTGGTAGGTGCCCTCGATGTTGGCCTTGAGGACCTTCTCGAAGGGGGCTTCCAGGGAGATGCCCGCGAGATGGATGATCGCGTCGACGCCCCGGACGGCCTCGCGCAGGGCGTCCCGGTCGGAGAGGTCCGCGACGATCGCGTCCGGCTCGCCCTCGATCGGCCGCATGTCCAGCAGGCGCAGTTCGTAGCCGTACTCGGGCAGCAGGCCCCGCATCAGGGTGCCGAGCCCGCCGGCGGCGCCGGTGAGCAGAACGGTGCGGGGAGCGGACATCCTCGGTCTCCTTGTAAGGGTTGTTCCTGTGTATGGATACGATTCACATGGATGGACACGCTATGAACAGTGTCCGTACCCCGTCAAGTGTGTCGTGAACTCGCGAAATCCGCTCCTGTGTTGCCGGTTTGCGCGCTTGACCTGCCCGAATGGGGGCTCCTAACGTGATCGCGTTCATGAACGTGGACATTGCTCAGAAACATGCACTCGCCCGGCTGATCGAGCGCGGCAGCGTGCTGCTCGACGAGGAGGAAGCGTGAAGACCTCGGCCTTCGTCTATCCCTGGGACGTCAACGGCGACCCCGAGGCGCCCGGCCGCCTGGCCGCCCTCGGAGCGGAGCAGGTGACGCTCGCCGCCGCCTACCACTCCACGCGCGCGCTGACCCCCCGCCACCCGCGCCACCGCGTGGTCACCGCGGAGCACGCCGCCGTGCTGTACCCGGTGGACGACCGCTGGGCGGGCCGGACGCTGCGCCCGTACCCGGCCGGCGACTGGGCACCCGGCGACGCGTACGGCGAGGCCGCGGCGGCCCTGGCCGAGGCCGGTCTCGAGGTGCACACCTGGGTCGTCCTCGCGCACAACTCCCGCCTGGGCGCCGAGCATCCGGACACCTCCGTCGTCAACGCCTACGGCGACCGCTACCCGTGGGCGCCGTGCGTCGCCCAGCCCGCCACGCGCGCGTACCTGACCGAGCTGGCCGCCGAGGCGGCCGTCCGGCCCGGGGCGCGCGGCACCGAGCTGGAGTCCCTCGGCTGGTACGGGCTCGCCCATCTGCACGCCCACGACAAGACCGCCGGGGTGGGTCTCGGGGACGCCGGGCAGTACCTGATGTCCCTGTGCTTCTGCCCCGCCTGCCGTGCCGGTTACGGCGAACAGGGCCTGGACCCGGAAGCGTTGGCGCGGGCCGTGCGGAGCGCGCTGGAACCGGTGTGGCAGGGGACGCCCTCCGGTGGGGGTGCCGCCCGGTCGAGCGAAGGCGAGACCAGGGGAGGCTGGGCCGGTGTGGTGGAACTGCTCGGCGAGACCAGGGCGGACGCCACCCGCGCATGGCGCGACCACACCGCCCGCACCCTCCAGGAGGCGGCGGTCGCGGCGGTCCGCGCGGCGGCCCCCGACGGCTTCCAGGTCCTGCTGCACGCCGACCCGGTGTCCTACCACTGCGGCGCCAACGCCGGTGTCGACCCCGCCCACATCCTGTCCGTGGCGGACGGCGTGGTGGTCCCCTGCACGGGCGGTTCCGGCCCACTGACCCCGTTCGCCGAACAGGGCCGTCGGGACGCCGTCCTGGCCGCCAACTTCACGATCGTCTCCGGCATGGGCGGCAGCCCGGCCACCCTGGGCCGGGACATCGCCCGGGCACGCGACCTGGGGGCGACGGAACTGCGGCTCTATCACGCCGGGTTGGCGTCGGACGGCGACTTGGCGGCGGTGCGGTCGGCGTTGCGGGGCCTGTGAAGCAGGAACTGTGACGTGGCCAGCAGTCCCAGGGCCAAGAGGGTCAGGAGCACCGGGAGGGAGGCGGCGCCGGCCAGGGCGGCACCCGCGGCCAGGCCGACGACGTTGGGGACGAAGAGCAGCGCGTTCGCGGTGGCGGACGTCCGGCCGAGCAGTTTTGCCGGTGTCTCGCGCTGTACGGCGGTGAACGCGGCGATCAGTACGCACGGCAGTCCGGCGCCGCTCACCGCGCTGCTGACCAGGGCCAGCGGGTCGGACGGGATCGCGCGCAGGGCCACGCCGGCCGCCGTGAGGGCGATGCCCAAGGCCGCGAAGCGGCGGCTGCCCAGGCGGCGCAGGGCGGTGCCCGAGGCAAGGCCGATCGCCACCGAACCGGCGCCCTGGACGGCGTACAGCACCCCGGCGTACGCGGGCGCGTGGCCGAGGCTGTCGACGACGGCGTAGATCAGTGCGCCGGTCACGCCGGTGAACAGCATCGTGGCGCCGCCGGCCAGCACCAGGGGCCGCAGCCCCGGGTGGGACCACAGATGGCGGGCGCCCTCGGCGGTCTGCGCGCGCCAGGAGCCCCCGGGTCGGCGGGGCTTGTCCTCACGGACCCGCAGCAGCGCGTACAGACCGGCGGCGAGCAGGAACGTGGCCGCGTCGAGCAGGGCCACGCAGCGGCCGCCGTACGCCGCGTACAGGCCCGCGCCCGCCAGCGGGGCCAGCAGCTTCATGCCCTCGTTGGCGGTCATCCGCAGCCCGTTGAAGTCGCCGAGCAGCTTCGGGTCGACGGCGGTGGCGACGAGCGCCGACTGCGCCGCGTCCTCCACCACGCCCGTGGCGCCGTAGAGGAACAGCACCCCGTACAGCACCCAGACGCGGCCGGGGGAGTCGACAGTGAGGAGGGCGAGCAGGAGCACCGCCAGCAGCAGGTTCGCGGCGATCAGCAGGGGGCCGCGGCGGACGCGGTCGGCGAGCGTGCCGAGGGCCGGGCCGGCCAGGGTCGGCGCCCACATCGCCAGCAGGCACAGCGCGGCCAGCCCGTTCGAGCCGGTGAGGTCCTTCACCCACACACCTGAGGCCAGCCACAGCGCCGACGTGCCGAAACCGGACACCACCACAGCGGCCAGACACACCCCCGCGGCGCGGTCCCGCAGCACCCGAACCAGGGTCCATTCAGTCGTCATACCGCCCGATCGTCGCCCTAAGGCCCCACCCCACGGATCCGTCGGATGCCGTAGAGCCCGAGCCTGCCCGACCGATAATCCACCGGTGGTCGTCGGTCATGTCACGGGGGCGTGGGCGGGTACTGGCGGTCGTGTGGCGGGGGAGCCCGTCCGTGGCGGGTGGCTCGGGTCGGTGGGGGGCCTGAGCGCGGGTGTTGAGCTCCGGTCGGGCCGGATTGCGGCCGTCGTGCCGCCGGGGCGTGGCCGGGTACCGGCGGTCCCGTTCCGGGAGGGTTCGCGGCGGGCGGCCGGCGTCGGTGGGTGAGCGAGGGCCCGGCATGGGCCCTGGCCGCCGGGGTGCGGTGGTGCGCGGGTGTTGAGTTCCGGTCGGGCGGAGTTCCGCCGGGAGTCGTCGGTCGTGCTGCGGGGGTGTGGTCGGGTACCGGCGGTCGTGTGGCGGGGGAGTCCGTCCGGCGTGGGCGGTCAGCGCCGATGGGGGAGCCGGGTCCCCGGTCGCCGAAGCGCCGTGTCGTGCGGGCGATGAGTTTTGGGGGCCGCGGCGGTCCACCCTCTGTACGTGAGAGCAAGAGTGGAGGAGCGATGACCGACACGATCCTCGATCTCGGTCCGCAGGCCCGTCTCGTGGCGCGGCTGGCCGAGGGTGTGCGTGAGGAGCAGCTCGGCGCGGTGACACCGTGCCCGGACTACGCGGTGCGCGACCTGCTGGGGCACCTGATCGGCCTGGCGGTGGCCTTCCGGGACGCCGGCCGCAAGGAGCTGGGCGCCACGACCGACACCAGCCCGGACGCCGCCGCACCCGACATCGGCCCCGGCTGGCGCGAGGAGTTGCCCAAGGCCCTCGACGAGCTGGCCGAGGTCTGGCGCGACCCGGCCGCCTGGACCGGCATGACCCGCGCGGGCGGCGTGGACCTGCCGGGCCGGGTCGCCGGGGCGGTGGCCGCCGACGAGCTGGTGGTCCACGGCTGGGACCTGGCCCGCGCCACCGGCCAGGACTACGAGCCCGACCCCGCCGCACTGCGGGCGTCGTACGGCTTCCTGCGCGCGGCGGCCGACGACCCGAACCGGGGCAACGGCCCGTTCGGATCCGTCGTCCCCGTCCCCGAGGACGCTCCGCTGCTCGACCGGGCGGTGGGCCTGAGCGGCCGCGATCCCGGCTGGAAGCCCTGAACGGCCGAGGGCCGGCAAGAACCGGTCCGAACACGAGCCGATCTTCACGGAGTTGCGGCGGCATACGCTTTCGGCCGCTCTGATCCCGGTCCTCACGCCCCGCGACCGCACGCAGCGGCCGCGGGGCCTCTTCATGCCGCCCGGCGCCCGATTTCCGCGCGAGACAGACCTGCCACGTGCGTCGTCGCCCATGGCGCGGAGGCAGGCCCACGGACTGCGGGCACGGTTCTCAGCGGTCCGTGGTCGGCCGCCGGCCGTCGACATCCCAGCCGAACCGGATCGCGAAGGCGAACACCCGACGCGCCTCACCACCCCTCACCCGCCGCCGCATTCGCCCGCCCCGCACCCGTCGTTCCTCGGCGCGAAATTCCTGTGCCGGAGGCATTGACGAAACCCCGGGCCCCTCTTACCTTCATCGCGTCGTACTTCGTACGTCATATATGAGACGCGATACGCGAGATCAGGAACTCGCGATCCGAGCCGTGATGTGATCGACGAGATCCGAGAGGCGCGCATGACCTCTGTGCCCACGCCGATCCCCTCCCGCACGCAGGTCGTGCTGGAGGCGATCAAACACCGCATCCTGACCGGGCGGCTGACGCCCGGTCAGGCCCTGGTCGAGACCGAGCTCGCCGCTCAGTTCGGGGTGTCCAAGACCCCGGTGCGCGAGGCGCTCAAGACCCTGGCCGGCACCGGACTGGTCGTGATGAACCAGTACAAGGGCGTCACGGTGCGCGAAGTGGACGCGGACATGGCACGCGAGGTCTACGACGTGCGGCTGCTGCTGGAGCCGGAGGCGCTGAGGCGCTCGGTGCGCCGCGGCGCCTCCCTGGACGCCGCCCGCGACGCGTTGAAGCAGGCCGCCGAGGCCGCCGACACCGCCGAACGCTCCCTCGCCAACCGCGAGTTCCACCGCGCCCTCTACCTGCCCTGCGGCAACCCGCTGCTCGGCCGGATGCTCGACGAGGTCCGCGACCAGGCCGCCCTCGTCTCCGCCGTCGCCTGGTCCGCCGACCCCTCCTGGGACCGGGAGGCCACCGAGCACCGGGAGATCCTGCGGCTCGCCCTGGAGGGCGACGCCGACGGCGCGGCCCGCGCCCTCCACGCCCACATCGCGTCGTTCGTGCAACGGGCCTTCCCCTCAGCGGAGTCGAAGGCCCAGGGAGAGGACGGTCAGGCATGACAACGGCGTTCGAGACCCAGCGGGCGGCCCTGGCCGACGTGGTGGCGATCCCGGTGACCCCGTTCACCGAGGACGGCGGCGTCGACAGCGCCACCTACCGGGCCCTGCTGCGTCGTCTGCTCGACGGCGGCATCACGACCCTCACACCCAACGGCAACACCGGCGAGTTCTACGCCCTCACCCCTCAGGAGCGGCAGCAGGTCACCGAGATGACCGTCGAGGAGGCCGGGGACCGGGCGGACATCCTGGTCGGCGTCGGCCACGACGTGCCCACCGCGGTCGCCTCCGCCCGGCAGGCCCACGAGCTGGGCGCGCAGATGGTCATGGTCCACCAGCCCGTGCACCCCTACGTCTCCCAGGGCGGCTGGGTCGACTACCACCGCGCGATCGCCGAGGCCGTGCCCGAGCTGGGCGTCGTCCCCTACATCCGCAACGCCCAGCTGCCCGGCGCCCGCCTGGCCGAACTCGCCGACGCCTGCCCGAACGTCATCGGCGTCAAGTACGCCGTACCGGACGCCACCCGCTTCGGCGCCTTCGCCCGGGACGCGGGCCTGGACAGGTTCGTGTGGGTCGCCGGCCTCGCCGAGCCCTACGCCCCTTCCTACTTCTCCGCCGGCGCCACCGGCTTCACCTCCGGCCTGGTCAACGTCGCCCCGGCCGTCTCCGTCAGCATGCTCCAGGCGCTCAGGGCCGGCGACTACCCGGCCGCGATGAAGGTCTGGGAGCGGATCCGCCGCTTCGAGGAGCTGCGCGCGGCCAACGGGTCGGCGAACAACGTCACCGTCGTCAAGGAGGCCCTCGCCGCGCTCGGCCTGTGCCGCCGGGACGTGCGCCCGCCGAGCAAGCCGCTACCGGAGAGCGAACGCGCCGAGGTCGCCGCCATCGCCGCCGGGTGGTCGATATGACTGCCCGGCCGAGCGACCGGCGCCCGGAGGATCTGCGCAGTCACCAGTGGTACGGCACCGACGGCCTGCGCTCCTTCAGCCACCGCGCCCGCACCCGCCAGCTCGGCTACCTGCCGGAGGAGCACCTGGGCAAGCCGGTCGTCGCGATCCTCAACACCTGGTCCGACATCAACCCCTGCCACGTCCACCTGCGCGACCGCGCCCAGGCGGTCAAGCGCGGGGTGTGGCAGGCGGGCGGCTTCCCGCTGGAGTTCCCGGTCTCCACGCTCAGCGAGACCTTCCAGAAGCCGACCCCGATGCTCTACCGCAACATGCTCGCCATGGAGACCGAGGAGCTGCTGCGCTCCTACCCGGTCGACGGCGCCGTCCTGATGGGCGGCTGCGACAAGTCCACCCCCGCCCTCCTGATGGGCGCCGCGAGCGTCGACCTGCCCACCGTCTTCGTGCCCGCCGGGCCCATGCTGCCCGGCCACTGGCGGGGTGAGGTCCTCGGCTCCGGCACCGACATGTGGAAGTACTGGGACGACAAGCGGGCCGGCCTGATCGGCGACTGCGAGATGGCCGAGCTGGAGAGCGGCCTGGCCCGCTCGCCCGGCCACTGCATGACCATGGGCACGGCCTCCACGCTGACCGCGGCCGCCGAGGCCCTCGGCGTGACCGTCCCCGGCGCCTCCAGCATCCCGGCGGTGGACTCCGGGCACGACCGGATGGCGGCCAGGGCGGGCATGACCATCGTCGAACTGGTCCGCAGGGACCGGAAGCTGAGCGAGATCCTGACCCGCGAGGCGTTCGAGGACGCGGTCACCACCGTCCTCGGGCTCGGCGGCTCCACCAACGCCGTGATCCATCTGATCGCCATGGCGGGCCGCGCGGGCATCCGGCTCACCCTCGACGACTTCGACCGCGTCGCCCGCACCGTCCCGGTCCTCGCCAACGTCCGCCCCGGCGGCCGGAAGTACCTCATGGAGGACTTCCACTTCGCCGGCGGCCTGCCCGGCTTCCTCTCCCGCATCCCGGACCTGCTCCATCTGGACCGGCCGACGGTGTCGTACGACACCCTGCGCGAGCAGATCGCCGGCGCGCAGGTGCACGACGACGACGTGATCCGGCCCCGCGGCAACCCGGTCGCGGACGAGGGCGGCGTGGCGGTGCTGCGCGGCAACCTCTGCCCGGACGGCGCCGTCATCAAGCACATCGCCGCCGAGCCGCACCTGCTCAAGCACACCGGACCCGCCGTCGTCTTCGACGACTACCGGACCATGCAGCGCACCATCAACGATCCCTCGCTCGGCATCACCGCCGACAGCGTGCTCGTGCTGCGCGGCTCCGGCCCCAAGGGCGGACCAGGAATGCCCGAGTACGGCATGCTGCCCATCCCCGATCACCTGCTCAAGCAGGGCGTGCGGGACATGGTCCGGATCTCCGACGCCCGCATGAGCGGCACGAGTTACGGCGCCTGCGTGCTGCACGTCGCCCCCGAGAGCCATGTCGGCGGACCGCTGGCGCTGGTGCGCACGGGCGACCCGATCACCCTCGACGTCGAGGCCCGCACTCTCCGACTCCGCGTGGAGGACGAGGAGTTGGAGCGCCGCAGGGCCGAGTGGACGCCGCCGCCCGCGCGTTACGAGCGCGGCTACGGCGCCCTGTACTCCGAGCAGATCACCCAGGCCGACACCGGCTGCGACTTCGAGTTCCTGGCCCGGCCCGGGAAGGTGCCGGACCCGTACGCCGGATAGCCGGCCCCGCCCGGAACCGGGCGCCACCCCCCCGAGCCGACCACCCCACCCGCCCCCTCCGCCGAAGCGCTTCACCCACGTGTACGTAGCAAGCGCTTCCTATGGACCGCTGTACTGCCCCACTGCGAACGGAGAACAGTCATGGCCCAAGCCGCAGCCGTGGCGAAACCGCCCGCGCCACCCCGGCGGCGCCGTGCCTCCGCCACGCCGCGCAGGCTTCCGTACCTGCTGATCGCCCCGGCCGCCCTGCTCATGCTGGGCTTCATCGCCTACCCGGTGCTCAGCGTCTTCTACTACAGCCTGCAGAACTACAACCCCACCAAGCCGTGGCGGAACGGATACGCGGGCTTCGACAACTTCGTCCACGCCTTCACCCAGGACCCCCAGTTCTGGGACACGCTGATCTTCAGCGCCAAGTGGGTGGTCGTCGAGGTCGGGCTGCAACTGCTCTTCGGACTCGCCCTCGCCCTGATCGTCAACCAGACCTTCGTGGGCCGCGCGCTCGGCCGGGCCCTGGTGTTCTCCCCGTGGGCCGTCTCCGGCGTGCTCACCTCCGCGATCTGGGTGCTGCTCTACAACTCCCAGACCGGCCTCACCCGTTATCTCGCCGACATGGGCATCGGTTCCTACGGCACCAGTTGGCTGTCGGACACCTCCACCGTGTTCCCGGCGGCGGTGGTCGCCGACCTGTGGCGCGGGGTGCCCTTCTTCGCCATCCTCATCCTCGCCGACCTCCAGTCCGTCTCGCACGACCTGTACGAGGCTGCCGAGGTCGACGGGGCGAGCCGGCTCAAGCAGTTCTGGCACATCACCCTGCCCCATCTGAAGGACGCCATCGTCCTGTCCACGCTGCTGCGCGCGGTGTGGGAGTTCAACAACGTCGACCTGCTCTACACCCTCACCGGCGGCGGACCGGCCGGCGAGACGACCACCCTGCCGCTCTACATCGCCAACACCAGCGTCGACGCCCACAACTTCGGCTACGCGTCCGCCCTGACCACGGTGGCGTTCGTCATCCTGCTCTTCTGCTCGATCGTCTATCTGCGGCTGAGCAAGTTCGGAGGTGAGAAGTGATCACCGAGATCGCGCCCGCGCCGGAGCGAGTGGTGTCCGAGCCGGCCCGGCCCCGCGGCGGGCGCCGCGCCTGGGACGAGGTCCCGCGCTGGCACATCTATCTGCCGCTGTCCGTGTACCTGCTCTTCACCCTGATCCCCTTCTACTGGATCCTGCTGTTCGCGCTGCGCCCGGCCGGCTCCACCTCGCTCGTGCCCTGGCCCATGACCTTCGAGCACTTCGAGAAGGTCTGGACCGAGCGGAGCTTCGGCCTCTACTTCCAGAACAGCGTGCTCGTCGGCGTCGCGACCCTGGTCCTCACCACGGTCGTCGCCCTGGCCGGCGGTTACGCGCTCGCCCGGTTCGACTTCCGGCTCAAGCGCGGTTTCATGCTCGCGCTGCTCTGCTCGCAGTTCGTGCCCGGCGCGCTGCTGCTGGTCCCGCTCTTCCAGATCTTCGCCAAGCTGTCGATGATCAACTCGCTGGGCAGCGTCATCGTCGCCGAGACCGTCTTCCAGCTGCCGCTGTCGATGATCCTGATCAGCGGCTTCATCAAGAACGTGCCCCCGTCCCTGGAGGAGGCCGCCTGGGTGGACGGCTGCAACCGCTTCTCCGCCTTCCGGATCGTCGTCCTGCCGCTGCTGCGGCCCGGGCTGATCGCCGTCGGCTCCTTCGCCTTCGTGCACGCCTGGAACCACTTCCTGTTCGCGCTGATGTTCCTCTCCGACCAGAGCAAGCAGACCATCCCGGTCGGCCTCAACACCCTGATGAGCGCGGACAGCGTCGACCTGGGCGCGCTGGCCGCGGGCGGCATCGTCGCCGCCGTCCCCGTGGTGATCGTGTTCGCCTTCATCCAGAAGTGGCTGATCACCGGCTTCAGCGCGGGGGCGGTGAAGGGATGACGGCCACCACGCCACCGACGGCGACCACCGCACCGACGGACGCCACCACGCCGCTGCCGGTCGTGCTCGCCGGTGCCCGCGGTCACGGCCGCTGGCACCTGGACAACATCCGCCGGCTCCAGGACATGGGCCTCGTACGGCTCGTGGGCATCTGCGAGCTGACTCCGCTGGCCGAGGACGAGATCCCCGGCGGTCTCGGCACACCGGCCCAGTCCGCCGACTTCGGCGCCCTGCTGGACGCCACCGGCGCGCGGATCGCGGTGATCTGCACGCCCATCCCGACCCACACCGACCTGGCGCTCACCGCCGCCGCGCGGGGCGTCCACCTCCTGCTGGAGAAGCCGCCCGCTCCCTCGTACGCGGAGTTCCGCCGGATGGCCGACGGGGTCGCCGAGGCCGGTGTCGCCTGCCAGATCGGGTTCCAGGCACTGGGCTCGCACGCGATGCCCGCGATCCGGGAGCTGGTCGCGAAGGGCATGATCGGGACGGTCACCGGGGTCGGCGCGGCGGGTGCCTGGGCACGTGACGAGGCCTACTACCGACGGGCGCCCTGGGCGGGCAGGCGCCGTCTGAACGGCGTCGACGTGGTCGACGGGGTGCTCACCAACCCCCTCGCGCACGCCGTGTCCACGGCGCTCGCCCTGCTCGGCGCCACCCGCGCCGAGGACGTCACCGGCATCGAGACCGAGCTGTGGCGGGCCAACGCCATCGAGGCCGACGACACCAGCTGCGTCCGGGTCACGACCCCGCGCGGCCCGGCCGCCGTCGCGGCGACCCTGTGCGCCGAACGCCCCGACGACCCGTACGTCATGGTGCACGGCAGCAGCGGCCGGATCACCTTCTGGTACAAGCAGGACCGGGTGCTGCTGCAGCGGGCCGGCTACGGTCCGGAGGAGTTCGAGTACGGTCGCACCGACCTGCTGGAGAACCTGGTCGGCCATCTGACCACCGGGGCCGGACTGCTGGTTCCGCCCGCGTCCACGGGCGCCTTCATGCGGGTCGTCGAGGCGATCCGTACGGCCCCCGACCCCGGCGCGCTGCCGGCCGGCTTCTGGCGGCGCCTGGCCGACGAGGACCGCCGGATCGTCCCCGGTGTCGACGGACTCGTCGCGGCCGTCGCCGACACCCTCTCCCTCTACTCCGAGCTGGACGTCGACTGGGCGTCGCCGAAAGAGGTGACCGTCGGATGACGGACTCCCCGGTCCTGCGTGTGGCGGGCCGCCCGGTCGCCCGCTACGTCACCCGGCCCGAGCTGCCCGACCGGCGCTCCCCGCGCCCCTATCTGCACCCCGTCACCACCCTGGCCGGCACGGCGGTCACCGAACTCGGCCCCGCCGACCACCTCCACCACCTCGGCGTCGGTGTCGCCGTTCCCGACGTCGAGGGGCACAACTTCTGGGGCGGGCGCACCTTCGTACGCGACCGGGGCCCGACCGAGCTGGACAACCACGGCGCCCAGCGGCACACCGGCTTCTCCCTGCGCGAGGCCGACCGGTTCGAGGAGGAGCTGCGCTGGGTGGCCGCGGGCCGTGAACTGCTGCGCGAGCGCCGTACCGTCGCGGCCACCGGACTCACCGCCACCGCCTGGGCCCTGGACTTCACCTTCGCCCTGACCAACGTCACCCCCCGGGCGCTGTCGATCGGCAGTCCCGCCACCAACGGACGCCCCGGTGCGGCGTACGGCGGCTTCTTCTGGCGGGCCCGCAAGGAGGATCGGCCCCCGCTCGTCCTCACCGCCGACCGGGACGGCGAGGCGGAGGCCCACGGCACCCGCGCCGACTGGCTGGCGCTCGTCGGCGGCACCTGGACGCTGGTGTTCGCCGGGGCCACCGACGCCACCCGCCGGGACGCCTGGTTCGTGCGGGCCGCGGAGTACCCGGGCGTGGGCTCGTCGCTGGCGGCCGAGCGGCGGCTCGCGATCGAGCCGGGCGAGACCGTCCTGCGCCGGATCGTCACCGTCGTCGCCGACGGCCGTCTCGGCCGGGACGAGGCCGGGGAGCTGGCCCGCGAGGCGGCCCTGTCATGAGGAAACCGCTCGTCGGGAACCCTCCCGCCCCCACCGTGCAGTAACCCGCTCCGCCGTCGCCTCGGTCGGGAGCCGCCGTGGCACACCCCTCCAGCAAGCGCTTACCGAAAGTGTCCCCGAGTCCCCGACCTCAAGCCCCAAGCTCCACCTCCGAGTTGGATCCAGAAGAAGAGAGCCGATCAATGAAGATCAACATCCGTAGAAGCAGGCGCGCCGCCGTGGCCGTCGTCCTGGGTTCCGCGCTCGCGCTGACCGCCACCGCGTGCGGTGACGACGGCAGCGGCTCCGGGAAGAGCAAGGGTTCCGAGGGCTCCGGCAAGGGCGAGATCACCTTCTGGGACAACAACGGCGGTGTGCGCACCGACGTCTGGAAGCAGATCATCGCGGACTTCGAGGAGAAGTACCCGGACATCAAGGTCAACTACGTCGGAATCCCGGCCGCGAGCGCCCAGTCCAAGTACGACACCGCCATCCAGGGCGGCGGTCTGCCGGACGTCGGCGGCGTGGGCACCGCGATGCTCGCCGAGATCGCCGCCCAGGGGGCGCTGGAGCCGCTGGACGGCAGACTGGCGAAGAGCGAGCTGAACGGCAAGCTCAGCGAGAACGTGCTCGGCGTCAGCAAGGCGGCGGGCGGCGGCGACACCCTGTACCACGTGCCGACCTCGGTGAACAACGGCACGCTGTGGTACCGCACCGACCTGTTCAAGAAGGCCGGCCTGGACGCGCCGACCACCTGGGACAAGTTCTACGAGGCCGCGGGCAAGCTCACGAACAAGGGCAAGAACGAGTTCGGCTTCACCATCCGCGGCGGCGAGGGCTCCATCGCACCGGCTCTGGACGCGGTGTACGGGCAGACCGGCATCACCTCGTTCTGGGACGGCGACAAGACCACCGTCAACGACCCGAAGAACGTGGCGGCGCTGGAGAAGTACGTCGCGCTGTACAAGAAGGACACCCCGTCCGCCGACGTCAACAACGACTTCACCAAGATGGTCGCCCAGTGGGACAGCGGCACCATCGGCATGCTGAGCCACAACCTGGGCTCGTACCAGGACCACCTGAGTGCCCTCGGCAAGGACAAGTTCCGCGGCATCCCGAACCCCACGCTGGGCGACGGCACCCGGGTGCAGGTGTCCAACCCGGTTGACGGCATCGGCCTGTTCAAGGCGAGCAAGAACAAGGCGGCCGCCTGGAAGTTCATCGAGTTCGCCGCCTCGGCCGCGGAGAACTCCAAGTTCAACGAGTCCGCCGGGCAGGTGCCCACCAACGTCGACGCCGCCGCGGACGCCTGGATCCAGCAGGCCGAGCCGACGAAGCTGGCGGCCGAGGCGCTGAACGGGGCCGACACGAAGATCGTCCAGCTGCCGTACTACCTGCCCGACTGGAACACCATCTCCAAGGCCGACAACGAGCCGAACTTCCAGAAGGTGCTGCTCGGCAAGATGAGCGCCAAGCAGTTCCTGGACACGCTGGCCGACCAGCTGAACAAGGCGCAGGCCGAGTGGAAGCAGAACCAGGGCTGACGCCGGCCGATGAGACCAAGGCGGACGGTCCGGGGGCTTGAGGCCGGTTCCGGGCCGCGGACCGTCCGTGGCTGGGTGCGCGGTTCCCCGCGCCCCTTCTTGTCCCGCTCTCCGTGGAAAGAGGATCCGTACAGTGCGCACACCGAAATGTCATGAGCGTGTCATCACTGCGGCCGTGGGCTGCACCGCCCTGGTGCTCGCCGTCACCGGCACCGCCGCCGCGGCTCCCGGGCCCCACACTCCCGACACCGCCCGCCAGGTGCTCGCGGCCAAGGACGGCTGGGGCTCCTACGGCACCGGCACCACCGGCGGCGCGAAGGCCGACGCCGCCCACACCTACACCGTCACCACCTGGGACGGCTTCAAGGCCGCGCTCGCCGCCGGCGGCAGCGCGCCGAAGATCATCAAGGTCAAGGGCATGATCGACGCCGACGGCCCGAGCTGCTCCGCCTTCGAGGTGCCCGGCTACGACTTCGACACCTACCTGGAGACCTACGCGCCCCAGACCTGGGGGCGCGACCGGAACCTGGACGGCGAGCCCGACGACAGTCCCGAGGGCCTGCGCCGCGCCTCCGCCGCGCTCCAGGACAAGTACATCAAGGCGAACGTCCCCGCCAACACCACCATCGTCGGCGTCGGCAAGGACGCGGGCTTCAAGGGCGCCAGCCTCCAGATCAAGAACGTGGACAACGTCATCGTCCGCAACGTCACCCTGGAGAGCCCGCTGGACTGCTTCCCGCAGTGGGACCCCACCGACACCGCCGACGGCAACTGGAACTCCGAGTACGACAGCGCGGTGATCACCGGCTCCACCCATGTCTGGATGGACCACAACACCTTCACCGACGGCGAGCACCCCAACAGCACCCTGCCGTACTACTACGGCCGGATCTTCGAGCAGCACGACGGCGAGCTGGACATCGTCAAGGGCGCCGACTACGTGACGGTCTCCTGGAACATCTTCGAGGACCACGACAAGACCATCCTTATCGGCAACAGCGACAGCGCGTCCACCGCCGCGGTCGACCGGGGCCACCTGAAGGTGACCCTGCACCACAACCTGTTCAGGAACCTCGTCGAGCGGGCCCCGCGCGTCCGCTTCGGGCAGGTCGACTCCTACAACAACCACTTCGTGGCCAACGCCGGCTACGGCTACAGCTTCGGCATCGGCATGGAGTCCCACCTCGTCGCCGAGCACAACGCGTTCACGCTCGCGAGCGGGGTCGGCGCGGGCCAGATCCTCAAGAAGTGGAAGGACTCGCCGGTCACCGAGTCCCACAACTACGTCAACGGCAGGCTCACCGACCTGATCGCCGTGCACAACGCCCAGGTCCCCGACGAGATCCTCCAGCGGGGCGGGGACTGGGCCCCGGCCCTGCGCACCCGGATCGACAACCCGAAGGCACTGCCGGGGATCGTCGACCACCAGGCGGGCGCCGGCCGTCTGCGCTGACGTCCGCTCCCGGCGGGCCGGGGCGCACCCTCCGCCCCGGCCCGCCACCGCCGCCGACCCGCCGCACCGCGAAGGAGCACCCGCATGCCCTCGCCCCACCTCAGCCCGTCCCCGCCGTCCCCGCCTGGAAGGGGACGGCCCGGAAAGGGCCTGTCCAGAAGGGGACTGCTGCTCGCCGGTGCCGCCGCCGGCGCCGCACTCGGCCTGGCCGCCCCGCCCGCCGGGGCCGCCGTCCGGCCGCACCCGTTCGGCCGCCACGGCTCGCCGGCCGCCCGCCGCACCCCGCGCACCCTCTACGTCGACCCGCACGGCCGCGGCGACTTCACCCAGGTGCAGGCCGCGGTGAACGCGGCGGCGGGCGGTGGCTGGACCCTGGTCCTCGCGCCGGGCACCTACCGGGAGACCGTCTCGGTGGACGCCACCCGCACGGACATGACCTGGATCGGCGCCACGGGCGACGCCCGCGACGTGGCGATCGTGTACGACAACGCGGCGGGCACGCCCACACCCGACGGCGGCACCCACGGCACCAGCGGATCGGCCACCACGACCGTCCAGGCGGACGGCTTCACCGCCCACCGGATCACCTTCGCCAACGACTGGCTGCGCGCCGACCACCCCGGCGTCGGCGGGACCCAGGCCGTCGCCGTCAAGGTGCAGGGCGACCGCTCGGCGTTCTGGCACTGCCGCTTCCTGGGCCACCAGGACACCCTGTACGCCGACACCAGGACCCTGTCCGCCTTCGCCCGCCAGTACTACGCCCACTGCCACATCGAGGGCGACGTCGACTTCGTCTTCGGCCGGGCGACCGCGGTGTTCGAGCACTGCCACTTCCGCGCGCTGGACCGCACCGACCTGGCGGCGGCGCCGTACGGCTTCGTCTTCGCGCCCTCCACCGCGGCCGCCAACCCGCGCGGCTACCTGGTCACGCACGGCCGCGTCACCAGCCGGGCCCCGGACGGCGGCTACAAGCTCGCCCGTCCCTGGGTGCCCAGTTCGGACACGACCGCCCGCCCGATGCTGACCGTCCGCGACACCTGGCTCGGCCCGGGCATCGACGCGGTCGTGCCATACGCCAACATGTCGGACACGTACCCCTGGCAGGGCCAGCGTTTCGCCGAGTACCGCAACTCCGGCCCCGGCGCGCGGATCACCGACCCGGCCGACCGCCCCCAGCTCACCCGCGCCGAGGCCCGGACGGCGACCCGGGAGGCGTACCTCGGTGACTGGACGCCGTGGCGGGGGCGCTGACGGCGCGTGACCGGCCGAGGTGAACGGCGGGTGGCGCAGGCGAATTGTCGGCCACGCCGGATATCGATCGGGCAAAAGGTACCCCGCACGGTCTCGCGCATCCGAGGGTGACGCGCGTAGAAAGCGACTCATGCACAAGCCACTGCGTATCGCGGCCCTCGCCGCCACCTGCGCCCTCACCGGTGCCGTGATCTACGGCGCCGGTGCGGCCACAGCGGGTCAGTCGACCGCCAACTCCACCCACGAGCCCTACAACATCGGGCTCCTCACCCAGGACATCGACACCTACTACGGCACCAGGCTCGACGCCGGCGGTGTCTACCAGGCGTCCCCGGACAGCCCGTACGCCAAGGACCTCGCGCGCATCGACGCCGACGCCAGGAAGTGGATCGACAAGGCGGCGGACAAGGCGGACCACAAGGGCAAGAACAAGCCGGCCGTCGTCTTCGACATCGACGACACGCTGCTGCTCAGCCTGGACTACGAGAAGAAGAACAGCTACGGCTACAACAGCGCCACCTGGGCGGCCTACGTCAACAAGGCCGACCGTCCCGCGGTCTTCGGCAGCCCCGAACTCGTGCGGTACGCCGCGAAGAAGGGCGTCGAGGTCTTCTACAACTCCGGCCTGAGCGAGGCGCAGCGCTCCGCCGCCGTGGAGAACCTGAAGAAGATCGGCGCCGACGTCAACCTCGACGCCGCGCACATGTTCCTCAAGGACGCGGCCAACCCGCCGTCCTACCTGAAGGGCTGCGCCACCCCGGGCGCCTGGACCTGCACGACCGTCCAGTACAAGGCCGGCACCCGCAAGCACATCGAGGACCTCGGGTACGACATCGTCGCCAACTTCGGCGACCAGTACTCCGACCTCGACGGCGGCCACGCCGAGCGCACCTTCAAGCTGCCGAACCCGACGTACTTCGTCGGCTAGTGCCGCGGCAGGCATCGTTTGCCCGTCAAGGAGCGGCGTCCGGTGCGTGCTCCGGGGTCCCCCCTGCTCGAAGAGCTTGGGGGAGTGCCGGCCGGAAGTCCTCGTACTGGACGTACTTGGGCTTCCGGCCGGTGCGGCGAGTGGGGGTCCCCCTGCTCGAAGAGCTTGGGGGAGCGTGCCGGGCGTCGCGACGGGGCGAACGTCGCCTGTCGGGGCGCTGGGCACATGACGTGCCCCGCCCGCTCCACGAGGCCGGGCGGGGCACGTCACGCGCGCTCGCGCGTTCACCCGGCGTCGGCCCGCAGCGACAGCACCACCTCGTCGATCTCCTCGCCCCGCGCCTCGGCGAACCCCCGGGCCCGCGCGGACTCTTGGAAGCCGCACTTGGCGAGCACCCGCAGCGAGCCGGCGTTGTCCGCCGCCGCCCGCGCGTACAGCGGGCGTTCCGGGACCTCGGCCAGCAGGGCGCGCAGCGCGGCCGTGGCGACGCCGCGGCCCCAGTAGGCGCGGTCCACCCAGTAGGTGACCTCGCGCTCGCCCGGCTCCCCGTAGACGGCGGCGCTGCCGACCACGTCACCGTCCAGCAGGACGGTGCGCAGCACGACGGACGAGGCGCGCATCCTTCGCCAGTGCGCCACGAAGGCGTCGTGGTCGGCCGGGTCCTTCGGGGTGAAGGCCGCCATCCGCAGCGCCTCCGGGTCGTTCATCTGCCGGAAGAACACCGGCAGATCGCTGTCGTGGACCTCGCGGAGCATGACCTCCATGTGTCACAGCCTCCGGGTGGCGAGCGTCAGTCGGTCACGGGCGTCGAAGAGAGCATCCTTCACCATCTGCTCGTGCGCCGGCGTCAGGCGCGCCACCGGGACCGAGCAGCTGACCGCGTCCCGGGCCGGGGTGCGGTACGGGATCGCCACACCGAAGCAGCGCAGGCCCAGGGTGTTCTCCTCGCGGTCGACGGCGTACCCCTGCTCGCGGATCTGGTGCAGTTCCTCGATGAGCCGCTCGCGGTCGGTGATGGTGTGCTCGGTCAGCGCGGGCAGCGTCTCCGGGAGCATCTTGCGCACCTGCTCGTCCGTGTACGTGCTCAGCAGCGCCTTGCCCAGCGAGGTGGAGTGGGCGGGCAGGCGGCGGCCGACCCGGGTGAAGGGGCGCAGATAGTGCTGCGACTGGCGGGTGGCCAGGTAGACGACGTTGGTGCCGTCCAGGCGGGCGAGGTGGATCGTCTCCGTGGTGTCGTCGGACAGCCGGTCCAGCGTGGAACGGGCCGCCGCGACCACCTCGTCACCGTCGATGTAGGAGGTGCCGACGAGCAGTGCCCGCACGCCGATGCCGTAGCGCGTGCCGGTGGCGTCGGTCTCCACCCAGCCCAGCTCGACGAGCGTGCGGAGCAGCATGTACAGGCTGGACTTGGGATAGCCGACGGCCTCCTGGACCGCGGCCAGCGAGTGCATACCGGGCCGGCCGGCGAAGAACTCGAGCAACTCCACGGTCCGTACCGCGGACTTGACCTGCGCCCCGCCGCCTGCGTCGCCTGCCGACATCGCCCTGGACCCCTTCGTTCGACGAGAAGCTGGAGATATAGTCTCCGACAGTGTATTCATCATCAGAGACAGCGTTCAGTATATCGAACGCCCTGGTGGTGACCCGAATGCGGCCGACCGTAAGGACCGGCCGGATACCGTGGCAAGACATGTGGAGGGATCCGCGGTGGCAGCACCAGTCTGGAGTGTCGACCCCCGTACCGGGAAGCAGCGGGAACAGGTTGCGGTGGAGGCCACAGCGCAGGAGGTGGACGCCGTCGTGCGGGCAGCGCACGAGGCGCGCGGGGCGCTCGCCGTCCGCGCCGTCCGCGCGGCATTCCTGCGTTCCGCCGCCGACCGGCTGGAAGGGGCCCGGGACCGGCTCGTCGAGGCCGCCGACGCCGAGACCGCGCTCGGACCGGTCCGGCTGACCGGCGAACTGGCCCGGACCTGCTACCAGTTGCGGGCCTTCGCGGACATCGTCGACGAGGGCGCCTTCCTCGACGTGATCATCAACCACCCCGACGCCACCGCGGCCCCGCCGATCCCGGACCTGCGCCGCTACAAGGTGCCGCTCGGGGTCGTCGCCGTCTACTCCGCCTCCAACTTCCCCTTCGCCTTCTCGGTCGCCGGCGGCGACACCGCGAGCGCGCTCGCCGCGGGCTGCCCCGTCGTCGTCAAGGCCCACCCCGACCATCCGGCACTGTCCGAACTGGTCGCCAGGGTGCTGCGCGGAGCGGCCGCGCACCACGGCGTCCCCGAGGCCGTGATCGGTCTCGTCCACGGCTTCGAGGCGGGCGTCGAACTCGTCGGGCACCCGCTCGTCGCGGCCGCCGGCTTCACCGGTTCCGTACGCGGCGGCCGGGCCCTGTTCGACGCGGCGGCCGCGCGGCCGGCGCCGATCCCCTTCCACGGCGAGCTGGGGTCGCTCAACCCGGTCCTCGTCACCGAGGCCGCGGCCGCCGAACGGGCCGAGGCCATCGGGACCGGGCTGGCCGGGTCGATGACGATGGGGGTCGGGCAGTTCTGCGTGAAGCCCGGACTGGTCCTCGTGCCGTCCGGAGCCGCCGGCGACGGCCTGGTCAAGTCGCTCACCGACGCCGTCAGCGACACCGACCCGGGCGTCCTGCTCGACCACCGGATGCGCGACAACTTCCTCACCGGCATCGCCGAGCGCTTCGCACTGCCCGGCGTCGAGTCGCCGGTCACCCCGGGCGCCGGCGGCGAGCACTCGGTCAGCGCGGGCTTCCTGACCGTCCCGGCCGAGAAGCTCACCGACGAGGGGGAGCACGACCTGCTCCTGGAGGAGTGCTTCGGCCCGGTCACCGTGGTGGCCCGCTACGAGGACGAGGCCGAGGCCGAGGCCGTCCTGTCGCGGCTGCCCGGCAACCTCAGCGCGACCGTGCACCTGTCCACCGAGGAGGCGGCCGGCCAGGGACGCGGCGCCGAACTGCTCGCCCGGTTGACCCCGCTCGCCGGACGCGTGCTCGTCAACGGCTGGCCGACCGGTGTCGCGGTGGCCCCCGCCCAGCACCACGGCGGCCCCTATCCCGCGACGACCTCGACGTCCACCTCCGTGGGCGGTACGGCGATCGAGCGGTGGATGCGCCCGGTGGCGTACCAGAACGCCCCGGAGGCTCTGCTGCCGCCGGAGTTGCGCGATGACAACCCGCTCGGGCTGCCCCGCCGCTTCAACGGCCACCTGGAGCGCTGACCCCGCGCAGCACGGAACCGGATCGCCGGGCCTCCGCGTCCTCCCTCGCATGATCGACAACAGTGCGGGCGGACGCCTGGTGATCCGTACAGCCGTACCCGCCGAGGCGGAGGCCGTCTCCGACCTGATGGTGCGAGCGCGGTCCACGTACTACCCGGACGGCGTCCCGGACGCCGACGCCGACTGGACCGCGCGATGGCACGAGGCCATCGCGCGCCCCGACGGCCATGTGCTGTGCGCCGTCGACCAGGGCCGCATCGTCGGCATCGCCTCCTTCCGCACCCCACCGGACGGCCCCGCGGACACGGTCATGCTGTTCCAGTTCCACGTCGACCCCGGCCGCTGGCGCTCGGGCATCGGCACGGCGCTGCACGCGGCCTGCGTCGAGCAGTGGCGCACCGACGGCAGGCGGACGGCCGTCCTGGAAGTGCACACCGGCAACGAACGGGCGCAGCGCTTCTACGCCCGGCAGGGCTGGACCCCGGATCCGCTGCGGCCCGCCGACGAGGGCGGCCACCATCTGTGGCTGCGCTACACGGTGACGGGGGAATGAAACGCGCTGATTGAACGTTCACGGACCCGGCGGAGGGCGTCCACCTCCGCTTCCGTACGAGCGGGAGAGAGCCGAGAGCATGCGCGTCGAGATCTGGTCGGACATCGCCTGTCCCTGGTGCTACGTCGGGAAGGCGCGCTTCGAGAAGGCACTCGCGGCCTTCCCGCACCGGGAGCAGGTCGAGGTGGTGCACCGGTCGTTCGAGCTGGATCCGGGGCGGGCCAAGGACGACGTGCAGCCGGTGATCACCATGCTCACCAAGAAGTACGGGATGAGCGAGGCCCAGGCGCACGACGGCGAGGAGAACCTGGGACGGCAGGCCGCCGCCGAGGGGCTCGCGTACCGCACCCGGGGCCGGGACCACGGAAGCACCTTCGACATGCACCGCCTGCTGCACCTCGCCAAGGAGCACGGCAGGCAGAGCGAGCTGCTGGACTCGCTGTACCGGGCGAACTTCGCCGAGGAGCGGTCCGTCTTCACCGAGGGCGACGAGCGGCTGGTGGAGCTGGCCGTCGCCGCCGGGCTCGACGCCGACGCCGTCCGGAAGGTGCTCGCGGACCCCGACGCCTACGCCGCCGAGGTCCGCGCCGACGAGCGGGAGGCCGCGCAACTCGGTGCCTCCGGGGTGCCGTTCTTCGTGCTCGACCGGAAGTACGGCGTCTCCGGTGCCCAGCCCGCCGACGTCTTCACCCAGGCCCTCACCCAGGCATGGGGCGAGCGCTCGCCGCTGACCCTCCTCCAGGGCGGCGACCCGGACGGGGACGCCTGCGGCCCGGACGGATGCGCGGTGCCGCGGAGCTGAGCGGCGAGGACGAACCGCAGGTCGGGACGGACGCATAAGGAATCCTTCGGAGCACTCCGCAGAAACGCGCGATGGACGGGGGCCGCGACGGGCCGCACAGTGGACCCATGGAAACCTTCGAGACCCTCGTCCGCGCCGAGTTCGCCCCGAAGACCACCTATCTGAACAGCGCGACACTCGGTCTCCTGCCCGCCCGTACCGTGGCGGCCCTGGGCACCGCCGTGGCGGCGGCCGCCGCCGGGCAGCCGACCGACATGTTCGCCGACGTCGAGGCCGCCCGCGCCTCCTTCGCCCGGCTGATGAAGGTGCCGGACCGGCGCGTGGCGGCCGGCGCCTCCGTCGCCGTCTACACCGGGCTGATCGCCGCCGCACTGCCCGAGGGCGCCGAAGTCCTCACCGCCGAGGGCGACTTCAGCTCCCTGGTGAACCCCTTCCACATCCGCCGGGACCTGAAGGTGCGCAGCGCACCGCTGGAGCGGATCGCCGAGGCGGTACGGCCCGGCACGGCCCTGGTCGCGGTGAGCGCCGCACAGTCGGCCGACGGCCGCGTCGCCGACCTGCCCGCCGTCCGCGCGGCCGCGCGCGAGCACGGCGCGCGCGTGTACGTCGACGCCTCCCAGGCCGCCGGCTGGCTGGACTTCGACGCGGACGCCTACGACTACGTCAGCGCCGTCGCCTTCAAGTGGCTCCTGTGCCCGCGGGGCGTGGCCTTCCTGGTCGTCCCCGACGACCTCGGCGGCCTCGACCCGCTGTTCGCGGGCTGGGTGGCGGGGGAGCGGCCCTGGGACAGCTGCTACGGCCCCGTCGAGGAACTCGCCCACTCCGCACGGCGGTTCGACGAGAGTCCCGCACTCTTCTGCTACGCGGGTGCCCGCCGCTCCCTCGAACTCGTCGAGGAGATCGGCGTGTCCGCCGTACGCGCCCACGATCTCGCGCTCGCCGACCGCTTCCGAGCCGGGCTGCGCTCCCTCGGCCACGAACCGGTCCGGGCGCCGGGCTCCCCGATCGTCGCCGTGCCCGGACTCGGCGCCCGCCAGGGCGAGTTGAGCGCCAAGGGCATCGAGGTATCCCAGCGCGCGGGCAATCTGCGGGCCGCGTTCCACCTCTACAACACGCCCGCCGACGTCGACCGACTGCTGGACGCGCTGGCCGGCTGAGACCGCCACCAGGATCCGGACACGGGCCGGGGCCTCCCGTCCCACACGAGGAGGCCCCGACCCGTATCACCCACGGGTCACCGCACCGGGGTGAAGTCCCGCGCTCCGATGCTGTGTCCTCCGGGGGGCGACCCCCGGACCCCGGCCGGTTCGTCTCACCGCACGGGGGTGAAGTCCCGTGCTCCGATGCTGTGTCCTCCGGGGGCGACCCCCGGACCCCGGCCGGTTCGTCTCACCGCACGGGGGTGAAGTCCCGTGCTCCGATGCTGTGTCCTCCGGGGGGCGACCCCCGGACCCCGGCCGGTTCGTCTCACCGCATGGGGGTGAAGTCCCGTGCTCCGATGCTGTGTCCTCCGGGGGGCGACCCCCGGACCCCGGCCGGTTCGTCTCACCGCACGGGGGTGAAGTCCCGTGCTCCGATGCTGTGTCCTCCGGGGGCGACCACCGGACCCCCGGCCGGTTCGTCTCACCGCACCGGAGTGAAGTCCCGCGCTCCGATGAACTCCGGACGCCGTACCGGCGCCGCGAACGGATCCACCGCCGCGTTCTCCACGCTGTTGAAGACGATGAACACGTTGCTGCGCGGGAACGGCGTGATGTTGTCGCCGGAGCCGTGCATGCAGTTGCAGTCGAACCAGGTGGCCGAACCGGCCCGGCCCGTGAACAGCTTGATGCCGTACTGCCCGGCAAGGGCGGTCAGCGCCTCGTCGGACGGCGTGCCCGCGTCCTGCATCTGAAGCGACTTCTTGTAGTTGTCCTTCGGCGTGGCCCCCGCGCAGCCGAGGAACGTCCGGTGCGACCCCGGCATGATCATGAGGCCGCCGTTGGTGTCGTAGTTCTCGGTCAGCGCGATCGAGACGGACACCGTCCGCATGTTCGGCAGGCCGTCCTCGGCGTGCCAGGTCTCGAAGTCCGAGTGCCAGTAGAAGCCGCTGGCCCCGAAGCCCGGCTTGACGTTGATCCGCGACTGGTGGACGTACACGTCCGAGCCGAGGATCTGCCGGGCCCGCCCGACGACGCGCTCGTCGCGCACCAGCCCGGCGAACACCTCGCTGATCCGGTGCACCTCGAAGACCGAGCGGATCTCCTTGGACTTCGGCTCCACGATGGAGCGTTCGTCGGCCCGGATCGCCGGGTCGCTCACCAGCCGGTCCAGCTCCCGCCGGTAGACGGCGACCTCGTCCTCGGTGATCAGCTGGTCGACGGCGAGGAAGCCGTCGCGCTCGAACGACTGGAGGCCGGCCGTGTCGATCGGCCCGGGCGTGTCGGGGGAGCCCCAGACGACCGGGTCCTGGCGGGGAGTGGTCACCTCGGTGGTGCCGCGGGTGGGGTACAGGTCGGTGACGTCGGTCATGGGGTCTTCACACCTCCTCGGGCTCGGTGAGCAGGGGGTAGACGCCGTTCTCGTCGTGGTCCTCCCGACCGGTGACGGGCGGGTTGAACACGCAGATGCAGCGGAAGTCCTCCTTGACGCGGAGCGTGTGCCGCTCGTGACCGTCGAGGAGGTACATGGTCCCGGGCGTGATCGTGTAGGTCTTCCCGGTCTCGCGGTCGGTCAGCTCGGCCTCGCCCTCGACGCAGACGACGGCCTCGATGTGGTTGGCGTACCACATCGACGTCTCCGTACCCGCGTACAGGATCGTCTCGTGCACGGAGAAGCCGACCTTCTCCTTGGCGAGGACGATGCGCTTGCTCTCCCAGGTACCGGACGCGGCCTTCACATGCCGGTCGGTGCCTTCGATGTCCTTGAACGAACGGACGATCACGGTGCTGCGTTCCTCCTTGCGTCGTTGTTTTCGGCGTTCCGGCGTTCCGGCGTTCCGGCGTTCCGGCGTTCCGGCGTTCCGGTGTTCCGGTGTTCTGCCGCTCGGTGGTCAGGCGGTCTCGCGGACCGCGCGGGCGAGGACGCTCATGCCCTCGTCCAGCTCCTCGGGGGCGGTGGTCAGCGCAGGCAGCAGCTTGACGACCTCGCCCTGCGGGCCGGACGTCTCGATCAGCAGCCCGAGGTCGAAGGCGCGCCGCGCGATCCGCCCGGCCCGCTGCGGGTCGTGGAACTCCAGGCCCCACACCAGACCCCGGCCCCGGTACTCCTTGACGTCCGCGAGGTTCTCCTCGGTGATCGAGATCAGCCACTGCTCGAGCAGCTCACCGCGGGCGCGGGTCTGCTTCTCCATGGCCGAGCCGTCCGTCCAGTAGGCCTCCAGGGCGGCGGTGGCCGTGACGAACGCAGGGTTGTTGCCGCGGAAGGTGCCGTTGTGCTCGCCCGGTTCCCACACGTCCAGCTCCGGCCGGAACAGGCACAGCGACATCGGCAGGCCGTAGCCGCTGATGGACTTGGAGACGGTGACGATGTCGGGCACGATGCCGGCCTCCTCGAAGGAGAAGAAGGCCCCGGTGCGCCCGCACCCCATCTGGATGTCGTCGACGATCAGCAGCATGTCCTGCCGCTCGCACAGCTCCTTGAGCGCGCGCAGCCACTCGGGCCGGGCGACGTTGATGCCGCCCTCGCCCTGCACCGTCTCGACGATCACGGCGGCCGGCTTGTTCAGACCGGAGCCCTGGTCCTCCAGCAGCCGCTCGAACCACAGGAAGTCCGGGACCCTGCCGTCGAAGTAGTTGTCGAACGGCATGGGCGTGCCGTGCACGAGCGGGATACCGGCGCCGGCCCGCTTGAAGGCGTTCCCGGTGACGGCCAGGGAGCCCAGCGACATGCCGTGGAAGGCGTTGGTGAACGACACGATCGCCTCGCGCCCCTTGACCTTGCGGGCCAGCTTCAGCGCCGACTCCACGGCGTTGGTGCCGGTCGGGCCCGGGAACATCACCTTGTACGGCAGGTCGCGCGGGCGCAGGACCAGGTTCTGGAAGGTCTGGAGGAACGTGCGCTTGGCGGTGGTCGACATGTCGAGCCCGTGGGTGACCCCGTCGCGTTCCAGGTAGTCGATCAACGCCCGTTTCAGCACGGGGTTGTTGTGGCCGTAGTTGAGCGAGCCTGCGCCCGCGAAGAAGTCGAGGTACTCGTGGCCGTCCTCGTCGTACATGCGGCTGCCGCGCGCGTGGTCGAAGACGGTCGGCCAGCCGCGGCAGTAGCTGCGCACCTCGGACTCCAGGGTCTCGAAGACGCTCAGGTCGGGCTGGGTGATGGTCACGACGAATCGCTCCTCGGTGTGGGGAGTGAGAGGGAGGCGGGGGGAGGGATGGCCGGGGGCCGGAGAGCCAGAGGGGCCCAAAGAGCGGTCAGAAGGAGAGCGGACCGATCCGGTGGAGGACCTCCGGATCGTGCGGTCCGTCCGGGAACTGCTCGGCCCCGAACAGGACCTCGCGCTCGACCGTGGCGCCGTGCCGGGCGGCGTAGGAGGTGAAGAGCCGCTCCGAGGCGGCGTTGCCCGGGGTGATCGTGGTCTCCACGGAGGTGAGCCCGCGCTCGGCGGCGACCCGGGCGGTGAGCGCGTCCAGCAGCCGGGCTGCCAGGCCCCGGCCGCGGTGGCCGGCGTCGACCGCCACCTGCCACACGAGCAGGGTGTGCGGACGGTCGGGCCGCACGTATCCGGTGACGAAACCGACCGGCTCGCCGTCGGCGTCGCGGGCCACCGCGGACGTGGCGGCGAAGTCGCGGCACCAGAGGAGATAGCTGTACGAGGAGTTCACATCGAGCGTCCCGGATTCCTTCGCGAGTCGCCAGAGTGCGGCGCCGTCGGCGGGGGAGGGACGCTCGATGCGGAGTGCATCGGGCAATTCTGTGTGGGGGGAATGCAGGTCTGCTTGGGCGGCAGTCATGTGGAACGAACTTACCGAGCAGAATTCAAAAATGCATCGCCCTCGAGCCTTACGTGAACCGTGCACATGTGTTATCGCGCGGGCGCGTGATCGCGCGAGAGGGCGACGGTGTGGGCAGGTTTGCCCGTTAATAACCGGTCAAAAAGGGCGCGCTAGTGGACCGCATCACAGTCACGTAACGCTCCTGGGGCCCTTCGAATTGCGTCGCCGAGCGTTCGTGAAATCTCTGCGTTTAGGTCCGAAGAAACGGGGCAGAAGAATGTGGGAAGCTGCCTGGAATTTAATTGCCGAATTACCTTGCGGGGAAACCCCGTCAACCCCGTCCGTCCGATTCTGGAGAATGCGGGCCCGCCGTTGTGCCGGTCGTTGTGCCGGGCGTAGTCCGCAATGATGCCGCCATCATGTTCACGAACGCCTCAGCATTCCGGCCGTCGGCCGGCCCGCCGTCCGCGTGCCTACCGGCGCCAGGCCTCCGCGACCGCGTTCCGGGCGGCCGCGACGTCCACGGTCGCGCCGAGGCCGGTCAGGACGGCGCCCAGGGCCGTCAGGGCGGCCTCGACCACGTCCCGGGTGGCGTCGGCCCCGTAGTGGTTGACGCGGATCATCTCCTTGGCGAGCGGGCCGCCGCCAGCGGCCAGCGGGAGGGCGGGGTCGGCCGCCAGGGCACGGGCCACCAGCTCGGAGGCGTCGAGGCCCGAGGGGGCCCGCAGGGTGGTGGCGACCGGGGCCGCCTCGGACGCCTCGTGCACGTACGGCTCCAGGCCGCCGCCGAGGGCGTACGCACCCGCGCGGGTGGCCGCGGCGGCGCGGCGGTGGCGGTCCATCACCGCGTCCAGGCCGGCCGCCTCGATGCGCTCCAGGCAGGCCTCGAGCGCCAGCATCTCCAACTGCGCGGGCGCGTGCAGCAGCGCCTTGCGGCCGCCGTCGATCCAGCGCTCCTTCCAGTCCAGCAGGGACAGGTAGGAGCGGCGCGGCGCCTGCGGGTTCGCCGCCATCCGGGCCCAGGCGCGCTCGCTGACCGACACCGCCGACACCCCGGCCGGCCCGCCCATCGCCTTCTGCGCCCCGATCACGCACAGGTCCACACCCCACGCGTCCGGCAGCACCGGTTCCGCGCCGACCGAGGCCACGGCGTCCAGGTAGAACAGGGCGCCCTGCTCCGACACGGCCTTGCCGATCTCCGCGACCGGATTGGTGTTGCCGGTCGCCGCCTCCGCGTGCACCAGCGAGACGAAGTCGATCTCCGGGTGCTCGGCGAAAGCCTCCCTGACCTGGTCCGCCGTGACCGCCGTGTGGTACGGCACCGACAGGTCGTACACGGTCGCGCCGCAGTCGCGCAGCCAGTTGCCGAACGTCTGCCCGTACGGCCCGGTGATCACGTTCAGCGCCGTCGTGCCGGGACCGGCCGTCCCCCTGATCGCGCCCTCCAGCGGCAGCAGCGCCTCGCCCTGCATGATCACGACATCCTGCTCGGTGCCCAGCAGCCGCGCCACCCGGTCCTCGATCGAGGCGAATCGGTCGGCGCTCAGCGGAGCGAGGTCCAGGAACGGGTTCGTCACGGCGGTGCTCTCTTCGTACGGGCGAGGGTGAACGCGTCGAGCGTAGTCGGCGGGTCTGCCCCGCTTTCACCCGGTGACCCCGGACCGGGTGGTCCGCTGCGGGCACCGGCTCATTAAGGTGCGGTGCATGAGCGATCGCGCGGTGCTGCACGTGAAGGGTCGGGTGCTCGTCGGCCCGGACGAGGACCAGGTCCGGGACGAGCTGTGGGTGGTCGGCGGCCGGATCTCCTACGACCGTCCCGCCGGCGCCACCGACGTGACGACCGTCGAGGGCTGGGTACTGCCCGGCCTGGTCGACGCGCACTGCCACGTCGGCCTCGACGAGCACGGACCGGTGCCCGACGACGTTTCGGAGAAGCAGGCGCTCACCGACCGCGAGGCCGGCACCCTCCTCCTGAGGGACGCGGGCTCGCCCTCGGACACCCGCTGGATCGACGAGCGCGAGGACCTGCCGAAGATCATCCGTGCGGGCCGCCACATCGCCCGCACTCGCCGCTACATCCGCAACTACGCCTGGGAGATCGAGCCGGAGGACCTGGTCGCCTACGTCGCCCAGGAGGCCCGGCGCGGCGACGGCTGGGTCAAGCTGGTCGGCGACTGGATCGACCGCGACCTCGGCGACCTGTCGGCCTGCTGGCCGCGCGAGGCGGTCGAGGCGGCGATAGCGGAGGCCCACCGCCTGGACGCGCGCGTGACGGCCCACTGCTTCGCGGAGGACTCCCTGCGCGACCTGGTCGAGGCGGGCATCGACTGCGTCGAACACGCCACGGGGCTGACCGAGGACCTGATCCCGCTGTTCGCCGAACGCGGCGTCGCGATCGTCCCGACCCTCGTCAACATCGCGACCTTCCCCCGCCTCGCCGCCGGCGGCGAGGCCAGGTTCCCGCGCTGGTCGGCCCATATGCGCCGCCTGCACGAACGCCGCTACGACACGGTCCGGGCCGCCTACGACGCCGGCATCCCGGTTTACGTCGGCACCGACGCCGGTGGCTCCCTGCCCCACGGCCTGGCGGCCGCCGAGGTCGCCGAACTGGTCAAGGCCGGCATCCCGCCGCTCGAAGCCCTCTCGGCGACGACCTGGGCCGCCCGGACCTGGCTGGGCCGCCCCGGCCTGGACGAGGGTGCCCCCGCCGACCTCGTGGTCTACGCCGAGGACCCGCGCGCGGACGTCCGCGCCCTGGCGGCACCGCGGCGGGTGGTCCTGAACGGCAAGGTGGTCGGCTGAGGGGCAAGGGACCCGTCCCGCGGCCGACTTGTAAACCCCAAGTACACGGGCAAGCACGTTCTCGATGCCAAGCTGCGGTTGTACTCGTACTACTCGTCGACGTGCAGCACGTCGAACTCGGGCATCGAGGTGCGCCGAATCACCACCGACTGGGATCCGTCGGCGATCACGTGGTCGGCACAGCCGTCCACGACGGCGACCGGCGCGGTGGTCGTCAAGGACGCCAAGGGCTACAACTCCTCCTGCCCCGCCGGATACAGCACGTGGAACGTGAGCCCCATCGCGCAGTCGTGGGCGGACGGGCAGCCCAACTACGGTCTGCGACCATGGCCAACTCGTACGACAGCGCCGACCGGCTGCTGACCACGGGCTACAGCTACGACGCCTTCGGCCGCACCACGGCCACTGGCACCGGCTCGGTCAACGCCTACTGGGCCAACGACCTGGTCGAGTCCCAGACCGCGGGCGACACCCCGCCAGTCCCGGACCCTCGATCCCGCCCTGCGCTTCGAGGCCTTCACGACCGAGAAGAAGCAGACGGACGGCACCTGGGCCAACGCCACCAGCAAGCTCAACCACTACGGTGACGACTCCGACGAGCCCCGCTGGACCATCGAGGACACGACCCAGGGCACTGCTGCACGGCGACGTGTCCGTCACCCTGGACACCGCGATGTCGGCACCGAAGGTGCTGCTCTACGACGAGTTCGGGGTGCCGGTCGACGGCCAGGCACCGCAGCGGTACGGCTGGCTCGGCGCCAAGCAGCGCTCGGGTGAGGCCCTGGACGGCGTCATCCTCATGGGCGCCCGCCTCCACAGCCCGGCGCTGGGCCGGTTCCTGCAGACCGACCCCGACCCCGGCGGCGACGCCAACGCCTACGACTACTGCAGCGGCGACCCCGTCAACTGCGTGGACCTGGACGGGCACTGGGGCTTCAGCTGGAAGAAGGCGTTCCGGAAGGTCGCCCGGGTGGCGGAGGTCGCCTCCTACATCCCCGGCCCGATCGGCAACGTCGCCTCCGCGGTGGGCGCCATCACCTACGCCGCCACGGGCAACTGGCGCAAGGCCGCCGAAATGAGCGTGGGCATCGCCTTCGGCTCCGCCGGCCGCCTCGCGGTCAAGGCCGTCAAGGCTGCCCGCACGATCCGCAAGGCCAGCCGAGTCAACCGGACCTTCTCCAGGGCCCGGTCTGTCTTCCGCCGTTCCCGGTGCAACTCCTTCGCCCCGGACACTCCGGTCCTGATGGCCGACGGCAGCTATCTGCCCATCGGCGCCATGGAGGTCGGCGACTACGTGGCCGCCACCGACCCCGAGACCGGCGAGACCTACGCCGAACCGGTCCTGGACGTCATCAGCGGCTACGGCACCAAGCACATCGTCGAGATCGACACGGCCCTCGACCCGACGACTCCGCCGCTGGAGGCAACGGCGGAACACCCCCATCTGGGTTGTCGGCAAGGGCTGGGCGAAGGCCGCCGACGTAAAAGCCGGAGACAGCCTTGGGTCTCCCGACGGGAGCGCACGCAAGGTCACTGCGGTGGTCAATCGTGGAGAACTGCCGAATCAGCTGGTCTTCAACCTCAACGTTGGCAACACACACACCTACGTAGTTTTCGCCGTGGATGCGGATAGCCTTGTACACAACGCAAGTTGCAATCGCGCCTCGCAGGCCAGGAAAGCACCTCGCAAGCGAGGCGTCTACGTCATCAAGTACAAAAATGGCTCCTACTGTGTAGGAAAGTCAAAGAACATGCACCGTCGTATGCATCAACATGCAGCGAAGGGAAGGCTGAGCAATGTGAAGTAAATTCGCTACCACGAGAGAAGTAAAGGTAGCCTGCGAAAGCTCGAGCAGGGCCTGTGCAATCGCTGCAAGTGTTATGGCGGACCGACCTTGACGAACAAGATCCGGCCATCCAGGAGATGCGCGCACTGTTGATGGAAAAGGGGGTGGCTGCTATGTGGCCACCCCCTTCTTTTTACGGTTCTCCGGTTCACGGATAGGCATATATAAAATGAAGATCATCAGGCAGCGGTCCGGTTGGGTCGAGATGTTGGTGACAGACGAAGAGTGGCGGCCCGAATACAGTCGGTACTTCTCCAGTGGCGCCTGCAACGGACTGGTTGTGGGTGCTCCCATGCAGAGGACAGGCATGGACATTTCTTTTCTGTCGGACGTTCAGGGCGTACGGAGCCTGCGGGTATTGCGCGGCGTTTCGGACCTTACACCTGTCATGTACTGTGCGAGCCTGGAGCGGCTATGGATTTCCGAGTTCTACACCCAGCAGTTGGACCTCTCGCAGCTCGTGCGACTGTGTGAGGCGGAAATCCCATGGAAAGCTGCTGTGCGTAGTCTTCCTCGGCTCGTTTCTGTCGAAGAACTGACTGTGACCCGCTGGAAGGGAACCTCCTTCTCGGTTCTGGCTGCCAAGCCGGCGCTTCAGCGCCTGCGCCTTGAGGTCGCGAGGTCCGCCGTTACGAGTGCGGAGGGCGCGGACATGTTTCCCCGACTGCAAGAACTGCGCCTCTATAGCGGCCGTCTGAGGGACTCCCGCTTGCTTGCTGATGCCCATCAACTGAGAAACGTCGCATTGTTGTCGACCAAGACGGACTCAGTGGCGTTTGTGGCAGCTTTGCCTTGCTTGGAGAGGCTGGAACTTGAAAACAGCGGCGACATCGAGACGCTCGCCCCACTCGCCGAGCATCCGGCCCTGCGTGAGGTGCTGATCACTGGAAGCACACGAATCAGCGACGGCGACCTCGCCCCCATCGCCGACAATCCGCGCCTCACTCTCATCGCCATGGAACGTGGCCACCCGCACTACAGTCACCGTCCGGCCGAGATCCGCCGTGGCATCTAACGGACCGGGGCGGACCGGGGAGAGGGCGCAGTCGCTCTGATTCGGAAAGGGCTTTTCGTGGCGCAAAAATTTCCGCACGGGATTGGTGCGGCGAGTCGCCTGGGGACTCTGGTCGGGCCTGGCTCCGCCGGCGCAGGGCCAGTACGTCCTGGAGATCAAGACGAGTACCGGTGACGGCTTCTGGGTCGACACGACGTATCACCTTGACGTGACCCCCTCCTGAAGCCAGAGGAGGCGTTTGAACGACGGAGGCGGCGAGGCCTGAGCTGCTGAGACCGGGTCGACGGGGGATGTATCCGGTCTCGGTGTACGAGGCGGGAGCGGATCCGAACGGGCTCCGTCCCTGACCGGGGTGGGGCGCAAGACGTTTCAACCGGGCCAGGGACCTCGGCGCAAGGGGGCGTGGGCGCGCGAGCGCGGACACACGGTCGGTACGGAGGGCCAGGCGAACTCGCGGCGCAGGCGGCGAGCCGAAGGTGAGGAGAAACCGGCCATCCGGGTCGGATACGGCCAGCCGGCCAGTCACGGGCGCGGCCGGAACGAACACCTGCACCAGGTGAGGCCAGAGGAATCGAATGCGTGCGCGGAAACTTCCCGAACGGGTGAAGTCACGTTAGATCGCTGACCGTTCACTCTCAGTACGTAATTCTTACCGGGTCCCAAGCATTCCTTTCTGGGGGTCCCACACCTTGAACGGCAACAACTTCCGCATGTCCGCCCGCCGTTGCGCCACCGCCGCCGCGGCCACCGTCCTGGCCGCCGGCCCGGTGACGCTGGCCGGCGCGGGCTCCGCGCACGCGACCGGTGGGCAGGAGGGGCACGCGAGCGCCTCCGTCCTGCGCACCGGGCTGGACGTGTCCCTGCTCAACAAGACGGTGAACGTCCCGCTCGCCGTCTCCCTCAACGAGGTCGAGGCACCGCGGAGCGCGCAGCAGACGGCGCTGACCGCCCGCCTCGACGGTGTCGACCACGGAAAGCCGTTCAGCGTGATCCGCGCGGACGTGGCGAAGACCGACGCGACCGTCTCCGCGGACAAGGCGGAGGGCGTGGTCCAGCTGGCCCACGCCCGCATCCACGTCCCCGGCCTGCCCCTGCTGTCCCTGATCGAGGTCGACCAGGTCACGTCCAAGGCGATCTGCGAGGCCGGCGAGTCCCCGGTCGCGAGCAGCAACGTCCTGGGCTCCGTGAGGGTGCTCGGCAAGAGGGTGACGCTCACCGCCGGCGGCACGACCGACATCCGTGTTCCCGGCGTCGGCGAGGTCCGCCTGGACCTGTCGAAGCGTGAGACGACCTCCCGCACGGCCGCGGCGACGGCCCTGGAACTCAAGGTCTCCGTCAACCCGCTCAAGCTGAACGTGGCCGAGGTGGAGGGCACGGTCACCCTCGCCAAGGCGACGTGCGAGTCCCCGACGGCGCCGGAGAAGGAGGCGGCCCCGCCCGCCGACCAGGGCGGCGACGACAAGTCCCAAGGCACCGACGAGAAGCCGCAGGGCACCGACGAGAAGCCCCAGGGCGGCGACGTGAAGCCCCAGAGCGCCGATGTGAAGCCGCAGGCCGCGCCCGAGAAGAAGACCGTCGACCTGGCGGAGACGGGCGGCAGCTCCCTCACCCCCTACCTGGCGGCGGGCTCCGCCGTCCTGCTGGCGGCGGGTGGAGGCGCGCTGGCCGTGGCACGGCGGCGCCGGGGCTGACGGCCCGGACCATGTGGCCCGGCCGGGAAGTCCTGAACCGGCAGGACTTCCCGGCTCGGTGAGTCAGGGGACGGTGGGCGGCGACAGCGCCGAGCCCAGGGCACGCACGAAGCCGTCCACCGTCCCCCGGTCCCGTACCGCCAGCCGCAGCCAGTCCCCGCCCAGCCCGGGGAACGTGTCCCCGCGCCGCACCGCGTACCCCAGGGCGCGCAACCGCCGCCGCACGTCCGCCGCCCCCACCATGCGCACCAGCACGAAGGGGCCCTCGGCCGGTCGCACCACCCGCACCCCGTGCCCCGCGAAGGAGGCCAGGCCCGCCACCAGGTGGGCCCGGTCCGCGGCGATGCGGCGAGCCGCGTCCTCCGCCTCCGCCAGCGCCCGCGGCTCCACGCACGCGACCGCCGCCGCGAGCGCCGGAGTCGACACGGGCCACAGCGGCTGGGCCCGCTCCAACTCGGCGATCACCTCGGGCGACGACAGCACATAGCCGATCCGCAGCCCCGCAAGGCCCCACGTCTTGGTCAGGCTGCGCAGCACCACCAGGCCGGGCACGTCCGTCCGCCCCGCCAGCGCCTCCCGCTCGCCCGGCACCGCGTCCATGAAGGCCTCGTCGACGACCAACACCCGCCCCGGACGGGCCAGTTCGGCGATCACGGAGGCCGGGTGCAGCACCGACGTCGGGTTCGTCGGGTTGCCGACCACCACCAGGTCCGCGTCCTCGGGGACGGCCGCCGGATCGAGCCGGAAGCCGTCCTGTGCCCGCAGCAGCACCCGGTCCACCGTGTGTCCCGCGTCCCGCAGCGCCGCCTCCGGCTCGGTGAACTGCGGGTGCACGACGACCGGCCGCCGCACCTTCAACGCCCGCGCCAGCAGCACGAACGCCTCCGCGGCGCCCGCCGTCAGCAGCACCCGCTCCACCGGCAGTCCGTGCCGCGCCGCCACCGCCGCCCGCGCGGCCCGCCCGTCCGGGTAGGCGGCGAGACCGATCAAGGAGGCTGCGATCCGCTCCCGCAGCCACGCCGGCGGCGTGTCCGCCCGTACGTTCACGGCCAGATCGACCAGTGCCGCCCCGCCGTCGCGCACCTCGGCGTCCCCGTGATGCCGCAGATCGTGCCCGGCCTCGTCCTCAGTGCGCATGGGAGTGAGCGTGCCCTCCATGGTGGTGGTGCCCGTGCCCGTCGTCGTCCGGGTGGTAGTGCGGCTGCTGCGGCAGCCCCACCTTGTCCTCGAAGCCCGGCAGCGCGATCCGGTACACGCACGAGTCGCAGTTCATCCGCAGATCGCCCTTCACCGCCTCCTCGTACCGCTCCAGCACGAGGTCCAGCAGCTCCGGCTCCGGCCCGATCACGTCCGCCGAGCGCACGTCGGTCTCCGGGTGCGTCGCCGCCCAGTCCGCCGTCTGCCGCCGTACCCGGTCCGGCAGGATGCCCGTGAACAGGAAGTACGGCAGCACCACGATCCGCCGGGCGCCCAGCTTCGCGCACCGGTCGAGCCCGCTCGGTACGTCCGGCGCCGCCAGCGACACGAACGCCGTCTCCACGCCCGCGTACCCGCGCCCCTCCCACAGCAGCCGCGCCGCCTTGTGCACCTCGGCGTTGGCGTCCGGGTCGGTCGAGCCGCGCCCCACCAGCAGCACCGTCACGTCCGACCGCTCCCCGGCCGTACCCTCCAGCGCCTCCTCCAGTCGCCGCTCCAGCACCCGCAGCAGCGCGGGGTGCGGGCCCAGCGGCCGGCCGTAGGTGTACGAGATCCACGGATGCCGTTCCTTCTCGCGGGCCAGCGCCGCCGGGATGTCGCCCTTGGCGTGCCCGGCGGACACCAGCATCAGCGGTACGGCGGCGAACCGCCGCACGCCCCGCTCCACCAGTTCGGCGACGGCTTCGCCCAGCGGCGGCGGGGACAGCTCGATGAAGCCTCCCGCGACGGGCAGTTCGGGGCGACGGCGCCCCAACTCCCTTACGAAGTCGCGGAACGCCTCGGCTCCGGCGTCGTCCCGGGTGCCGTGACCGGCGATGAGCAGGGCGGGCGGCGGCGGGGTGGTCACAGGGTCTCCTCAAGCGAAGTGGGGTGGTACAGCAGGGCGTTGAGTGCGGCCGCGGCGACCGCCGAACCGCCCTTCTCGGACACGTTGCTCACGGCGGGCAGCCCGCTCTCACGCAGCGCGGCCTTGGACTCGGCCGCCCCGACGAAACCGACGGGCAGACCGATGACGAGCGCGGGGGAGGCGTCCAGCTTCAGCAGCTCCTCCAGGGCGGTCGGCGCGCAGCCGATCACCCACAGGGCGCCGGGGCCGACGTCCTCGTACGCCAGCCGGATCGCGTGCGCCGAGCGGGTCATCCCGGGACCGGACCTGGCGTCCCTCAGCCGGCAGACGCTGTCGCGCCGGGTGATCCCGGCGGCCACCATCTCCACGTCCGCGACCACCGGAGCCCCCGCGTGCAGCGCGGCGTGCGCCGTCACCAGCTCGCCCTCGTCCATGACGAGGTCGGAGGCGTACTCCAGGTCGGCGGAGGAGTGGACGACCCGCTCCACCACCGCCCGCGTCAGCGGCGCGAGGCGCGAGGTGTCCAGGCGGGCGCGCAGCCGCCGGAACGACTCCTGTTCGATCGGGTGGACGACGCGGTTCACTCGGACTCCTCCCGGGGTGCCTGCCAGCGGTAGCCGCGCGGCGTGACCATGCGCCCCGCGATCTCGCGGGTCGCGGTGTTGCCCACGGTCACGACCGTCATCATGTCGACCGTCTCCGGGGCGAGAGCGGCCAGCGTGGTGACCCGGCTGGACTCGCCGGGCCGTGAGGCGTTGCGTACGACACCGACCGGCGTCGTCGGCTCCCGGTGCCCGGCCAGGACCGCCAGCGCCTTCGGCAACTGCCAGTCCCGGCCCCGGGAGCGGGGGTTGTAGAACGTCACGACGAGATCCGCCTCGGCCGCCGCCCGCACCCGCCGCTCGATGACCTCCCACGGCGTGTGCAGGTCGGAGAGGCTGATCGACACATGGTCGTGCCCGAGCGGCGCGCCGAGGACCGCCCCGGCCGCGAGCGCCGCCGTGACCCCCGGGACGCCGGCCACGTCGATGTCGTCGGACGCCTCGGCGAGCGCGGGGGAGGCCATGGCGTACACCCCGGCGTCCCCGCTGCCGATCAGCGCGACGGCGTGCCCGCGCCGGGCCTCGGCGACCGCCGTGCGTGCCCGTTCCTCCTCCGCGCCCAGCCCTGACTGGAGGATCCGCGTCCCGGGCCGCAGCAGGTCGCGGATCTGGGCGACGTACTGGTCGAGCCCCACGAGCACGGAAGCGCGCCGCAACTCCGCCTGCGCGCGCGGCGTGAGCAGGTCCCGCGCGCCCGGCCCCAGCCCGACGACCGCGAGCCGCCCGCGGCCCGGCCGCCGTACGACCGCGCAGGTGGCCATCGCGGGCGTCCCGTCGGAGCGCTCCGACTTCCGCTTGGGCACGAGGAGTTCACCCCCGCGCACGAGCGCGGCGGCCTCCGCGACCGACGGGGTGCCGACGGCGGCGAGCGGAGCCCGCGACGGGTTGGGCACGTCGACCGCCGCCAACTCCCCGGCGGAGTACGTCACCAGGGACACCCCGAGCCGCCGGGCCGCCTCGACGACCCCGGGCTCCTCCGCCTTGGCGTCGACCGTGGCCAGTTCGGCGAGCGACGCCGCGGACAGCCCGGCCTCCGCGAGCGCGGCCTCGACCAGGCCCACCACCTCATCGGCGGGTGCGCCCCGGGACGCGCCGACGCCCACCACCAGGGTCGGCGGCCGCAGCACCACCTCCCGCTCGGCGGGGACGGCGGCACGGTCGGTGACCCGGATCGTGTACGCGCCCTCGGCGGCGACCGGCAGCGGCGGCAGCGGCCAGCGCACCTCCGCGTCCAGCACGACCGGCTCCCCGTCGAGCAGCGCCCGCGAGACCCCGGCGACGTCGCCCTCCACCGGAAGCCCGAGCGTGTCCAGGCCGGCCAGTCCCACGGCGTCCGTCGCGGTCGTCACGACCGGCTCCGCGCCCAGCACCTCGCCCACCGCGCGGGCCAGTTCGTTCGCCCCGCCCGCGTGCCCGCCCACCAGGGACACCGCGAACCGGCCGCCCTCGTCGACGCACACCACACCCGGATCGGAGGTCTTCTCGCCCAGCAGCGGCGCGATCAGCCGGACGACCGCACCCGTCGCCAGGAAGCACACCAGCTGCCCGCACTCGGCGAAGGCGGCCCGCACGGCGTCCCCGACGGGCCCTTCGTACACCCGGGTGCGGTCCGGCCAGGCCGCGGCCAGCCGGTCCCGCGCGGTCGCGCCCGCCGCCGTGGCGGAAATGAGGCCGATCACTGGAAACCTCCGAGGACGCCCCCGGCTTCAGCCGGGGGATGAGTCGGACTCCTGCGGAGCCGGGCAGGCAACGGGGTTTCGCCCAAAAGGCGAAAGACCGCCCAGATGGTTGGGTAGGCTGAGCGCCGTGCGTCGCGAGAGCCAAGCACGCGCAACTCCTTTGTCTTGATGGGCAACCGGGCAGGTTCCGTCCCGGCTGGTGCTGAGAGCGTCAGCCTCGTTCGCTTGCTGAGCGAATGAGCTGCTTGAGCCAGGAATCCCCCTGCTTCAGCTGGGGGAGGGTTCAATCAGCGACTCCTTCATGAAGCACCGGGGACCGCGTGCCCCACAGCAGGAAAACAGGGTTGGTGGCCGCGAGCCGGGTCACGTCGCCCGGCAGCGGCGCCAGCCGCGAGGACTGGAGCAGCACGCCGTCGCAGGCGAACCCGGCGCCCACCAGGGCCTCGCGCACGGCCGGCACCCGGTCGAGCGCCGCAACGGCGACCACGACGGTCCGCCGGGCCCGCCGCGCGCACGCGGTCACGACGGCGGGCAGCGCGCGCCCCCCGCCGCCGACGAACACCGCGTCGGGATCGGCGAGCCGGGCCAGCGCCTCCGGTGCGGCCCCGTGCACCACCGACACGTCCACGCCGTGCGCCGCCGCGTTGGCGCGGATCCGCTCCACGCCGTCGGCCGTCTTCTCGACGGCGGTGACGGCGGCGCCCAGCCGGGCGCACTCGACGGCGACCGACCCGGAGCCCGCCCCCACGTCCCAGACCAGGTCGCCGAGGCGCGGCCCGAGCCGGGCCAACGCCAGGGCGCGCACCTCGAACTTGGTGATCATCGAGTCGCGGTGGGCGAACTCGCTCTCCTCCAGGGCCCATCGGGACGGGCCGGCCGGTGGCCCCGCGACCGTGCGCAACGGCCCCGGTGTCCTCGTCCCGGCCAGGCACAGCACCACGTTCACCGCCGTGCCCCAGTCGCGGGCGGCGGCCTCGGCCGGGGTGAGCCGCTCCACGCGCTCGCCCGCCGGGTCGCCCAGCGCGGAGGCGACGACCAGCACCCGGTCGTCGCCGCAGGTGCCGGCCAGCGCGGCGCCCAGCTCGGCGGGCCCGGCCCCCGGCCCGGTCAGCACGGCGACCTTCGCCCGCGCCCGGCACACGTTCACGGCCGTACGCAGATCCCGCCCGTGCGCGCTGACCACCACCGCGTCGTCCCAGGGCAGCCCGATCCGCGCGAAGGCGGCGGCGACGGAGGAGACCCCGGGACGGACGTCCAGCAGCTCGGGCCCGAACCGCTCGGCGAGCGTCCGTACGATCCCGAAGAAACCGGGGTCCCCGGAGGCCAGCACGAGCACGGGCCGCTCCTTGCCGACGTACTCCCCGATGGTGTCGAGCGCGGGCGCCAGCGGGCCCAGGACGACCCGCTCGGCGCCCTCCGGCAGCCGTACGGCGTCCAGATGCCGCCGCGCGCCCACGACGAGCCCGGCGCCGGGCGGCACCCGAGTGCCGTTCGCCGCCCCGGTGCCCGTGCCGACGACCGTGATCACGTGCTCGCACCCCGCGCGCGCAGGGCCCTGCGGGCCTCGGGGTCGGCCTTGCGATGGCCGTGGAAGTGACCGGGGTGGTACAGGTGCGAGCGGGTGCCGTGCGCGTCGAGGGCCGGTCCGACCAGGAACAGCGTGTGCTTCCAGAGCTTGTGCTCCTTGACCGTCTCCTCCAGCGTGCCGACCGTGCACCTGACGATCAGCTCCTCCGGCCAGGTCGCCTGGTACGCCACCACGACCGGCGTGGACGTCGGGTAGCCGCCCTCCAGCAGCTCGCGCACCAGCTGGCCGCTGCGGGCCGCCGACAGGAACACCGCCATGGTGGTGCCGTGCCGGGCGAACTCGCGCACCTCCTCGCCGGGCGGCATCGGCGTCTTCCCGCCACCGAGCCGGGTCAGCACGACCGACTGCGCGACCTCCGGAATCGTCAGCTCGCGCCGGGCCAGCGCGGCCACGGCCGAGAAGGACGAGACACCGGGCACGACCTCCGTCCCGATTCCGATGTCCGCGCACCGGTCGAGCTGCTCCTGCGTGCCGCCCCACAGCGCCGGGTCGCCGGAGTGGATACGGGCCACTTTCAGCCCCTCCGCGTGCGCCCGCTCGTACACGGCGACGACGTCCTCCAGGGACATGGCCGCCGAGTCCAGGATCTCCGCGTCCTCCCGCGCGTGCTGGAGCACCTCGGCCTGCACCAGGCTGGCCGCCCAGATCACGACGTCGGCCTCGGCGATCGCGCGGGCCGCGCGGAACGTCAGCAGGTCGGCGGCGCCGGGGCCGGCACCGACGAAGGTCACCTTGCCGGTCGGGGCATCGGCCATGAATTCGAGTCCTCTCACGCGAAATGTCCTGGTGTGCGGTGATGTAGTAGTGGCCGGATGTGCGCGATCGGGGCCTGATCGGATAGCAAGGGCACATGGCGGTCTTCGTCGCGCTCGGCGCGTTCCTGATGACGCTGGCCGGCGGCTGGACGGCACAGCGGGTGACCGACCGCCGCCACCTGGTCCTGGGACTGGCGGGCGGCCTGATGCTGGGCGTGGTCGGCCTGGACCTGCTGCCCGAGGCGCTGCACGCGGCCGGCCAGGAGGTGTTCGGCGTACCGGCGGCCCTGCTGCTGTTCGTGGCCGGGTTCCTGGTGGCCCACTTGGTGGAACGCCTGCTGGCCGCGCGGCAGGCCGCGCACGGCGGCGACGAGCGGCACAACCACCGCGCCCCCGAGGTGGGCCTGACGGCGGCGGCGGCCATGGTCGGTCACAGTGCCATGGACGGCGTGGCCATAGGGGCCGCCTTCCAGGTGAACGACGGCATGGGAGCCGCGGTCGCGGTCGCCGTCATCGCCCACGACTTCGCCGACGGCTTCAACACGTTCACCATCACCAGCCTGTACGGCAACGCGCGCCGCAAGGCCGTCGCCATGCTCGTCGCGGACGCCCTGGCCCCCATGGTGGGCGCCGCCGCGACCACGCTCGTCACCATCCCGGAGTGGTTCCTCGGCGGCTATCTCGGCCTCTTCGGCGGGGCCCTGCTCTACCTCGCCGCGGCCGAGATCCTCCCCGAGGCCCACCACGAGCACCCGGCCCGCTCGACCCTGCTGTGCACGGTCGCGGGCGTGGCCTTCATCTGGGTGGTGGTCGGCCTGGCGGCATGACCGGTCCCCCCGCGCGCGGGCACGGATCACAGCTTGCCGCCCCGCCCGCCCTCGCGCCGCGCGGGCGCGATGAGCGTCGACAGGTACGGCAGCGGAGCGCCGTCCAGCCCCGACGCCGGCCGGATCGACTCCTCCGGCAGCCCCAGCGCCGACCCCCACACCGCGTCGTCGATCCGCCCGCTGTCCCGCAGCGCCTCGGCCACCTCCCGCGCCTGCCGCCCGAACTTGTACGCCACGACGGTCCCGGGGCCGCTCAGCGCCTCCTTGAGCACGGCGGCCCCCGCGGTGACCGGCACCAGGGTCAGCGGCTCGGTGCCCTCGGTCAGCACGGCTCCCGAACGCGCCGCCAGATCCTGCATCGCGGTGATCCCGGGCACGGTCTCCACCACGGTTCCCGGCACCAGGGCGGCGACGGTCTGCGCGAGATACGTGAAGGTCGAATAGACGTTGGGATCGCCGATGGTGGCGAAGGCGACCGTGCCGCGGGCCTGGAGCAGCCCGGCGACCCGCTCCCCGGCCGCGTCCCACGCGGCCTCCCGCCGAGCCCGGTCCGACCGCTCGTTCAGCGCGAACACCACCCGGACGACCTTCTCCGCGGGCACGTAGTGCAGCACGGTCGCCTCGGCACGCCCCCTCTCCCCGCCGTCCGTTCCGTCGGACGCGCCCATGACGGGCACCACGACGACGTCCGCGGCACGCAGGGCGTTGACGCCCTTGACGGTCACCAGCTCCGGATCGCCGGGCCCCACCCCGACTCCGATCAGCCTGCTGCTCATGACGTCCGGCACCTCTCGACGAACCGACGGGCGACACCGGGCGCGGCGGCCCAGTGCGTGTGCAGATAACTCGCGTGCACGTTCTGCTGTACGAAGCCTTCGACCCGCCGCTCGGGGACGCGCACACCCCAGGCGGGGGCCGCCGCCCCCGTCCCCGAGCCGGGCTCGACGACGGTCCGGTGGAACTCGTGCCCCCGCATCCGCTCCCCGGCCCCGGCGAGCACGCTGTCGCTCACGGCCACGGCGTCCCGGTAGCCGAGCGTGAGCCGCCCGGTCATCCGCGCCGAGGCGTCCAGCACCCCGCACATGGGCTGCCCGTCCAGCTCCCGGCACAGATACAGCAGCCCGGCACACTCGGCGGCGACGGGAGCACCGCCGAGCGCGAACTCGGCGACGGCCCCGCGCAACGACTCGTTGGCGGACAGCTCAGCCGCGTACACCTCGGGAAACCCGCCCCCGACGACCAGCCCGCGGGTCCCCTCGGGCAGTCGCTCGTCCCGCAGCGGGTCGAACGGCACGACCTCGGCCCCGGCGGCACTCAGCAACTCGGCGTGCTCCGCGTAGGAGAAGGTGAAGGCGGATCCACCGGCGACGGCGACTCTCGGCCTCTCCGGGGAGGACCCCCCGCCGGAGGAGAGCAGGACCTCGGCCGCGTCCCAGGCCGCACACGACAACGCCCCCGCGCTGTGTGCCAGCGCGACCAACGCCTCCAGATCGCACCCGTCGGAAACCTGCGCCGCCATCGCCGCCACCGCGTCCACGGCCGCCGCCCGCCGCTCGGCGACCGGCACCAGGCCGAGATGACGAGAGGGCGTGTCGACCTGCTCGACCCGCCGGAGAACTCCCAGCACGGGCACCCCGACCGAGTCCAGCGCCTCGCGCAGCAGCGCCTCGTGCCGGTCGGAGGCCACCTTGTTGAGGATCACGCCCCCGATCCGTACCTCCGGATCCCACGTCAGGAACCCGTGCACCAGCGCCGCCACCGACCGGGACTGCGACGACGCGTCGACGACCAGCACCACCGGAGCCCGCAACAGCTTCGCCACCTGCGCGGTGGACGCCAGTTCACCCTCTCCGGCGGCCCCGTCGTACAGTCCCATCACCCCCTCGACGACGGCGACGTCACACCCGCGCGCCCCGTGCAGGAACAGCGGCCCGATCAGCTCCGGCCCGCACAGGTACGCGTCCAGGTTCCGCCCCGCACGCCCGGTGGCGAGCGTGTGATACCCGGGATCGATGTAGTCCGGGCCGACCTTGTGCGGGGACACCGAAAGGCCCCGCCGGGTCAGCGCGGCCATCAGCCCCGTGGCGACGGTGGTCTTGCCGCTGCCCGACGAGGGCGCGGCGACGACCAGCCGGGGCACGGACAGGGACGTCACCACTCGATGCCCCTCTGCCCCTTCTGCCCGGCGTCCATCGGATGCTTGACCTTGGACATGTCGGTGACGAGGTCGGCGAAGTCCACCAGTTCCTCGGGCGCGTTCCGCCCGGTGATCACCACATGCTGGGTCCCGGGCCGGTTCCGCAGCACCTCCACGACCTCGTCGGTGCCGATCCAGCCCCAGTGCATCGGATACGCGAACTCGTCGAGCACGTACAGCCGGTACGTCTCGGCGGCCAGGTCCCGCTTGACCTGCTCCCAGCCCTCACGCGCCTTCTGCTCGTTGTCCATCTGAGCGTCCCGCTGCACCCAGGACCAGCCCTCGCCCATCTTGTGCCACGCGACGGACCCGCCCTCGCCCGAGTCGCCGAGCACCCGCAGCGCGCGCTCCTCGCCGACCCGCCACTTCGCCGACTTGACGAACTGGAACACCCCGATCGGCCAGCCCTGGTTCCAGGCGCGCAGCGCCAGCCCGAAGGCGGCGGTGGACTTGCCCTTGCCGACCCCGGTGTGCACGACGACCAGCGGACGGTTGCGTCGCTGACGGGTCGTCAGCCCATCCTCCGGTACGACGCTCGGCTGCCCCTGAGGCATTACGCGGCCCTCCTCGAAGTCCCCTGCACGTCCCTGACAAGACCGGCGATGCTGTCCGCCCGCAGCTCGTCCAACGTCACCGCCGTACCGCCCAGTTCACCCGCGAGCTGCCCGGCGAGCCCCAGCCGCACCGGCCCCGACTCGCAGTCCACGACCACCGACGCGACCCCCTCGGCCGCGAACAGCCGCGCCGCACGCCCGGCCAGGGCCACCGGCTCCGGACCACCGGTGGCCCGCCCGTCGGTCACCACCACGACCAGCGCCCGCCGCGCGGGATCACGCAGCCGCTCGACCCGCAGCACTTCATGTGCCTTGAGCAGCCCGGCGGCGAGCGGAGTCCGCCCACCGGTCGGCAGCGACTCCAGGCGGGCCGCGGCGGCGTCGACGGACGAGGTCGGCGGCAGCGCGATCTGCGCGTCCTTGCCGCGGAAGGTCACCAGCCCCACCTTGTCCCGCCGCTGGTAGGCGTCGAGCAGCAGGGACAGCACGGCCCCCTTCACGGCGCTCATCCGCTGCCGCGCGGCCATCGAGCCGGAGGCGTCGACGACGAACAGCACGAGGTTCCCCTCACGCCCCTCGCGGGCCGCCTGCCGCAGATCGTCCCGGCGGACCACCAGTCCCGGCCCGGACCGCCCACGCGCCCGCTGGTGCGGGGCGGCGGCCTGCACGGTGGCCGCCAAGTGCAGCTTGGTCAGGGCACCTCGGGGCCGCCGCGCCCCGATCGTGCGCCCGTGCTCGGTCCGCGCCCGCGAACGCCGCCCGGCGGCGCCCTCGCCGAGGCCGGGCACACTCAGCACCTTGGTACGGAACGGCTCGGAGGCGCGCACGGCGGACTGCTCACCGGCGCCGGCACCGGAGGGCCTCGGCTCGCCGCTGTCGCCGGCCTCGGGCTGCGCGGCCGAGCCGCCGTCCTGCGGGCCGCCGTCGTCGGGCGCCGGCTGCCCGCCGCCACCGCCGGGGCCGCCGTCCGGATCGGGGTCGGGGTCGTCCTCCTCCGGGCCCGCGAACTCCTGAAGGGTCTCGTCGAGCTTGTCCTCGTCGAGTCCCGGCGCGTCGAAGGGGTTGCGCCGCCGCCGGTGGGGGAGGGCAAGCAGCGCGGCCTGCCGTACGTCCTCGGCGAGCACATCGGTCCGCCCGGCCCAGGCGGCCAGCGCGGTGGCGGTCCGGGCCATGACGATGTCGGCCCGCATCCCGTCCACCTCGAAGGCGGCACAGGTCGCCGCGATCTGCCGCAGCGCGCCGTCGCCCAGCCGGACCTGCGGCAGCAGCTCCCGTGCGGCCACGATCCGCGCCCGTACGGCGGCCTCCTCGTCGGCCCACCGGGCGGCGAAGGCGGCGGGATCGTCGTCGTGGGCGAGCCGCCTGCGCACGACCTCCACCCGCTGGTCGGGCTCCCGCGAGGCCGCGACCTCGACGGTGAGCCCGAACCGGTCGAGGAGCTGCGGCCGCAGCTCGCCCTCCTCCGGGTTCATGGTCCCGACGAGCAGGAAGCGCGCCGCATGCCGTACGGAGACGCCCTCGCGCTCCACGTAGGAGGCGCCCATGGCGGCGGCGTCCAGCAGGAGGTCCACGAGGTGGTCGTGCAGAAGGTTGACCTCGTCGACGTAGAGGATCCCGCGGTGCGCGTCGGCGAGCAGGCCGGGCTCGAACGCCTTCACGCCCTCGGCCAGCGCCCGCTCGATGTCGAGCGCACCCACGAGCCGGTCCTCCGAGGCGCCGACGGGGAGTTCGACCATCCGGGCGGGCCGCGCCGTACCGGATCCCGGCTCGTGCGGCCCGTCCGGGCAGGCGGGGTCGGGCGAGCCGGGGGCACAGGAGAAACGGCACCCGGGGACGACGTCCACCTGGGGCAGCAGCGCCGAAAGAGCACGCACGGCGGTGCTCTTGGCGGTGCCCTTCTCGCCGCGCACGAGAACGCCGCCCACCTGCGGCGACACCGCATTCAGCAGCAGAGCCAACCGCAGGTCGTCCTGTCCGACGACAGCCGTGAACGGAAACGGGGTGGTCACTTGTCCTCGCCCTCCAAGTCGCCCTCCAGCTCCAGGTAGGTGGCCCGCAGCCGTTCCAGCGTGTCCGCCTCAGGCTCCGCCCACAGTCCGCGGTCGGCCGCCTCCAGCAGCCGCTCGGTGATGCCCCGCAGCGCCCACGGGTTGGACTTCTTCATGAAGTCCCTGTTCTCGGCGTCGAAGACGTACTCGGCGCTGAGCTTCTCGTACATCCAGTCGTCCACCACGCCCGCCGTGGCGTCGTAGCCGAACAGGTAGTCCACGGTCGCCGCCATCTCGAAGGCGCCCTTGTAGCCGTGCCTTCTCATCGCGCTCATCCAGCGGGGGTTGACCACCCGAGCGCGGAAGACCCGGTGCGTCTCCTCGCCCAGCGTGCGGGTCTTCACCTGGTCCGGTACGGCGGAGTCCCCGACGTACGCCTCGGGGCTCGCCCCCGTCAGATGCCGCACCATGGCGACCATGCCGCCGTGGTACTGGAAGTAGTCGTCCGCGTCGACCAGGTCGTGCTCTCTGGTGTCGACGTTCTTCGCCGCCACCGCGATCCGCCGGAAGGCCGTCTCCATGTCCCCGCGTGCCGCCCGCCCGTCGAGGCCGCGTCCGTAGGCGTAGCCGCCCCACACCGCGTACACCTCGGCGAGGTCCGCGTCCGAGCGCCAGTTGCGCGCGTCGATCAGCGGCAGCAGACCCGCGCCGTACGCGCCCGGCTTGGAGCCGAAGATACGGGCCGTGGCGCGGCGCCGGTCGCCGTGCTCGGCGGTGTCCTCGTCGGCGTGGGCCTTCACGAAGTTCCGCTCGGCGGGCTCGTCCAGCTCCGCCACCGCCCGTACCGCGTCGTCGATCAGCCCGACGACGTGCGGGAACGCGTCCCGGAAGAAGCCCGAGATGCGGACCGTCACGTCGATGCGCGGCCGGCTCAGCTCCGCCAGGGAGACCACCTCGAAGCCGGTCACCCGGCGGGAGGCGTCGTCCCACACCGGGCGGCAGCCCAGCAGCGCCAGGATCTCGGCGATGTCGTCGCCCTGGGTGCGCATCGCGGACGTGCCCCAGACCGTCAGGCCGACCGACTTCGGGTACGCGCCCGTGTCCTGGAGATAGCGGGCCACCAGCGAGTCCGCGAGGGACTGGCCGACCTCCCAACTCAGCCGCGACGGGATCGCCTTGGGGTCGACCGAGTAGAAGTTGCGCCCGGTCGGCAGCACGTTGACCAGGCCCCGGGTCGGCGAGCCGGACGGGCCCGCGGGGACGTAACCGCCGTTCAGCGCCCGCAGGATGTGCCCGATCTCGTCCGTCGTACGGGCGAGCCGCGGCACGACCTCGGTGCAGGCGAACTCCAGCACGGCCGTCGCGTCCGGGAGTTCGCTGCCCAGTACGTCCCGGACGAGCGCCGGACCCGCGTCGGCCGCCCAGCCGCGCTCCTCCATGCCCTCGGCGATCCGCCGGCACAGCTGCTCCAGCAGGTCGATGGCGTCCGCCGCCGTGCGCGCCGGACCCTCGACCAGGTCCGTCAGCTCCACCGGCACCTTCACCGGAGCGCCCGGCTCGGCCAGCAAGTCCTTCTCCACCAGACCGAAGTGCTCCGCGAGACAGGCCCGCAGCCCCGGGAGCGCGTTCGCCTGCCCGCCCCACACCTGCGAGGCGCGCAGCACGGCCAGCACCAGGTTCACGCGCGGCTCACCGACCGGGCCGCCGCCGAGGATGTGCAGGCCGTCCCTGATCTGAACGTCCTTGATCTCACACAGATAGCCGTCGATGTGCATGACGAACTCGTCGAACGCGTCGTCGTCCGGCTGCTCGTCCACCCGCAGGTCGTGGTGCAGCTCGGCGGCCTTGACCAGGGTCCAGATCTGGGCCCGCACGGCGGGGGCCTTCGCCGGGTCCAGATCGGAGACGAGCGCGTACTCGTCGAGGAGCTGCTCCAGTTTGGCCAGGTCGCCGTACGTGTCCGCGCGCGCCATCGGCGGGACGAGGTGGTCGACGACCGTGGCGTGCCCGCGCCGCTTGGCCTGGGTGCCCTCGCCGGGGTCGTTGACGATGAAGGGGTAGATCAGCGGGAGATCGCCGAGGACCGCGTCCGGGGCGCACCCCCCGCTCAGTCCCAGGCCCTTGCCCGGCAGCCACTCCATCGTGCCGTGCTTGCCCATGTGCACGATCGCGTCGGCGCCGAACGAGTGCTCCAGCCATCGGTAGGCCGCCATGTAGTGGTGGGACGGCGGCATGTCGGGGTCGTGGTAGATCGCGATCGGGTTCTCCCCGAAGCCGCGCGGCGGCTGGATCATCACCACGACGTTCCCGAACTGGAGGGAGGCGAGGACGATGTCGTCGCCGTCGACGTACAGGCTGCCCGGCGGTTCGCCCCACGCCTCCGTCATCGCGTCCCGCAGCTCCGGGTCCAGCCGGTCGAACCACGCCCGGTAGTCGGCCAGCGGCACACGTGCGGGGGCGGCGGCCAGCTGGTCCTCCGTCAGCCACTCCACGTCGTGACCGCCGGCCTCGATGAGGCGGTGGATGAGCTCGTCGCCGTTGTCGGGGTAGCCCTCGACCGCGTACCCCGCCTCCCGCAGCGCGTCGAGGACCCGTACCGCCGACGCAGGGGTGTCGAGTCCCACCGCGTTGCCGACCCGTGAGTGCTTGGTCGGGTACGCCGTGAAGACGAGCGCGATCCGCTTCTCCGCGTTGGCCTTGTGCTTCAACCGCGCGTGCCGTACGGCGATCCCGGCGACCCGGGCGGCCCGCTCCGGGTCGGCCGCGTACACCGGCACGTCGTCCGGGCCCTGCTCCTTGAAGGAGAACGGGACGGTGATCAGCCGCCCGTCGAACTCCGGAATGGCGACCTGCATGGCCGCGTCCATGGGGGACAGCGCGGCGTCGGACTCGTCCCAGGCTGCGCGCGAGGAGGTCAGGCAGAGCCCTTGCAGCACGGGGATGTTCAGGTCCGCGAGCGCCCCGATGTCCCAGGCCTCCTCGTCCCCGCCCGCCGAGGCCTGCGAGGCGTGCGTGCCGCCGGCCGCTAGGACGGTGGCGACCAGGGCGTCGGCGCGCCCGAGGATCTCGTACAGCCCGGCGTCCGCGCCGCGCAGCGAACCGCAGTAGACCGGAAGGGCGTTGGCCCCGTGCGCCTCGATCGCGTCGCACAGGGTGTCGACGAACGCGCTGTTGCCGCTCAGTTCGTGGGCGCGGTAGAAGAGCACGCCGACGGTCGGGCGGCCGGCCACCAGGGCACGTTCGCCGTGGACGCCGTACTCCGGCATCCGCCGCGGCTCCTCGAAGCCCTCGCCGGTCAGCAGCACCGTGTCGGAGAGGAACCGGGCGAGTTCCGCCAGGTTCTCCGGGCCGCCCTCGACGAGGTACTTCAGCGCCTCCGCCACGACTCCGGCCGGCACCGACGACTCCGCCATCAACTCGGCGTCCGGTACGGCCTCTCCGCCCAGCAGCACGGTCGGAACGCCGGAGGACTTCAGCGCGGCGAGCCCGTCCTCCCAGGCGCGCTTGCCGCCGAGCAGCCGTACGACGGCGATGTCCGCGCCGTCCAGCAGCCCCGGAAGCTCGTCGTCGACGTCCACGCGGGTCGGGTTGCCGATCCGGTAGGAGGCGGCCGAGGCTCGGGCGGCGAGCAGATCGGTGTCGGCGGTCGACAACAACAACACTGTGCTCATGCGGGCGCTCCCGGTGGAATGAAAGGCAGTCCTTGCGGCGCGCCCGACTCGATGAGCCGCCAGAGCGCGTCCGTGTCCGCGTGCTGTTCGATCAGGTCGCCGAGCCGGTCGAGCTGCTCCTCGCGCAGCGCGGCGAACGAGGTGTCGGGCGCCGGCACGAAACGGCGTCCGGCGGCAGTGGCCACCTCGCGCAGGAACGCGCGCCGGAAGCCGTCCGACTCCAGTGAGCCGTGCCAGTGCGTGCCCCAGACGGCCCCGACCCGGCAGCCGTCCAGGAAGGCCTCCCCGCCGGTGACTTCGGCGACCCCGTGATGGATCTCGTATCCCTCGACCCGCTCGCCGAGGGCTTCGCCCCGTGGCCGGGTGAGGGTCTTCTCGCGGGCGAACCTGACCCGTACGGGCAGCAGGCCCAGCCCGTCGACGTGTCCGCACCGGCTCTCCACGTCGTCCTCGATGTGCTCGCCGAGGAGCTGGAAGCCGCCGCAGATGCCCAGCACCGGCCGCCCCTGGGCGGCCCTGCTCGCCAGGGCCCGCGCGAGCCCCCGCTCCCGCAGCCATTCCAGCGCCCTGACCGTGCCGCGTGTGCCGGGCACGACGACGAGGTCGGCGTCGGTCAGTTCCTCGGGCCGGTCCACGAACCGCACGACGACGCCCGGTTCGGCGGCGAGCGCGTCCACGTCGGTGAAGTTGGACATCAGCGGCACGGCGCAGACGGCGACCCGCAGCACGTCCTCCCCGACCGGCGGCGCCACGGTGGACTCCCGCACCGCGCCGCGCAGCGACACCCTCAGTCCGTCCTCCTCGTCGATGCCGAGCCCGTGCCGGAACGGCAGCACGCCGTACGTACGCCGGCCGGTGAGCCCGTGCAGCATGTCGAGCCCGGGTTCGAGCAGCGAGACGTCCCCGCGGAACTTGTTGACGAGGAACCCGGCGACGAGTTCCTGGTCCTGCGGCGACAGCAGTGCGAGCGTGCCGAAGAAGGAGGCGAAGACGCCGCCGCGGTCGATGTCGCCGACGACGAGCACGGGCAGCCGCGCGCCGCGCGCGATCCCCATGTTGACGATGTCGGTCCGGCGCAGGTTGATCTCCGCCGGGCTGCCCGCACCCTCGCAGATCACCGCGTCGTACGTGCCGCGCAACTCGGCGAGGCAGTCCAGCACGGTGCCGAGGAGCTTCTGCTGCCGCCCGCCGTGGTAGCCGCGCGCGCTCAACTCGCCCACCGGCCTGCCCAGCAGCACGACCTGGCTGCTCTGCTCGCCGCCCGGCTTGAGCAGCACCGGGTTCATCAGCGCGGTCGGCTCGACCCGGCACGCCTGGGCCTGCATGGCCTGCGCCCGCCCGATCTCGGCGCCCTCCCGGGTGACGAACGAGTTGAGGGACATGTTCTGCGCCTTGAAGGGAGCGACCTTCACACCCTGGCGCACCAGCCACCGGCAGATCCCGGCGGTGACGACGCTCTTCCCGGCGTCGGAGGTGGTGCCGGCGACGAGCAGACCGCCACTCATGACGTCCGTCCTCTCTTCAGCAGCCGTACGCCCGCGCACACGCCGAGCGCGAGCCAGCCCACGCGGCGGGAGAGCCGTACCGCGCGCTCGATGTCACCCGGATGGACGGCACGTCCGGCGTTGTTGAGCACCGGGCGGTGCTCCACGCGCCCGGCGTACGAGAGCGTGCCGCCCAGCCGTACCCCGAGCGCCCCCGCGAACGCGGCTTCCACCGGACCGGCGTTGGGGCTCGGGTGCCGGCCGGCGTCGGCGCGCCAGGCCCGTACGGCACCGCGCGGGTCGTCGCCCGCGACGGCCGCCAGGGCGGCGGTGAGCCGCGCCCCCGGCCATCCGGCGAGGTCGTCGAGCCGGGCCGAGGCCCAGCCGTAGCGGCGGTACCGGGGGGACTTGTGCCCGACCATGGCGTCCAGGGTGTTGACCGCACGGAAGCCGAGGAGGCCCGGCACACCGGCGGCGGCGCCCCACACCAGCGCGCCCACCACCGCGTCGGAGGTGTTCTCGGCGACGGACTCGACGACGGCCCGGGCGATCCCGTCGGCGCCCAGCGCCCGCGGATCGCGCCCACACAGATGCGGCAGCCGCGCCCGGGCGCCCTCGACGTCCCCGGCGTCCAGCGCGCGCCCGATCTCCCGCGCCTCACGGGCGAGGGAGGTCCCGCCGACGACGGCCCAGGTGGCGGCGGCGGTCAGCGCGACGGAGGCGGTACGGGAGGAACGCGCGACGGACGCGGCCAGCGCGGCCGAGCCCAGGACACCGCCCACGCACACGGCGGTGTGCAGGGCGCCCCAGCCGCGGTGGTCCCGCCACAGCGCGCGTTCCACGGCACCCGCGGCCCGTCCGAACACGGCGACGGGGTGCCCGCGGCGTGGATCGCCGAGGAGCAGGTCACCGAGGAGGCCGGCGGCGGCGCCGTACGCGAAGTCGCGATCGGCACCCATCGGGTCAGCCGGTCGTGCGGTCGGTCGGACAGACGGTGGTGAACCTCGGTCGGCAGCCGCGCATGGCGATATGTGTCCTCACTCAGGGTGTCCACGCCCTGGTTCGACGAGACCGGCGGCGAGAGTTCCTGGCTCCCGGGGAAGTTCTTCCCCGGTCACAGTGGCGGGACCGCGCCGGATTCGCACCGGACTTCCTCTCCTGCCGCCGTACTTGGCTCCGGCAGTCCACCACGCACCGCGAACACCCGTCAACCTGCCGTTGACCTGCGCAGGGGTACTGAGATGAGGCACACACCGCGGGCGCCGGGAACCAGAAGACCCGCCCTTCCCGGGCCGCCGTGGGGACGGTCCGGGAAGAGCGGGTGACGTGAGGGGCGGGACCCGGACCCGGTTGCCCGGGTCCCGGCCGGGTCAGGCCACGATCAGGTAGATCCCGTAGGCCACGGCGGCGGCGCACGCGGCGAAGCAGGCGTAGGCGCCGGTGACCGCGAGGGCCCCGCCGCCGTGGCCCTCGGCGACGGCCCGCTCGCGGCGGGAGAGACCGGCGATGCCGAGGGTGAACAGGGCCACGAGGCCCACCGTGACGCCGAGGCTGACGCCGAAGACGGAGCCGAGGGCCACCCAGTCGATCTTCATGGTGCTTCTCTTCCTTCTACCTGTGGCGCGGGCTCAGACGGCGGCGGCCGGCGGGGTCGCCACGGACGCGGGATCACCGGCGGGCGCGGAGGCCTGGGCGGGGATCGTGGCCTTGAGCTCCTCGGTCACCGGGGAGGCCGGGGGCGGGGTGACGGCGGCGATGGCCTGGGTGACCACGCCGGCCGGCTCCTCGGTCTCGTTGACGTTGGTGTGGTCGACGACCTCGCGGCGGGAGATCTTCCAGATCGCGGCGCTGGAGGCCACCAGGAACGCGGCGACGAGCCAGGTGCCCCAGTCGCCGAGGCGCGTCACCGCCTCCGCGCCGGCCGCGACCAGGGCCGCGGCGGGCAGTGTGAGGGCCCAGGCGACGGCCATGCGGCTCGCGGTGGACCAGCGGACCACGCCGCCCTTGCGGCCCAGGCCCGCGCCCATCACCGAACCGGAGACGACGTGCGTGGTGGAGAGGGAGAAGCCGAGGTGGGAGGAGGCCAGGATGGCGGTGGCCGCGCTGGTCTGGGCGGCGAAGCCCTGCTGCGGCTGAAGGTCGGTCAGGCCCTTGCCCATGGTGCGGATGATGCGCCAGCCGCCGATGTAGGTGCCGAGCGCGATGGCCAGGCCCGCCGAGAGGATGACCCAGGTGGGAGGGTTGGAGCCGGGGGCGAGGGCGCCGCCGGCGATCAGGGCGAGGGTGATGACGCCCATCGTCTTCTGCGCGTCGTTGGTGCCGTGGGCCAGCGAGACCAGGCCCGCGGAGGCGATCTGCCCGGCGCGGTGGCCCTTCTCGGCCGCCTTGCCGTTCGAATTCGACTTACTGCCGATGCCGTACGACAGCCGGGTCGAGACCAGCGCGGCGAGACCCGCGACGACCGGGGCGGCGACCGCCGGGATGAGGACCTTGGTGAGCAGGACACCGCCGTGCACGGCGGTGAAGCCGGCCGAGGCGATGGTGGCGCCGATCAGACCGCCCATGAGGGCGTGCGAGGAGCTGGAGGGGAGTCCGACCAGCCAGGTCAGCAGGTTCCAGAGGATCGCGCCCACCAGGGCGGCGAAGATGACTTCGGGACGGATGCCGTTCTCGTCGACGAGACCCTTGGAGATCGTGTTGGCGACTTCCACGGACAGGAAGGCGCCCACCAGGTTCAGCACGGCGGACATGGCCACCGCGACCTTGGGCTTGAGCGCACCGGTGGAGATGGTTGTGGCCATCGCGTTTGCGGTGTCGTGGAAACCGTTCGTGAAATCGAACGCGAGTGCGGTGATCACCACCATCGCGAGGATCAGCGAGAAGCTTTCCATTTACCCAGGCAATCGTTCGAGCGTCATTGGCGCGTTGAACGTAGGTAACCTGGGTGAACGGAAGATGAACTGAGTCGGTCATCGCGGTGTCCGTTCCCGTCCCGTGGTCCGGTGGGGAGAGTGCGGTCGCCCGCGGGAGGTGTCCTGGCAGGATCGGCACATGACCGAACTCGGAGAGACGGCCCACGCCTGGCGGGCGCTGGTCGCGACGGCCCGCCGCACGGTGTCCGACGGTCTGGTCGTCGGCACCTCCGGCAACGTGTCCGTACGCGTGGGCGACACCGTGCTGGTCACCCCCTCCGGCGTCCCCTACGACCGGCTCACGGACGACGACGTCACCGGCGTCGGCCTGGACGGCCGGCAGGTGCTCGGCACACTGGTGCCGACCAGCGAACTGCCCATGCACCTCGCGGTCTACCGCAGCACCGACGCGGGCGCCGTCGTCCACACCCACGCCGTGCACGCGACGGCCGTCTCGGCCCTCGTCACCGAGCTCCCGCTGATCCACTACATGGCCGGCGCGCTCGGCGGGCCCGTCCGCGTGGCCCCGTACGCCACGTACGGCACCGAGGAACTGGCCGGGAACATGCTGCGAGCCCTCGACGGCCGCACCGGCTGCCTGCTGCGCAACCACGGCACCGTCACCTACGGCACCACCCTCGACCAGGCCTACGACCGTACGGCCCAGCTGGAGTGGATGTGCCGTGTGTGGCTGGCGGCGTCCAGCGTCCCCGGCCTGACACCGGCTCTGCTGACGCCGGAGCAACTGGCCCAGGCGGGGGAGCGGCTGCGGGCGTACGGACAGCCGGGGACGGGGACGGGGACGGGGACGGGGTCAGGGCAGGGGCCGGGGCAGGGGTAGAGGCGGGAGCCGGGGCAGGGAACCGGGAACGGCGAGGGACGGTAGCCCCATGTGCGGGCGGCGCCGGAGGCGGGCGCGCGGACGGTGATCGGCGGCGGCCCGGCCGTGGTGGCCGACTCGCCGTCCCACCAGGAAGTCCGCTCGTGCTCGGAGCCCGTGTGCGGGCGGCGCCGGCATGAACGCCGCTCTCCATGGAACTCGCGCGGACATGTCACCCCGCCCCTTCGTCCCACTGGCCGGTGACCGGGTGCGCCAGGACACTGGAGCCGTGCCCACAGTCAAAGCGACGGCCGCGGCCGTCACCGCAGCCCTGGTGGCCGGCGCGGCGGCGAGCGTCGCCGCGGGCCGGCTCGCCAGCGACGCCGCGCTCAAGGCGCTCCCGGGCCGACCCCTGCCCACCGAACCCCGGCTCAGTGTGCACGGCACGGCCGCCGGCCAGATCAGCCTCACCCGGGACCTGGCCTCCCTGCGCCCGGGCACCTACGGCCTGGCCGGCAACGGCTCCCACGCGGTGGTCGGCCCCGTCCTGCCCACCGCCCCGCACCGGCCCGACACCGTCGTACGCCGGCTGGAGCGCGTCACCCACGGTGCCCTGCACCGCGGCGACAAGGTGTGGCTCACCCCGAACCTGCACGTCGGCAACCCGCGCTCCGCCCTCGGCATCGAGCACGCCGAAGTCGACGTACCGGGCGAACTCGGCCCCCTGCCCGCGTGGTTCGTGCCCGGGGTGCGCGAGACCTGGGTGATCGCGGTGCACGGCCTGGGCGCCACCCGCGAACTCCCCATGAACATCATGGGGTTCCTGCACCGCCGGCACTTCCCGGTGCTGGCCCTCGCCTACCGCGGCGACCTCGGCGCGCCCCGTCCGCCGGACGGCCTGAACCACCTCGGCGAGACCGAGTGGCGGGACCTGGACGCGGCGATCCGCTACGCCGTGCGGTACGGCGCCGAGCGGATCGTCCTGCACGGCTGGTCGACCGGCGCCACGATGGCGCTGCGCGCCGCCACCCGCTCGGCGGTGCGCGAGCGGATCTCCGGACTGGTGCTGGACTCCCCGGTGCTCAACTGGGAGGTGACGCTGCGGGCCCTGGCCCGGGCGCGGCACACCCCGGGCCCGCTGCTGCCGCTCGCGGTGCGCGCCGCGCAGGGGCGCACCGGCCTGTACGGCGACCGCCAGGCCGAGGCGACGGACCCGGAGGGGCTCACGGTACCGACGCTGATCTTCCACGGCCCGGGCGACCAGGTGGCCCCCTGGCAGCTCTCCCGCCGCCTCGCCGAACGCCGTCCCAACCTGGTCGCGCTGCATACGGTGCCGAACGCTCCGCACGGCGCGATGTGGAACGCCGACCCCGAGGGGTACGAGGAAGACCTGCGGCGCTTCCTGACGCCGCTGATGTGAGGCGCGGGCACGGTTCCGTTTCGCCCCGTGTCACCTGCCTCGGGGCCGGCGTCCGCAGAGGTCTTCGGACTCCTTTCGGAACCGGCCGAAACGGTGCCCGGCCGGGGTCCTCTTTGCCCTCCCTTGGCCTTCTCCATCGCCTGCTGTGACATTCCGTTTGGGTTTTCGGACCGTCAACCGGAAGACTGCACCCGTGACGTCCCGTATCCCGCGCGACTCCAGGCTTCGCATCGTCCGCCCACGACCCCTGGCCGCCGCCCCCACAGCCGTGAACCAGCGGCATACGCGCCGCCCCGCCCCGCGCCCCCCGGAGGGCACTCCGGCACCCGCGGAGCTGGCCAGAATGGCGCGCTCCCGCCTGGCCGGGGCGGCCCGTCTCGCCCGCTGGGCGGACGCCGCCCTCGGGCCCGGCCGCGAGGGGCCGACCACCGACGACAAGGCCACCCTCTCCGACGCGGCCGCCGAACGGGCGGCCGCCGATCTGGGCCTGACCGCCGCTCAGGTCCGCGCCGACTGGGACACCGCCCGGCTCGCCGGCCTCATCGAGGTGCACGGCGACAACGCCCGGCCCGGCTGGCGGCTGCGCGCCTGGAACCGCGACGACAGCGCCGTCCTGCGCGGCTGGGTGGCCCTCTTCGACGCCTGGTCGCTGGCCTGCCCGGAACCGGAGGGCCACGAGGCGGCCGCCGTCGCCGAGGTCGTCTCGGCCATGCCGCAGGTCCTGTCCTTCCTCCAGCTCTCGGCCGGCCCCGTCCCCGTCGAGCAGCTCCTCGACCTCCTCCGCCAGCGCGTCACGGAACTGCGCACCGACCGCTGCGAGGTCCCCTACGACCCCGACGCCGCCGGTCCGGCAGCCCCGACGCCGACCGGCACCACGACCGCCGCCGTCCTCGGCCGGGATACCGCCCTCCGGCCGGCCCCGGCCACCCGGCCCACCGCGGTCTCCGACCCCGACAGCGCGGTGGTCACGGCGCCGGAAGGCCCACTGGCCGATGCCCTCGGTGAAGGCACCTCGCTGGCGCCGCTCCTCGGCTGGGCCCTCCAGGCACTCGCCGCGGTGGGGGCGCTGACCGACGGGGACGGGCAGGCCACACTCACCCCGCTCGGGAGCTGGGCGGTGTGGGTGAAGCTGGAGCAGATCTGCGTGGCCGCGCAGAGCCCCGCCGGGAACATCGAGCAGTCGGCCGAGGACATGCTCCGCGGCTGCGCGCAACTGCGGCCCAACGCGGCCCGCGCCGAGTACCGCGCCTGGCTCGCCGCCCGCCCCGTCGGCAGCGCCGTCACCGAGCTGCTCGGCGGCGCCCGCGGGGAGGACGCCCTGCTGCGCGGACTCGCCTTCGAGGCGCTGCGGGTCGTCGGCGCGCCCGCCGAGCCCGACGTACGGGCCGTGCTCGACGAGCCGGCGCTCAGGCCCTACGCCCTGCTCTGGCTCGCCGAGCACGACGGCGTCGACGCGGAGGACGCCCACGAGGTGCTCACCCGCGAGGAGGCCACATGGCTGTGGGTCGACACCGCCGCCGCCGTCACCGACCACGGCGAGGCCTCGATGCTCGTACGGCATCTGGAGGCCGCGGTGCAGCCCACCGTTCCGATGCTGCTCGACGAGGTGCGCACCGTGGGCCACCCCCGCACCGTGCAGGTGCTGGTCGCGCTCGCCGCCGCGCACCCCGACCCGGCGTTGGCCAAGGCCGTCCGCCGGGCGGCCTTCCAGGTCCACACCGGAGGCAGCTGACCCCGGGACCGCGGGGCCGGTCAGCCCTCGACGCGGGGGGCGTACGTGCCGAAACTCCAGATGTTGCCCTCGACGTCCCGGGCCATGTAGTCCCGGGAGCCGTAATCCTGGTCGGTCGGGGGCATCAGGATCTCCGCGCCGTGGTCCGCCGCACGCCGGTGGTGGGCGTCCACGTCGTCCACCACGACGTACACCCCCGTGGGTCCCGCGCCGCGCATCGCCTCGTCGAAGCGGCCGCCGCGGCCCTTCGAGCCCAGCATCACCGCGCCGTTGCCCTGCACCAGCTCGGCGTGGTGCACGAGGCCGTCCTCGCCCTCGTACACCGCCAGTTCCGTGAAGCCGAAGGCCTCCGTCAGCTGCTTGACGGCCGCCTTGGCGTCCGCGTACAGCAGCGTCGGGTAGATGCTCGGGCGTTCGCCGGCCGTGTCCGCCATGCCGATCACTTCCCTGTGAGTCGGTTCGCACCGAGGAGTCCGGTGCGCCGCCCAGTCTGGCACCGGCCACTGACAGCGCCCCGGCCCAAACACCCGGAAAAGCGCTTGCCCGCCCCCGTTAGACTGTCCCCCATGGCCATTCTCCTCGTGCATTAGACGGCGGGTCCGTCCTCAGCCGCCCACCCGCCACCCTCCCCCAAGCTCTTCGAGCAGGGGGCGCCCCCAGCCCTGGAGTCTGTCCGTGATCTCCGCTTCCGGCATCGAGCTGCGCGCCGGTGCCCGCGTCCTCATCGAGTCCGCCACCTTCCGCGTCGCCAAGGGCGACCGCATCGGCCTGGTCGGCCGCAACGGCGCCGGCAAGACCACCCTCACCAAGGTCCTGGCCGGCGAGGGCATCCCCGCCGGCGGCACCGTCACCCGGTCCGGTGAGGTCGGTTACCTCCCGCAGGACCCGCGCACCGGCGACCTCGACGTGCTCGCCCGCGACCGCGTCCTCTCCGCGCGCGGCCTGGACGTGCTGATCCGCAGGATGCGCGAGAACGAGCAGCGCATCGCCACCGGCAAGGGCTCCACCCGTGAGAAGGCGCTCAAGCAGTACGAGCGCCAGGAGACCGAGTTCCTCACCAAGGGCGGGTACGCCGCCGAGGCCGAGGCCGCCACCATCGCCGCCGCGCTCAACCTGCCCGACCGGGTGCTCGGCCAGCCCCTGCACACCCTCTCCGGCGGTCAGCGCCGCCGCATCGAGCTGGCCCGGATCCTGTTCTCCGACGCCGACACCCTGCTTCTCGACGAGCCCACCAACCACCTCGACGCCGACTCGATCATCTGGCTGCGCGACTACCTGAAGACCTACCGCGGCGGCTTCATCGTGATCTCCCACGACGTCGACCTGGTCGAGACGGTCGTCAACAAGGTGTTCTACCTGGACGCCAACCGCGCCCAGATCGACGTTTACAACATGGGCTGGAAGCTCTACCAGCAGCAGCGCGAGGCCGACGAGAAGCGCCGCAAGCGGGAGCGGGCCAACGCCGAGAAGAAGGCCGCCGCGCTCAACGCGCAGGCCGACAAGATGCGCGCCAAGGCCACCAAGACGGTCGCCGCGCAGAACATGGCCCGCCGCGCGGACAAGCTGCTCAGCGGCCTGGAGGCGGTCCGCCAGTCCGACAAGGTCGCCAAGCTCCGCTTCCCGGAGCCGGCGCCCTGCGGCAGGACGCCGCTGACCGCCGAGGGCCTGTCGAAGTCGTACGGTTCCCTGGAGATCTTCACCGACGTCGACCTGGCCATCGACAAGGGCTCCCGAGTCGTCATCCTCGGCCTGAACGGCGCGGGCAAGACCACGCTGCTGCGCCTGCTGGGCGGGGTGGAGACGCCCGACACCGGCCGGGTCGTCGAGGGTCACGGCCTCAAGCTCGGCTACTACGCCCAGGAGCACGAGACCCTGGACCCGGACCGCACGGTGCTGGAGAACATGCGCTCGGCCGCTCCCGACATGGACCTGGTCGAGGTCCGCAAGGTGCTGGGCTCGTTCCTGTTCTCCGGCGAGGACGTCGACAAGCCGGCCGGGGTCCTCTCCGGCGGCGAGAAGACCCGCCTGGCACTGGCGACCCTGGTCGTCTCCTCCGCCAACGTCCTGCTGCTCGACGAGCCCACCAACAACCTCGACCCGGCCAGCCGCGAGGAGATCCTCGGCGCGCTGCGCACCTACAAGGGCGCTGTCGTCCTCGTCACGCACGACGAGGGCGCGGTCGAGGCGCTGCAACCGGAGCGGATCATCCTGCTGCCCGACGGCGTCGAGGACCTGTGGGGCGCGGACTACGCGGATCTCGTCGCCCTCGCTTGACCGAACAGCTGATCAACGGAGTATGGATCATTCGGCCCATCGGTGATCCATCATCTGTGTGAGATCTCCTCGTATCGAGGTGTGTCCTTCATCGATTTCGCGGCCGAGCCCTTATGTGCCAAGGGCTCGGCCGTCGTGCGTCGCTGACCAGGTACTTCGCGGAAGAACCCGATCAGCGGTACGGACGCCGAGGCGCGGACTCATGGATTCCGCTTGTGGGGATGTGCTCCTGTCGTCACGGGCGGGTCTCACGGACCTTGCCGAATGGGTGGCCATCGGGCCCCGGAGGGGTGATCATGAGGGGACCAGAGCGCACTTCCCATGAGGAGGCACGGGTGGCCGAGACTCTGAAGAAGGGCAGCCGGGTGACCGGCGCCGCGCGCGACAAGCTCGCGGCAGACCTGAAGAAGAAGTACGACGCCGGTGCGAGCATTCGGGCGTTGGCCGAGGAAACCGGCCGCTCGTATGGCTTCGTTCATCGGATGCTCAGCGAGTCGGGTGTCACGCTCCGTGGGCGTGGCGGGGCGACGCGGGGCAAGAAGGCCGCCTCGGCCTGAAACCGCGGGCGGCCCATCGGCTTTCGGCGGTGACCACCCGGTCGGTTTCCCGATCGGCCGGGTGGTTACTGTGCAGTCACTTATGATGCCCGCAGGGCATCCACGATGACCGCACCCGTCGGAGGCGCACCATGGCTTCGCCCGAGCACGACCTCGATCCGGTACTCGACAAGGACGGCGTACGGCTCACCGTCGACGACGCGATCGCCACGGTGACGCTGACCAACCCGGCCAAGCGCAACGCGCAGAGCCCTGCTCTGTGGCGGGCGCTCACCGAGGCCGGGCGGCTGCTGCCGGGATCCGTCCGCGTCGTACTGCTGCGCGGCGAGGGCAAGTCCTTCTCCGCGGGGCTGGACCGGCAGGCGTTCACGCCCGAGGGCTTCGACGGCGAGCCGTCGTTCATCGACCTCGCGCGTGGCTCCGATGCCGAGCTGGACGCGACCATCGCCGAGTACCAGGAGGCGTTCACCTGGTGGCGCCGCAACGACATCGTGTCCGTCGCGGCGGTCCAGGGGCACGCCATCGGGGCGGGCTTCCAGCTGGCGCTGGCCTGTGATCTGCGCGTCGTCGCGGACGACGTGCAGTTCGCCATGCGCGAGACCAGCCTCGGGCTGGTGCCGGACCTCACCGGCACGCATCCGCTGGTGGGGCTGGTCGGCTACGCCCGCGCGCTGGAGATCTGCCTCACCGGCCGGTACGTGGGTGCCGCCGAGGCGGTGAACACCGGGCTGGCGAACCTCGCCGTGCCCGCGGACCAGCTCGACGAGACGGTACGGGACCTGGCCGCGGCGCTCCTGGCCGCGCCCCGTGACGCCGTGGTCGAGACCAAGGCACTGCTGCGCGGTGCCCGGGAACGGTCGTACGAGGAGCAGCGCGCCGCCGAGCGCGAGGCGCAGGCCCGGCGCCTGCGGGACCTGGCCGGCGCCGGCGACTGACGGCGGCGCCGCATCGGGCGCGCGATCGTTCCGGTACGCCTACCGTGGTTCGGGACGACGACCGAAAGGACGTACGGCGATGACCACGGAACAGGACCGGACGAGGGCCCCCGAGGGCGAGCGGGAGGTACCGGAGACCACCGCGACCCGCAAGGCCCAGGCCACCAGGCGCGGCCTGGGAGATCCCGCCACCCGGGGGCGGACCACCATCGCCGACGGGGTCGTGGAGAAGATCGCCGGGATGGCCGCTCGCGACGTGGTCGGGGTGAGCGCCATGGGCAGCGGGTTCTCCCGGACCTTCGGGGCCGTGCGGGACCGGGTCCCGGGCGGTGCGAAGTCCGTGGCCCGGGGTGTGAAGGCCGAGGTCGGCGAGGTGCAGACCGCGCTCGACCTGGAGATCGTCGTCGACTACGGCGTCTCGATCATCGAGGTGGCGCGGGCGGTCCGGGAGAACGTGATCGCGTCGGTGGAGCGGATGACCGGTCTCGAGGTCGTCGAGGTCAACATCGCAGTCAGCGACGTGCAGCTGCCGGAGGAAGAGGAGGAGGAGATCGAGCCCCGCATCCAGTGACGCACCGGCCACCACGCCGGCGAAGGACCGATGACGAGGGGCGACCGGAAGACGGCCCGGCGACGGCCGAGGAGTTGAGGAGTGCGCAATGAGCATGGCCGTGGCCGGCATGATCGCCGGTATGGCGCTGGGCTTCGCCGGGTACTTCGGCGGCTTCGGTGCCTTCCTGCTGGTGGCGGCCCTGGGCGCCGTCGGCTTCGTCGTCGGCCGGTTCCTGGAGGGGGACCTGGAACTCGGCGACTTCTTCCGCCCCCGTGACCACCGCCGGAGGTGACCCGCGGTGAGCGGCGGGAACAGCGAGCCGGGCGCCGCCCCGGCCGACATGCCGCCCGGCGAGCGCGGCGCGACGACGATCGCCGACCGCGTCGTCGCCAAGATCGCCGCACGGGCGGCCCGCGAGGCGCTCGGCGACCTGCCGCCGGACGCCGCGCCACCGCACGCCACGGTGGTGGTGCGCCACGACGTCGCACGCGTCCGGATCGTCCTCGACCTCGCCTACCCGAGCGACATCGGCGCGTCCTGCCGTGAGGTGCGTCGCCAAGTGGTCGAGCGGGTAGGCGCGTTGGTGGGAATGCAGGTGCCGGAGGTCGCGGTCCGCGTGGAACGGCTGCACCTGGCACCCGCGTACGGCGCGGCACAGGGGAGGACGCGATGAGCGAGCCCCAGGGCTCCGACGGCACCACGCAGCGCCTGCCGGTCCTCGAGAAGGACGACGCCCTCGGGCGGCCCGCCGCCCCGGACACCGACGGCTCCCCGCCCGTCCGGGAGGGTGCGGACGGCCGCGGCGGCCGTTTCTGGTCGGTGCGCCGGGTGCCCGCGGGCATCGTCGCGCTGCTGCTCCTGATCGTGGCGGGCGCCTTCCTGTACGACATCGCGGCCGTCCGCGCCGGCCGGCCCGGCCTGCGCTGGCGCCGGGAGCTGGCCCGGCAGCTGGCCGAGCGGCCGCTGGACGACACCTGGGTGCTCGTCGGCGCGAGTGTCGCCGCGGTCCTCGGCCTGTGGCTGGTCGTGCTGGCCGCCACTCCGGGGCTGCGCCGCCTGCTGCCCATGCGGCGCACCCACCCCGACGTGCGGGCCGGGCTGCACCGGGAGGCCGCCGCGCTGGTGCTGCGCGACCGGGCCATGGAGATCGCCGGTGTGCGGTCGGTGCGCGTACGGCTGCGCCGCCGCAGGGCCGACGTACGCGCCGTCTCGCACTTCCGGGCGCTGGAGGAGGTGCGCGCCGACCTGGACACCGTGCTCGCCGAGGCGGTCCGGGGGCTGGGCCTGACCCGGCCGCCCGCCCTGTCGGTGCGCGTCGCGCGGCCCGGGCGGAAGGGGTGAGGACGTGCTGAGGATCGTCAACCGGGTGCTGATCGGGCTCGTCGGGCTGGTGCTGCTGCTGGTGGGCGGTTCGGTGCTCGCCGTCGGACTGGGCGTACGGCCGCCCTCCTGGTGGATCCACCGCGGCCGGCACGACGTCCTGCTGAGCACCGCCGAGCGGACGCGGTGGCGGGAGGCCGGCTCGTGGTGGCCCGCCGTCCTCGCCGCCCTGGCGGTCCTGGTGCTGCTGGCTCTGTGGTGGCTGGTCGCGGTGGTGCGCCGGCGGCGGCTCGGGGAAGTGGTCGTCGACACCGGGGACGGCGAGGCGGCCCTGCTGCGGGGCCGGGCCCTGGAGGGCGTCCTGGCCGCGGACGCCGAGCAGCCGGACGGTGTCGCCCGCGCCCACGTCCGTCTGACCGGCCGCCGCGGCGCCCCCAGGACCCATGTGCAGCTCCTCCTGGAACCCCACGTGGATCCGGGAGCGGCCCTGGACCACCTCACCGGCCAGGCCCTCGCCCACGCCCGGGACTCCGCCCGCCTCGCGGCGCTTCCGGCGGAGGTGCGGCTGAAGGCGGTCGGGCACCGTGCGGAACGGGTGAGCTGACCCGTCCACGGCCCCGGCGTCCTGGCCGCGCCGCGCTCAGAACCCGTGCCGGGCCCCGCCGTCCACCGGCACCATCACACCGGTGACGTAGGACGCCGCGGGCGACAGCAGGAAGGCCGCCGTCCGACCGAACTCCTCCGGCCTCCCGTACCTGCGCAGCGGCACCCGCGACTCGGCGGCCGCCCGTGTCGCCTCCGGATCCGCGGACAGCGCGTCCAGCTCGCGCACGCGGTCCGTGTCGATGCGGCCCGGCAGCACACCCACGACCCGGATGCCCCGGGGTCCCAGCTCGTCGGCGAGGGACTTGGCGAACCCGGCCAGGCCGGGCCGCAACCCGTTGGAGATGGTCAGCCCCGGAATCGGCTCGTACACGGACCCGGACAGCACGAACCCGACGACCCCGCCCGGCTCCAGCTCGGCCGCCGCCGCGCGGGCGAGCCGCACCGCGCCGAGGAACACCGACTCGAACGCGGCCTGCCACTGCTCGTCGGTGTTGTCGGCGACGAAGCCGGCCGGCGGCCCGCCGACGCTCACGAGCACGCCGTGGAAGCCGCCGAAGTGCTCCCGCGCCGTCGCGATCAGCCGCGCCGGCGCCTCGGCGTCCGCGTTGTCCACGGCCACCCCGACCGCGTTCGGCCCCAGCTCGGCCGCCGCCTCCACGACCCGCTCGCCGTCCCGTCCGGTGATGACCACCTTCGCGCCGTCGGCGACGAGCTCGCGCGCGGTGGCGTTGCCCAGTCCGCGCGTGGCACCGGTGACGATGTACACCCGGTCCTTCAGTCCAAGATCCATGGCCCCTATCCTGCCCGGTCGCCGCGGCGCGGGGCGAGGCCGGCGGGGACGTCCCGCGCTACACCGCCGCGGGTTCCGCCTCCGGCGTCGCTTCCTTCGCCGCCGCCTGCGCGCGCTCACGCGCCTCGCGGCGCAGCAGGACCACCCAGCCGGCCGGGACGCCCGCCGTGAACAGCCACCACTGGATGGCGTACGCCAGGTGCGGGCCGATGTCGCTGTGCTCCGGGTCGGGCAGCAGCTGGGGGCTGCCGCCCTGGGGCGCGGGCGAGGTCAGCTGGACGTAGCCGCCGAGGACCTGCTTCCCGAGCCGCTCGGCCTGCTTTGTGCTGCTGATCAGCATCACCTGGCGGTCGGGCAGGCCCTTGACGTCCTTGATGCCGCTCGCCGCGGTCGTCTCGTCGGGCATCAGCCGGCCGGTGACGGTGATCTCTCCGCGCGGGGGCGCCGGGATCGTCGGGAACGTCGTCTGCGAGGCGTCCGCGGGGACCCAGCCCCGGTTGACCAGGAGGATCCTGCCGTCCTCGAGGACGAAGGGGGTCAGCACGTGGTAGCCGACATCGCCGTCGGCGTTGGTGCGGCGGCGCACGACCTCCTCGTCCGCGGTGTCGAAGTGCCCCTTGGCGGTGACCCTGCGGTACAGGTCGGCGTGCTTCACGGTCGCGCCGGGCGAGGTCAGCGACTCGGCCGGCACCGGCTGCGCGGCCAGCGACTCGGTGATCACCTTGTTCAGCGCGACCTTGTGCTCATGGCGGTGCAACTGCCAGAAACCCAGCCGGATCATCGTCGGGATCAGCGCGATCGCGACGATGGTGAGGATCACCCACTGGCGGGTCAACAGGAAGCGGTACACCCCACGACGGTACCTCTGCGGCCGTGGGGTGTTTTCGGCAGGGGTGTCCTCAAACGCGGTCGACGATCCCGACCCTCCCCTCGGCGCGGGCGCAGTGCGCGCCGCAGTACCAGTGGCCCTCGACCTCGACGCCCTGGCCGATGATCTGGACACGACAGTGCTCGCAGATCGGTGCCATGCGGTGGATCGCGCAGGCGAAGCAGTCGAAGACGTGCACCGAGCCCTGGGCGTGCACCTCGAAGGTCATTCCGTAGTCATTGCCGCATACTTCACATCTCGCCATGCGCCACAGGGTGAGCCGTGGCCGCGGCGCGGGCGAGCGGGCCGTGGGCGAGTCGCCCGGTAATCACCCGTACGCCCGTCAGCGGCTCTCCGCCGGTTCCACGTCCCTGAGCAACTGCCCGAACGCCGCCTCGTCCACCACCGGAGTGCCGAACTGGCGGGCCTTGACCACCTTCGACGTGCCCGAGTCCGGGTCGTTGGTCACCAGCAGGCTGGTCAGCCGGGACAGGCTGGTGGCCACGTGCAGCCCGGCCTCGGTGGCCCGGTCCTCCAGCAGTTCGCGGTCGGTGGAGGTGTCGCCGGAGAAGGCCACCCGCATGCCCTGCTTGAGGCGCTTGCCGTCCTCGTAGCGACCCGGGTTGGGGTACGGGCACGCGGGCCGCTTGCGCGAGGGGCGCCAACTGCCCGCTCGGTAGCCGCCGTTGCCGCTCGACTGCTGCCGGGGCACCGGCCGGTCCGACCACTCCGTCAGCGGCCGGCACTCCAGCAGCGGCAGCCGCATCCCGCCCGCCGCCGCGGCCCGCAGGCTCGGCCGGAACGCCTCGGCCAGCACGCGCGCGTCGTCCAGCGCGTGGTGCGCCCGCTGCTGCACGACGCCGAAGTGCGCCGCCAGCGACTCCAGCTTGTGGTTGGGCAGGGGCAGGTCCAGCTCCTTGGCGAGCGCGATGGTGCACAGCCGCTGCCGCACCGGCGCCTCACGCTGCGCGCGCGCGTACTCCCGCGCGATCATCTGCCAGTCGAACACCGCGTTGTGCGCGACGAGCACCCGGTCCGCCAGCCGCACGGCGAACTCCTCGGCGATGTCCGCGAACAGCGGCGCGCCCTCCAGGGCGTCGCTCGTCAGTCCGTGGATCCACACCGGCCCCGGGTCCCGCTCGGGGTTGACCAGCGTGTACCAGTGGTCCTCGACCTCGCCGCGCGCGTCCAGCCGGTAGACCGCCGCGGAGATGATGCGGTCGTCCCGGGCCAGGCCGGTGGTCTCCACGTCAACGACCGCGTATCCCTTCGGATACGCGGCCGGCCACGGTGTGGGGGACAACCCTGCGAGCGTGCGGTCTTCGAGCATGGTCACTGAGGATACGGGCCACGACCGACAGCCTCGCCCACCGGTCGCCCCGCGGAGCCGGCGAACGGCCCCCCGCGGGACCGGCGGTGTGCCTCACGGGACATCAGGAACGGCGCGGGGACAGGAGGGACGAACCGTGCGATCCTCCGTCCTGTGACGGAACCAACGCATGACGAGCCGCACGGCGGCGCGCTCGGTTCGCGGCTCAACTGGCTGCGGGCGGCCGTCCTCGGCGCCAACGACGGAATCGTGTCCACCGCGGGACTCGTCGTCGGCGTGGCCGGTGCGACGGACTCCCGTTCGGCACTGCTGACCGCGGGACTGGCCGGTCTGCTCGCCGGGTCGATGTCGATGGCGGCGGGGGAGTACGTGTCGGTGTCGACGCAGCGGGACTCGGAGATGGCCGCGCTGGCGACGGAGAAACGGGAGCTGCGCGAGCAGCCCGAGGCGGAGCTGCGGGAGCTGACCGACCTGCTCCGGGCGCGCGGACTCTCGCGTGACGTGGCCAGGGAGGCGGCGGAACAGCTCACCGAGCGGGACGCGCTGCGCGCGCACGCCGGCGTGGAGCTCGGGATCAACCCCGACGAGCTGACCAACCCGTGGCACGCGGCCTGGGCGAGCTTCCTGGCATTCACGGTGGGCGCGCTGCTCCCCCTGCTGGCGATCGTGCTCCCGCCGGCGGCCTGGCGGCTGGGCGTCACCGTGCTGTCCGTCCTGGCGGCCCTCGTCCTCACCGGCTGGAGCAGCGCCCGGCTGGGGGCGGCCAGGCCGGGCCGGGCGGTGCTGCGGAACGTGGCCGGCGGGGCGCTGGCCATGGCGGTGACCTACGTGGCGGGGACCCTGCTGGGCGCGGTGGGGGTCTGACGCCCCTTCGCGCACCGGGCCCGCCGGCTCCGCTCACCAGCGGATCGGCAGCGGCAGCGCCGTCAGCAGCCCCGACACCGCGACGACCGCGCCGAGGACCGCGACCTCGGCCCGCGCGGGGACGCAGGCGGTCAGCGGGTCGGGCGCCCGCCGCAGCCGGATCCGGGCCCACAGGGCGAGCAGGGCGACGCCGGCCACGAGGACCACCTTGGCCAGCAGGGCGCGGCCGTAGGCCGTCGCCGTCAGCTGGTGCAGCACGGTGTCCGCCGGCATCCGGCGCAGCGTGCTGCACACACCCGTCGCGGTCACCCCGGCGAGCGCGGCGGCCGCCACGCGCGCGTAGTGGCCCAGCAGGGCGGCACCCGCAGCCGCCCCGCGCCACAGCCGCAGCGTGCGCAGCACGTGCAGCAGTCCGCCCACCCACAGAGCGCCGCAGACCAGGTGCACGACGGTCAGGGCGGAGCCGACGAGCGGGGTGCTCTCGGTCCCGGGGTGCGCGCGCAGCGCCTCGGCCACGACCACCGCGGCGAGCGGCCACAGCTGCGTCGCCGGGCGCCGGGAGAGCGCGCACAGACCGGTGACGAGGAACGCGTTGACCTCCAGCAGGGCCAGCGCCCCGTCCCGGGTCCGGTAGAGGCCGCCGACGTCGATCTGAGCCGGGCTGTCCGGGACCAGGTTGCCGGTGGCCACCACGGAAGCGAGGCCCAGGGAGGCGAGGAAACCGGCGGCGGCCGCGTGGAGGGCCCAACTGCGCGGAAGTTCGGCCGGGGCCCCGGGCAGGCGGGCGGCCGGCCGGTTCACGAACAGCTCGCCGACGGGGACGCAGACCGCAGCGAACAGCACCGTCCGCAGCACCGCTATGCCGCCGGTGCCGGGGGCCGCCGCCTCTCCGGTGCCGTGCAGGGCGGCGGACGGACCCAGCAGGGGTATGAGTGCGGCGAGCGCCACCAGAACGAGGACGGCGACGGCCCGGGCCGTCGCACCGCGCCGCCCCGTCGCTCGCGCGTCCCCCGTCCCGGCGGCCGGTCGTATGAGCGTCACCCAACGATCTTCGCCAGCCACCCCGAACGGGGCAAGCGCGCACGGCCAAGTGGGGAAGCACGGTTCCGCCCGCACCGTCTTGGCGTCTCGGCGCACCCCGTCCCGGGCGACTCCCGGCGCCACGTGCCGTCATGTGCCCTGTGCCCGCGGGCGCGGACCGAGCCGGACGCCGTCGTCGTCACCTCACCCGACGGCACCCGCGCGGCACCCGACGGCACCCGCGCGGCACCCGACGGCACCCGCGCGGCGATCGTGGCCGAGGCGCCCGCCGCCCGGCGTCCCGGGGTGCGTGGAGAAGCCGTCGGCCACCCGGCTGCCGACCGTTTCGGTCAGGTCCAGTGGGGTGCGTCCGCGCCCCAGGGCCCCGGCGGGCGGGACCAGCCGGACGGGGCGCCGGTGAAGGCGACGGGCGGGCGGGCGTGGCGCAGGCGGCCGATCCGGCTGGTCGTCTCGCCGAGCCAGGGGTCGGGACTGTCGTACGCGGAGCCCCGCACGGCGTCCGTCGCGGGGACCGGTGCGACGCCGGTCCGCGTCAGCCATGACGCCGTGCGCGCCAGGGCCAGCCGTACGACCCGGGTACCGCCCTCCCGCGTCTGCTCGGTCAGGGCGCGCAGCACCGCCGCCGCCAGCAGATAGCCCGTGCCGTGGTCCAGGGCCTGCGCGGGCAGGGCACCCGGCTGCTCGGGCGACCCCTCGATCGCGGCGATGCCGGTGGCGACCTGTACGAGGCTGTCGAAGCCCCGGCGTCCGCCCCACGGCCCGTATCCGCCCCACGCCGACAGCTGTGCGACGACCAGGCCGGGCCGCCGCTCGGCCAGCGCCTCGGCGGAAAGCCCGAACCGGTCCAGGGCGCCGGGCCGGTACCCGGTGACCACGACGTCCGCCGCCGCGAGCAGCTCCTCGAAGGCGGTCCGGTCGGCCGCGAGGTCCAGCGCCGCCGACCGCTTCCCGAAACCGGTGTCCGCGTGCAGGCCGGCCTCCTCGGGACGGTCCGGCGCGTCCACGCGCAGCACATCGGCGCCCAGCAGGGCGAGCGTCCGGGTGGCGACGGGACCCGCGAGCACCCGGGTCAGGTCGAGCACGCGCAACCCGGCGGCGGGCAGCAGGGGAGCGCTCGGCACGGGCGCGAGCACGCGCGCGTGCGCCTCGTCCAGCCGCTCCCGCTCGACCAGCGGCCGGGCGGCCACCGCGGCACCCTGCTCGTGCGCGGCCCATTCCTCGGGAGTGCGCAGGGCAACGGCGAGGCCTCCGGCCGCGTACACGGCGTCCTCGACCTCGTGCGCGGACCGCTCGGCGAGTACGGACGCGACCCGGTCCACGTCCTCCGGCACGTCCAGCGCCCGGAGCAACCGCTCCCGGTGGTGCGGGTAGTTGGCGTGCGTGCGCACCCAGCCGTCCGCCGTTCGCCAGAACCGCGACAGCGGCGCGAAGGAGACGGGTGCCTCCCCGTCCACCCGCAGACGCCGCTCGCTCGTGAAGGCCGTGGCCACGGCGCCGTCGTCCCCTCGAACCGCCGGCACCACGGCGAGCCCCGCCCGCCGCGCTCCCAGTTCGGCGGCGGCCAGGGCGCAGGCACACACGCACGTGCGTGCCAGTTCCCGTACGGGAAGGCGCGCCGAGAGCGCGCCTTCCCGCTGCACGGTGGTGACCCGCGAGAGGAGGGCGGGATCGCCGCCCAGCGCGGACCACGCGAAGGAGAGATCAGTCATGACCGCACTATGCGGTACCGACCGACATCTCCCGTGTCTACTTGGTCACAGCGTTGAGGGCGTTGACGACACCCTCGCCGTAGAAGGAGTTCTTGCCCTTGCCGCTCTTGCACTCGGCGTCGATCTTGCCGTCGCCGTTGATGTCGTACGGGGCCGTGCACTCCTTCTTGTCGGCACCCTGGGCCAGCAGCGCCTTCACCTGGTTCGGCTTGGCCTGCGGGTGGGTCGACTTGATGAGCGCGGCGACGGCGGCGACGTGCGGCGAGGCCATCGAGGTGCCGGCCATGTAGCCGTACTGGCCGCCCGGCAGCGTGCCGAGGATCAGGCCGCTGGTGGCGGGGGCGTCGGGCCGCTGGTAGGCGGTCGAGTCGCCACCCGGCGCGGAGACGTCGATGACGCCCTGGCCGTAGTTGGAGAACGAGGACTTGATGCCCTTGGCGCCGATGGAGGAGACCGTGACGGTGCCCGGCAGCATCGCCGGGATGTCCAGGCACTTCTTCGGGTCGATCACCCGGTCACCGGGGGTGGAGTCGTTCGGGCTGCCCGGGTCGAGGATCGTCTTCCCGGCGAGGTCCCAGTTGTCGTTGCCGGCGGCCGCGACGTTGACCGTGCCCTTGCCCTCCGCGTACTTGGTGGCCCGCGACACGGCCTCCACCAGAGCCTTCTGGTCGAGGTCGTCGGCGCAGTTGAAGTTCCACGGGTCGGTGTAGTAGCTGTTGTTGGTGATGTCCACGCCGTGCTCGGCGGCCCAGATGAAGCCGCACACCACGGCCTCGGTGTAGAACCAGCCCTGCGGCGTCGACACCTTGATGCCGGACACCTTCACGCCCGGGGCGACACCGACCATGCCGACGCCGTTCTTCGCGGCGGCGATCTCACCGGCGACGTGCGTGCCGTGCGCGCTCTCGCCCTTGTTCGGCCGCCAGGCGCCGTCCGCCGTGTTCGGCTTGCCCGACACGCAGTTCACCGACGCGGCACGGTCGAAGTTGGCGGCGAGGTCCGGGTGGGTGTCGTCCACGCCGGTGTCGATCACGCCGACCGTGACCTTGGAGCTGCCCAGGGTGACCTCGTGGGCCTTGTCCGCCTTGATCATCGGCAGGTCCCACTGGAGCCCCTGGAGCGGCTCCTGGGCGGCTGCGGAGGCCTCGGTCGCCGCCGCCAACTCCGCACCGGTGAGCACCTGCGGCGACCACATCTCGGTGGTCGACTGCGGGGACAGCGGAGCGGTCCGGGTGGAGCCCGCGGACTCGACCCCCTTGTCCTTGCGTATCTCCTTGGCGAAGTCGGCGTTCGACGAGTGGACGACGATGACGCCGATCTGGTCGTAGGCGACGACGACCGAGCCGCCGGCCTTGCCGATCGCCTTCTGCACGGCCGCGGAGCTGTGGCCGGGACGGATGTTGACGACGTAGCTCAGCGCGTCCCCGTCGGCGGCGGCGGAGATGCTCTGCGCGGCGGCCACCTGCTGACCGGCCTCGGTGGCGGACGCCACGTTCGGCAGGAACGCGAGAGCGGAGGCGACGGCCATGCCGAGCGGGATGGTGACGGTACGCCGGTTGAGGCGAACGCTCATGTGAACTCCAGTGTTTCGAACCATTGCGGTGCGGCATGCGACAGGCATGCGAAGTGTGGGGGGCGTATGTGGAAGTGAGGGGCCGCGCCGGTCACTTGACCGCGCGGAGCGCGTTGACGACGCCGGAGCCGTAGAACCCGTTGCGGTTCTTGTTGCCCTTGCAGAACGAGTCGACGACGCCGTTGCCGTCGGGGTCGTAGGGCTCGACCGGGCACCCCGGGTTGTCCGCCTGGGCCTTGAGAAGGGCCAGCAACTGGGCGGGCTTGGCGTTCGGATGGGTCGACTTCAGCAGCGCGGCGACACCGGCGACGTGCGGGGCGGCCATCGACGTGCCCTGGAGGAACCCGTACTGGCCCTCCGGCATGGTCGACAGGATGCGGCCGTTCTGCGACGGGGTGTCCGGGATCTGGTACTTGTCTCCGCCCGGTCCCGCGACGTCGATGACGCCGTCGCCGTAGTTGGAGTAGTACGACTTGAGGGTCTGCACGCCGGTGGAGCTGACCGTCACCACACCCGGCAGCTGTGCCGGCACGTCCAGGCACTTCTTCGGGTCGATCGTGCGGTCGACCGCGGTCGTGTCGTTCGGGCTGGACGTGTCGAGGATCGACTTGGCGGCCAGATCGTGGTTGGAGTTGCCCGCGGAGGCCACGCTCAGGGTGCCCTTGCGCTGCGCGTACAGCTGGGCCCGGCCGACTGCGTCGAGGACGGCCTTCTGGTCGGCGTCGTCCTTGCAGTTGTACAGCCACGGGTCCACGTAGTAGCTGTTGTTGGTGACCTGCACACCGTGGTCGGCGGCGAACACGAAGGCGCAGACCACGCTCTCCGGGTAGAACAGCTCGGTGTCCGGCTCGGCCACCCGGATGCCGGAGACCTTCACGCCCGGCGCGACGCCCGCGACGCCCGTCCCGTTGCGGGCGGCGGCTATCTCACCCGCGACGTGCGTGCCGTGGTAGTGGTCGGGGCTGGCGGGCCGCCAGGCGCCCGGCGAGGTGTCCGGCTTGCCGCCGACACAACTGGCCGACTGCTTGGCGGAGAAGTTCGGCGCGAGGTTCGGGTGGGTGTCGTCGACGCCGGTGTCGATCACGGCGACGGTGACCTTCGGGCTGCCCGGGTTGATCGCGGCGGCCTTGTCGGCGCCGATGGCCCGCAGGTCCCACTGCTCGGCCTCGAGGGGCTCCTGGGCGACCGAACCCTTCGGGGTCTTCGACGCCTTGGCCGTCTTCTTCAGCTGTGCGACCTCGGCCTCGGAGAGGTACTGCACCGCGCCCTCGTCCGTCGTCCCGGACGCGCGTAGAGGCGCGGTGCGGGTGGCACCCGCGGAGTCGACTCCATGGGCCTTGCGGACGGTCCTGCCGAAGTCCGGGTTCGCGGAGCGGGCCACGATGACGCCGATCTGGTCGTACGTCATCACGATGGTGCCGCCGGCCGCGGTGATCGACCGTTGTACCTGGGCGATCGTGTGACGGTCCGTCTTGGTGTTGACGACGTAAGCCATAGTCGGCGCGTCCTTCGCCTGCGCCGCCGAGGCCGCCCGGGGCGCCGCCGACGCCGCCGAGGGCAGGAAGCCGAGTGACGCGGTCAGCGACAGCGCGACCGGTACGGCCAGGGCGAGGCGGCGTCTGGAACGCAGATGAGCCATGGGGTCTCCACATCATCCGGGTGCAGACCTGCCCGGGCCACAGATGGCAGCGCAGGCAGGTACATGACGGGTGGTGCAGGGTGAAGCTATCTCGCCGCCTCCCCCACCAGCAATGACTTAGCAATGACTTGTTCAGACCGGTTGCGAAACAACCAACGGGACTTGAACCGGTCACCGCGTGGCGCCGTGGACCTTGGGCGGGGAACCCGAGCACGATCGGGCCCCTGTCCCAACCGCATCCGACACGCGAGGAGACCGAAGTGGCCACCGAGACACCGCCACCCTCGAAGACCCAGGCCCCACTCCCGACCACCGAGGAGTTCGTCGCGGTGCGGGACAGCGCGGAGTTCGTCGAACTGCGCCGTTCCTACCGATCCTTCGCCTTCCCGCTGACCGTCGCCTTCATCGCCTGGTACCTGCTGTACGTGCTGCTCTCCAACTACGCGGGCGGCTTCATGGGCACCAAGCTGTTCGGCAACATCAACGTCGCCCTCGTCCTGGGCCTCGCCCAGTTCCTCACCACGTTCCTCATCGCCTGGTGGTACGCGCGGCACGCCGCCGCCGAACTCGACCCCAAGGCCGAGGCCATCAAGTCCCGGATGGAGGGCGCCGAATGAGCCCCGCGATCGCACCCACGCTGACCCTCGCGGCCGGTGAGGCGAGCCGGCACCGGCCGCTGATCATCACCCTGTTCGCGGTGTTCGTCGTCGCGACCCTCGTCATCACCGTGTGGGCCGGCCGGCAGACCAAGGACGCCGCCGACTTCTACGCCGGCGGACGGCAGTTCACCGGCTTCCAGAACGGCCTCGCGGTCTCCGGCGACTACATGTCCGCCGCGTCCTTCCTCGGCATCGCCGGCGCCATCGCGCTGTTCGGCTACGACGGCTTCCTGTACTCCATCGGCTTCCTCGTCGCCTGGCTGGTCGCCCTGCTCCTGGTCGCCGAACCACTGCGCAACTCCGGCCGGTACACCATGGGCGACGTACTGGCCTACCGGATGCGCCAGCGCCCGGTCCGCACCGCGGCCGGCACCTCCACCATCGTGGTGTCGATCTTCTACCTGCTGGCCCAGATGGCAGGCGCCGGCGTCCTGGTCTCCCTGCTGCTCGGCATCACCAGCGACGGAGGCAAGATCGCCATCGTCGCGCTGGTCGGCGTGCTGATGATCGTCTACGTCACCATCGGCGGCATGAAGGGCACCACCTGGGTGCAGATGGTCAAGGCCGTGCTGCTCATCGCCGGCGCCGTGCTGCTCACCTTCCTGGTCATGCTGAAGTTCAACTTCAACATCTCCGACCTGCTCGGCAAGGCCGCCGCCAACAGCGGCAAGGGCAGCGCCTTCCTGGAGCCCGGACTGAAGTACGGCGCCACGGGCACCACCAAGCTGGACTTCCTCTCGCTCGGCATCGCCCTGGTCCTCGGCACCGCCGGTCTGCCGCACATCCTGATCCGCTTCTACACCGTCCCCACGGCCAAGGCCGCCCGCAAGTCCGTGATCTGGGCGATCGGCCTGATCGGCGCCTTCTACCTGATGACCCTCGCGCTCGGCTTCGGCGCCGCCGCGCTCATCAAGTCCGACGAGATCATCGCCTCCAACAAGGCGGGCAACACCGCGGCGCCACTACTCGCCCTGCACCTGGGCGGAGTCGACTCCAACTGGGGCGCCATCCTGCTGGCCTCCATCTCCGCCGTCGCCTTCGCCACGATCCTCGCCGTCGTCGCCGGCCTGACCCTGGCCTCCTCCTCCTCCTTCGCCCACGACATCTACGCCAACGTCATCAAGAAGGGCACCGCCACCGAGAAGCAGGAGGTGAACGCGGCCCGCTGGGCGACCGTCGGCATCGGCGCGGTCTCGATCGTCCTGGGCGCCCTCGCCCGCGACCTGAACGTCGCCGGCCTGGTCGCGCTCGCCTTCGCCGTCGCCGCCTCCGCCAACCTGCCCACGATCCTCTACAGCCTGTTCTGGAAGCGGTTCACCACCTCCGGCGCCCTGTGGTCGATCTACGGCGGCCTGGTCACCGCGGTCGGCCTGGTGCTGTTCTCGCCGGTGGTCTCGGGCAAGCCGACCTCGATGTTCCCCGACGTCGACTTCCACTGGTTCCCGCTGGAGAACCCCGGCCTCATCTCGATCCCGGTCGGCTTCCTGCTCGGCGTCGTGGGCACCCTCCTGTCCAAGGAGACCCCGGACGACGCCAAGTACGCCGAACTGGAGGTGCGCTCCATGACGGGCACCGGAGCGCACTGAACGCCCACCCGTCCAAGGCGGCCGCGTCGCGGGGATCGTAGATCCCTACGACGCGGCCGCGCCGTATCTCGTGACTTCCGGCGCTGTCGTTGTCAGTGGTGTCACGTAGGCTCGCAGATGACGACAACTTCGAGTGGTGCGCCACATGGATCCGGGACGAGGGAGGGGGCCACATGCTCATCGACACCTACGGCCGGGTGGCCACCGACCTGAGAGTCTCGCTGACCGACCGGTGCAACCTGCGCTGTACGTACTGCATGCCCGAGGAAGGGCTGCAGTGGCTGGCCAAGCCGACCCTGCTCACCGACGACGAGATCGCCCGCCTGATCGACATCGCCGTCACCTCCCTCGGCATCAGGGAGGTCCGCTTCACCGGCGGCGAGCCCATGCTGCGCCCCGGCCTGGTCGGCATCGTCGAGCGGGTCGCGGCGCTGGACCCCCGCCCGCAGACGTCCCTCACCACCAACGGCATCGGACTGAAGCGCACCGCGACCGCCCTGAGGGCCGCCGGTCTGGACCGGGTCAACGTCTCCCTGGACACCCTGCGCCCGGACGTCTTCAAGGCGCTCACTCGCCGGGACCGGCACAAGGACGTCATCGAGGGCCTCGAAGCCGCCCGCGAGGCCGGCCTGACCCCGGTCAAGGTCAACACCGTCCTGATGCGCGACCTGAACGCGGACGAGGCCCCGGACCTGCTGGCCTGGGCGGTGGAGCACGACTACGAGCTCCGCTTCATCGAGCAGATGCCCCTGGACGCCCAGCACGGCTGGAAGCGCGAGGGCATGGTGACCGCGGCCGAGATCCTGACCTCGCTGGGCACCCGCTTCGAGCTGACCCCCGAGGGCGACGGGGAGCGCGGCTCGGCCCCGGCCGAGCGCTGGATCGTGGACGGCGGCCCGCACCGCGTCGGCGTGATCGCCTCCGTCACCCGCCCGTTCTGTGCGGCCTGCGACCGCACCCGGCTCACGGCCGACGGCCAGATCCGCACCTGCCTGTTCGCCACGGAGGAGACCGACCTGCGCGCCGCCCTGCGCTCGGGCGCCCCCGACGAGGAGATCGCCCGCATATGGCGGGTGGCGATGTGGGGCAAGAAGGCGGGAGCGGGCCTGGACGACCCGTCGTTCGTCCAGCCGGAGCGGCCGATGTCGGCGATCGGCGGTTAGGGCCTGTCCGGCGCTTCCCACTCGCTGAAGGGGACCACGTCCTTCAGAAAGCCCCGCACACCGAGGAACTGCGACAGGTGCTCCCTGTGCTCCTCGCACGCCAGCCACGTCTTGCGGCGCTCCGGTGTGTGGATCTTCGGGTTGTTCCAGGCCAGCACCCACACCGCGGCGGCATGGCAGCTCTTGGCGGAGCAGATCGGGGTTTCGTCAGTCACGGGTTCGTCTCACAGCCACTGCACACAAGGCGACGCCGAGCAGCCACGGGGGGAGCTGCCCGGCGTCGGTCTGTCGCTCCGACGGGGGATGCGGAGCGCGTACGAAGTATGTCACGGGTAACCCGCCGCCCGGCACCGGAACAACATGATTGATCTGAGCGTTTCTTGAGCTTCCGGAAAGCCGCCGTTCGGCCGCGCCGACGGGCCGGGTCAAGCCCTGTCACGCGGCTCGCGCGCCGCGTCGGCCGCGCTGTCGTCCGTGGCGGACCGGGCGAAATCGTCGTCGCTCCGCGGCGGAGTGATCATCGGCTTCGACGGCATGGTGACGAACGTCGACGGCAGTTTGGGCGGGCCCTCCCGCCCCGCGTTAGCGATCACCACGGCGACATAGGGCAGCGCCGCCCCGAGCACCAGCGCCACGATCGCCACATACCGCTCGACGTTCCACAGCGCCACCGCGAGGATCACCGACGCCGTACGGATCGACATCGAGATGACGTACCGGCGCTGCCGGCCGCGCACATCCTCCTGAAGGCCCGTCCGGGCTCCCGTGATCCGGAACACCTGGGCGTTGCCCTCGCCGTGCTGTTTCCGCATCACCTGTCCACCATTCGTCCGTATCGGACAACTCCCCGGCCCGCGTCCGGTCCTGGACCGGACGGGACAACGACCCGCACGAACTACACGTTACGCCGCGTTCCCACCGCCTACGAGACCGGGGCCGCCGTTCTGCCTGCACGAACGGCGTCGGCTCCGTCCCGGGGCCCGCCCGCGGCCTTCGGGCGGCCGCACCCGACGTGCGACGCACGGAAGCCGCCCCGACACTGGGCGTAATGCTCATGTAGAGCCGGACGAGGAGGCAGCCATGGGCTGGTTGTGGGCGATCATCGTGGGTTTCGTGCTGGGGCTGATCGCGAAGGCGGTCATCCCGGGCAAGCAGCACAGTCCCATCTGGCTGACCACGATCTTCGGCATGCTCGGCGCGATCGTCGGCAACGCGGTGGCCCGCGCGGCCGGTGTCGCCTCGACCCGCGGCATCGACTGGAGCAGGCACTTCTTCCAGCTCGTGGCCGCGATCATCATCGTCTTCGTCGGCGACATGGCGTACATGGCGCTGTGGGGCAACAAGAAGCGGCAGGACGCCCAGCGGGCATAGCGCGGGCGCACAGGCCGAGGGGCGGTGGAAGGACAGCCGAGAGGAGCAGTGGAAGGACAACCGAAGGGGGCGGCCCACCGGAATCCCGGGTGGGCCGCCCCCCTGCGCGCCTGGCCGTACGTCCGGGCTCAGCCGCTCGTGACCTCGACCGCCGCCAGGTTCTTCTTGCCCCGGCGCAGCACCAGCCAGCGGCCGTGCAGCAGGTCCTCCGCGGCGGGGACCGCGTCCTCGGCGGTGACCTTGACGTTGTTCACGTAGGCGCCGCCCTCCTTCACCGTGCGGCGCGCGGCCGACTTGCTGGGCACCAGGCCGACCTCGGCGAACAGGTCGACCACCGGGCCCAGCTCGGTGACCTGGGCGTGCGGGACCTCCGACAGCGCCGCGGTCAGGGTCCGCTCGTCCAGCCCGGTCAGCTCGCCCTGGCCGAACAGAGCCTTGGACGCGGCGATCACGGCGTCCGTCTGCTCGGCGCCGTGCACCAGCGTCGTCAGCTCCTCGGCCAGCGCGCGCTGCGCGGCCCGGGCCTGCGGACGCTCCTCGGTCTGCCGCTCCAGCTCCTCCAGTTCCTCGCGGGACTTGAAGGACAGGATGCGCATGTAGCGGGAGATGTCCCGGTCGTCGACGTTCAGCCAGAACTGGTAGAACGCGTACGGCGTCGTCATCTCCGCGTCGAGCCAGACCGCGCCGCCCTCGGTCTTGCCGAACTTGGTGCCGTCCGCCTTCGTCATCAACGGCGTCGCGAGCGCGTGCACCGCTGCGTCCGGCTCCAGCCGGTGGATCAGGTCGAGGCCCGCCGTGAGGTTGCCCCACTGGTCGCTGCCGCCCTGCTGGAGCGCGCAGCCGTACCTCCGGTAGAGCTGGAGGAAGTCCATGCCCTGGAGGATCTGGTAGCTGAACTCGGTGTAGCTGATGCCCTGGTCGGACTCCAGACGGCGGGCGACGGAGTCCTTCGTCAGCATCTTGTTGACCCGGAAGTGCTTGCCGATGTCCCGCAGGAACTCGATCGCGGACAGGCCCTGCGTCCAGTCGAGGTTGTTCACCATCACGGCGGCGTTCTCGCCCTCGAAGGACAGGAACGGCTCGATCTGGCCGCGCAGCCGGTCCACCCAGCCGGCCACCGTCTCCGGGTCGTTCAGCGTGCGCTCGGCGGTCGGACGCGGGTCGCCGATCAGGCCCGTGGCCCCGCCGACCAGCGCCAGCGGCCGGTGCCCGGCCTGCTGGAGCCGGCGCACGGTGAGCACCTGCACCAGGTGTCCCACGTGCAGTGACGGCGCCGTCGGGTCGAAGCCGCAATAGAACGTGACGGGACCGTCCGCGAGCGCCTTGCGCAAAGCGTCCTCGTCGGTGGACAGGGCGAACAGCCCACGCCACTTCAGCTCGTCGACGATGTCCGTCACGGTTCTCGTGTCTCCTAGATGAAACTCGGTTCGAGCTCGGTGCTCTTCGGGCAGTCGGGTGACAGCCGACTACGAGGTTATACGCCCTGGCTGACAGAGCTCATGTTGAATTCCGGGACGCGCAGCGCCGGCATCGCGGCCCGGGTGAAGTAGTCGCTCCACTCCCTGGGCAGCGTCTTCTCTGTCCGCCCGGCCTCGGTGGCCCTTCCCAGCACGTCCACCGGCGACTCGTTGAACCGGAAGTTGTTGACCCCGCCGGTCACCTCGCCGTTCTCCACGAGGTACACGCCGTCCCGGGTCAGGCCCGTGAGCAGCAGCGTCGCGGGGTCCACCTCGCGGATGTACCACAGACAGGTGAGCAGCAGCCCGCGCTCGGTGCCCGCGACCATCTCCTCCAGGGAGCGATCGCCGCCCCCGTCGAGGATCAGGTTCCCGGCCGACGGGGCGAGCGGCAGGCCGGTCAGGCCCGCGCTGTGCCGGGTGGTCAGCAGGTGCCGCAGCTCGCCGCCGCCGATCCACTCGGTGGCGTGCACGGGCAGTCCGTTGTCGAACACCGACCTGTCCTCCCCGGAGGAGTGCGCGACCACGAACGGCGCGCACTCCAGGCCGGGCTCGTCCGGATCGCTGCGCAGCGTCAGCGGAAGCTCGGTCAGCTTCTCGCCGACGCGGGTGCCGCCGCCCGGCTTGGAGAACACCGTGCGCCCCTCGGCGGCGTCCCGGCCCGAGGACGACCAGATCTGGTAGATCAGCAGATCGGCGACCGCCGTCGGCGGCAGCAGCGTCTCGTACCGCCCCGCGGGCAGCTCGATCCGGCGCTCCGCCCAGCCGAGCCGTACGGCCAGCTCCGCGTCCAGCGCCGCCGGGTCGACGTCCTTGAAGTCCCGCGTGGACCGCCCCGTCCACGCCGAGCGGGTGCGGTCCGGGGACTTGGCGTTCAGCTCCAGCGTCCCGGCCGGCTGGTCGTGGCGCAGCCGGAGGCCCGTCGACGTGCCCAGGTACGTCGACACCATCTCGTGGTTGGCGAAGCCGTACAGTTCGCGGCCACCGGCACGCGCGCGTGCGAACGACTCGCCGAGCGCCGGCGCGAAGTCCGCGAACACCGCGGAGGAGGTCTCGGCGGGCGCGTCGGTGAAGTCCGGCGACTGCGGTACGTCCGTGACCAGCGGCTGGGCGTCCTCGGCGGGCCCCGCCCCGCGCGCGGCGGCCTCCGCGGCCCGCACCAGCGGCTCCAGCTCGTCCTCGGTCACGGCGGCACGCGACACCACGCCCGACGCGGTGCCCTCCCGGCCGTCGACGGTCGCGATCACGGTGAGGGTGCGCCCGCGTGTGACACCGTTCGTGGTCAGCGCGTTGCCCGCCCAGCGCAGATTGGCGGTGGACTGCTCGTCGGCGATCACGACGCACCCGTCGGCCCGGGACAGTGCGAGGGCGCGCTCGACGACCTCGTGCGGCTTGCTGGTACGCGGGCTCATCGACCGGCCTCCTGCGTGGTGTTCAGAATGTTGACGCCCTTGAAGAGGGCTGACGGGCAGCCGTGCGAGACCGCCGCGATCTGGCCCGGCTGGGCCTTGCCGCAGTTGAAGGCGCCGCCCAGGACATACGTCTGCGGTCCGCCCACGGCCGCCATGGAGCCCCAGAACTGCGGTGTGATCCCCTGGTAGGCGAAGTCGCGGACCTGCCCGTCGAGGCGGCCGTCGCGGATCCGGTACGCCCGCTGACCCGTGAACTGGAAGTTGTAGCGCTGCATGTCGATCGACCAGGACCGGTCCCCGACGACGTAGATCCCGCGGTCGACGCTCCCGATGAGATCCTCGGTCGACAGCCCGGCCGGGTCGGGCTGGAGCGACACGTTCGCCATGCGCTGCACGGGCACATGGCCGGGGGAGTCGGCGAAGGCGCACCCGTTGGACCGCTCGAACCCGGTCAGCTGCGCGATCCTGCGGTCCAGCTGGTAGCCGACCAGCGTGCCGTCCCTGACCAGGTCCCAGGACTGCGCCTCGACGCCCTCGTCGTCGTAGCCGACGGTGGCCAGGCCGTGCTCGGCGGTGCGGTCGCCGGTGACGTTCATCAGCTCGGAGCCGTACTTCAGCTTGCCCAGCTGGTCGAAGGTGGCGAAGGAGGTGCCGGCGTAGGCGGCCTCGTAGCCGAGGGCCCGGTCCAGCTCGGTGGCGTGGCCGATGGACTCGTGGATGGTCAGCCACAGGTTGGAGGGGTCGACGACCAGGTCGTAGACGCCCGCCTCGACGCTCGGCGCGCGCATCTTCTCGGCGAGCAGCCCGGGAATCCGCTCCAGCTCGTCCTCCCAGTCCCAGCCGGTTCCGGTGAGGTACTCCCAGCCGCGCCCGACGGGCGGGGCGAGGGTGCGCATCGAGTCGAACTCGCCGCTGGAGTCGTCCACCGACACGGCGGTCAGCTGTGGATGCAGCCGCACCCGCTGTTGCGTGGTCACGGTCCCGGCGGTGTCGGCGTAGAACTTGTTCTCGTGCACGGTCAGCAGCGAGGCGTCGACGTGATCGACACCGTCGGCGGCGAGCAGCCGCGCGCTCCACTCGGCGAGCAGCCCCGCCTTCTCCTCATCGGGCACGGTGAAGGGATCGATCCCGTACGAGGACACCCAGGTCCTCTCCCCGTGCACCGGCTCGTCCGCCAGCTTCACGTACTCGTCGGACCCCGCGGCCTTGATGACCTGCGCCGACAGCTTGGCCATCGCGACCGCCCGTGAGGCGACCTTGGCGGCCGCGTCCGGCGTCAGATCCACCCCGGAGGCGAACCCCCAGGTCCCGCCGTGCACGACGCGCACCGCGTATCCCAGGTCGGTGGTGTCCGACGACCCGGCGAGCCGGGCGTCCCTGAGCCGCCAGGACGCACCGCGCACCCGCTCGAACCGGAAGTCCGCGTGCTCGGCCCCCAGTGAGCGCGCGCGTGCCAGGGCGGCGTCGGCGAGGGGGCGTAGGGGCAGGGCGAGGAACGACTGATCGACTTCATGGGGCACGGGTGGACATCCCTTCGGGGCTTGCCTGTGGTGACCATCGGAGGCAGTGAACCACGTCTCGCTATTCGGGCTCCCCTGAAAAAGCTGGAGCGTGAGAACGGGAAACCACCGGCGAAAGGAGGGTGGCGGGGCAGTAGGGTGGATCAGTTGCGTGGTCCGTCTTCCGGAGGGGGTCTGCTCCTGGATGTGACATGCGACCAAGCGGACGCAAGTGATCAAGGGGGCCGACCTACCCATGGACGTTTTCGGTGTCCATCACGACCTCATCGCCGAGTACGAGGCGTTCACCAGCTCCCTCGTCGCCGTACGGGATCCGGACATCGAGAGTCACCTCGCCGGCGAGCGGGAGCGCAAAACCCGCTGGCCCGACCCCAAGCTCGCGCTTAATCCCACCTTCCGCAGCGGCGGAACGGTCGCCTCGCTGTGCGACGACGGTCTGCTGCACCCGATGTGCCGGGAGTACTTCCGCCACAAGAAGCATCCGAACGACCCCGGCAGCCGCACCCTCTCCCTCCACCAGCACCAGCGAGAGGCCATCACCGTGGCCGATCGCGGAGACTCCTACGTGCTGACCACGGGCACCGGCTCGGGCAAGAGCCTGACCTACATCGTGCCGATCGTCGACAAGGTGCTGCGGCATCCGAATCCTCACGGGATCTCGGCGATCGTCGTCTATCCCATGAACGCGCTGGCCAACAGTCAGCTCCACGAGCTGGAGAAGTACCTTACGTGGGGCGTGCCCGAGGACCGCCGCAAGGTGACCTTCGCGCGGTACACCGGCCAGGAGGACTCGGAGCAGAAGCTCCAGGTGCTGCGGAACAAGCCGGACATCCTGCTCACCAACTACGTGATGCTGGAGTACCTCCTCACCCGCCCCGACGAGCGGCGGGAGCTGATCGGCGCCGCTCGCGGTCTGCGCTTCCTCGCCCTCGACGAGCTGCACACCTACCGGGGCCGCCAGGGGGCCGACGTCGCCCTTCTCGTCCGCCGACTGCGGGACGCCTGCGAAGCACCCGGCCTGCAGTGCATCGGAACGTCGGCCACGATGGCGACCGGCGTCACCTTCGCCGAGACCCGGGAGGAGATCGCCAAGGTCGCCACACGCCTCTTCGGTACGGAGATCGACCCGAAGCGCGTCATCGGCGAGACCCTGGAGCGTTCGACCGACCCGGGGTCCGACGCCGTACCCGGAGTACACCCCCGCGAACCCCTCGCCGACGCAGTCCGCCGAGCCGCCGTCACACCCCACGAGCTCCCGTCCGACTACGATGCCCTGAGCCGCGACCCCCTCGCGGTCTGGGTCGAGGACACCGTGGGGCTGGCCGTCGAGGAGCCCAGCGGGCGGCTCGTCCGCCGCCCACCCCTGACGATCCCGCAGGCGTCCGCGCTGCTGGCCGACGCGAGCGGGGAACCCGCCGAGGTGTGCCACCGCGCCATCGAGACCGTGCTGCGCGTCGGCGCGAAGGCCAGGCACCGGGAGCTCGACAGGCCGCTGTTCGCCTTCCGGCTGCACCAGTTCCTGTCCAAGGGCGACACCGTCTACGTCAGCTTCGAGCCGCCCGGCCGCCGCCACCTCACCAGCCAGTACCAGACCCGGGTCCCCGACCACCGCGACAAGCCGCTCGTCCCCCTGCACTTCTGCCGCGACTGCGGCAAGGAGTACCTGGTGGTCACCCGCCCCGCCGAGCACGAGGGTGCGGTGTTCGAGGCCCGGGAGGACCCGGACGCCCCGGCCGCCGACGGCGACGGTTTCCTCTACGTCAGCGACGACCGGCCCTGGCCCGACGCACACGACGAGGACGCCGTGTTCCGGCGCCTCCCGGCGAGCTGGGTCGAGACGGACGACGACGGCCGGTCGACGGTCCTGAAGGCCCGCTCCGGGGATCTTCCCGAGGAGGTGTGGGTCGGCCCGGACGGCCGGGCCACCGAGCCCGGCACGGGCTTGCGCGCCTGGTGGATCGCCGCCCCGTTCCGCTTCTGCCTGCACTGCCGCACCTCGTACGAGCAGTTGCGGCTCAAGGACCTCGCCAAGCTGGGCACCTTCTCCGCAGAAGGCCGCAGCTCCGCCGTCTCCCTGATCAGTTCCCGCGTCGTGCGCTCCCTGCGTGACCAGCCGGACCTGACGAAGAGGGCACGCAAACTGCTCACCTTCGTCGACAACCGGCAGGACGCCAGCCTCCAAGCCGGCCACTTCAACGACTTCGCCCTGGTCAGCCAAGTACGCGGTGCCCTCTACCGGGCCCTGGAAACGGCGGGGGAGCAGGGTCTGACCTACGACCGGCTGCCCCAAGCGGTGTTCGACACCCTCGCCCTCCCGCTGGAGACGTATGCCAAGGCGCCGACCGCCAAGTTCCACCAGCGCGACCTCGCCCACTCGGCCCTGCGCGAGATCCTCGCCTACCGCGTCTACGCCGACCTGGAGCGCGGTTGGCGCGTCACCATGCCGAACCTCTCCCAGACCGGCCTGCTGCGCTTCGACTACACGTCCCTCACCGAGATCGCGAGCGACCCCGAGTGCTGGGAGGGCTGCCATCCCCTTCTCACCGGTGACACACCCGCCCACCGCGAGCAGCTGGCCCGCGACCTCCTCGACGAACTCAGGCGCTCCCTCGCGGTGGAGGTGGGCTGCCTCACCCAGGAGGGCTTCGACCGGCTCGGCAGCATCAGCCAGGCCCACCTCGTGGCCCCCTGGGCCCTCTCCGCGCGAGAGCCGCGCGTCCGTGCCCGCCTGGCCTACGCGGGCCCCGGCCGGACCGGTGCGGCGGCCGACACCGTGCACCTCAGCGGACTCGGCGGATACGGCCGCTACGTGCGCCGCATCGGCCAGTTCGCCGCCGTCCCCGGCCAGGCGGGCAGGCGTATCCCGGTAGCCGACGCCGACGCGGTCATCCGCGACCTGATGCGGGTGCTGCGCGAATGCGGGCTGCTCGCCGTCGTCCAGGAGGAGCGTGACGGCTCCTACGGCCACCAGCTGCGCGCCTCCGCCCTGCGCTGGCTCCCCGGCGACGGCGCGAGACCCGAACCGGACCCGGTGCGCAAGGTGACCGACGCGGAGGCCGATGTCCGCGTCAACCCGTACTTCCGCGACCTCTACCGCGCCGGGGCCGCCGGACTCACCGGTGTAAGGGCGCACGAGCACACCGCGCAGGTGGACGCCACGACCCGCCGTGTCCGAGAGGACGCGTTCCGTGAAGGGGACCTGGAGATCCTCTACTGCTCGCCGACGATGGAGCTGGGCGTGGACATCGCCGAGCTGAACGCGGTCGGCATGCGCAACGTCCCCCCGACTCCGGCCAACTACGCGCAGCGTTCCGGACGCGCCGGCCGCAGTGGCCAGCCCGCCCTCGTCACCACCTACTGCTCGACCGGTTCCCCTCACGACCAGTACTACTTCCGCCGCCCGGGACTCATGGTGTCCGGCAGCGTCACCCCGCCCCGGCTCGACCTGGCCAACGAGGAGCTGATCCGTTCCCACGTCCACTCGGTCTGGCTGGCCGAGACGGGCGTCCACCTGGGCAGCCGCCTCACCGACGTCCTCGACGCGGAGACCGCGGACGAGGAAGGACGGTGGCCGCTGGACCTGCTGCCGCGGGTGCGCGACGACCTGGACAGCGAGACCGCCCGGCTGCGCGCCACCAGCCGGGCCACCGAGGTCCTCGCCCCCCTCCGCGACGAGCTCTCGGGCTCCTCCTGGTGGTACGAGGGCTGGGTCGAACGCACCGTCCGCCAGGCGCTCGGCAGTCTCGACGAGGCGTGCGAGCGCTGGCGCCGCCTCTACCGCACCGCGCGGAGCGAGGTGGAACAGCAGCACCGCCGCGCCAACGACCTCTCCCTCAGCCGCAGGGACCGAGACCTGGCCGCGGGGCGGCGGGCCGAGGCCGAGAACCAGTTGAAGCTGCTGCGCAACGAGGCCGACAGCGGGTCGTACACGGACTTCTACACCTACCGCTACTTCGCCTCCGAAGGCTTCCTGCCCGGCTACTCCTTCCCCCGCCTGCCCCTGGCCGCCTACGTGCCCGGGGAGCGGTCGGCCGGGATGTACGGGCAGCGCAACGGCGCCTACATCCAGCGTCCCCGCTTCATCGCGATCGGCGAGTTCGGCCCCGGCGCGCTGATCTACCACGAGGGCAACCGCTACACCATCGACCGCGTGACGGTCCCCATGGGCGACCGCCCCGGGCAGGTGGCGACCAGCGACATCAGGCTCTGCGAGTCCTGCGGCTACTGGCACGACCGCGTCGACGGCGCCGACCGCTGCGAGAACTGCGCCGTCCCGCTCCACCGCACCCTGCCGAAACTGATGCAGCTCACGCAGGTGCACGCCGAGCCCCGCCGCCGGATCTCCTCCGACGAGGAGGAGCGCCTCAAGCGAGGTTTCGACCTGCGGACCGTGTACCGGTACGCGCCCGGCGGCGCCCACCAGGCACAGGTGCGCGGCGCAGACGGGGCGCCCCTCGCGGAGGTCACCTACGGGGACTCGGCGAGCGTCCGCGTCCTCAACCTCGGCTACCGCAAGCGCGACGCCCAGGACCGCTCGGGACAGGGCTTCTGGCTGGACCCGGTCAGCGGCAGATGGCTCTCGGAGGGCAAGGCGGCTCGCCTTGCCCAGGAGGAGTCCGCGGAGGAGGAGTCGCTGGCGTCCTTCGACCGCGCGCAGCGCACCCTCCAGGTCATCCCCTACGCGCAGGACACCAAGAACATCGCCGTGGTGAGACTGGCCGAGCCGGTCGACGACCTCACCGCCGTCTCCCTGCGCTACGCGCTGGAGCGCGGGATCGAGGCGCACTTCCAGCTGGAGGACTCCGAGCTGGAGAGCGAGGACCTCCCCGACGCCGAACGGCACGGCCGGACCCTCTTCGTCGAGAGCGCCGAGGGCGGAGCGGGCGTGCTGCGCCGCCTGTACGACGACGAGGACGCCCTCGCCCTGGTGGCGAGGGAAGCCCTGCGGATCATCCACTACGACGAGGACGGCAAGGACCTCGACCGGGCCGAAGGCGCGGCCGAGCGCTGTGAACTCGGCTGCTACGACTGCCTGCTGTCGTACTCCAACCAGGGCTTCCACCGGCGCATCGACCGGCACCGCGCCGCGCCGTGGCTGGTGGCACTGGCTCACTCCCGCACGAAGGACGAGTCGCGCCCGGGGCGCCCGCAGCCTTCGACGGCACCCGCTCCGCGCCGGGAACCGGCACCGGACACCCCCGTCGAGGCGTTCGTGTGCCTCCTCGCGGACGGCGGTCACCGGCTGCCCGACGAGACGGCCACCGACGTCGCGGACGTGGTCTTCCACCTCCCCGGCGCCGAGGTCGCCGTGTTCCTGGAGTACGACGGAGCACGCCGGCTCGGCGAGCAGGACGAGTACCGCATGATGGACAACGGCTGGCTGGTGATCAGGGCCGGAGCCGAACCCGACTGGAAGGACACCGTGCGCGCATACCCGGACGTCTTCGGCGTCGGCCGCGACCACAGGGGAGGCGACCGATGAGCGCCACGACCGACCGGGCGCCCGGCACCCTCGTACGCGCCCGTGACCGCGACTGGGTCGTCCTCCCGGGCAGCACCGAGGACCTGGTCCTCGCCCAGCCTCTGGACGGGGACCGCGAGTTCGTGGCGGCCCTCTTCCCCGACGAGGTCCGCAAGCCGGGCTTCGGCCTTCCTCGGGCCCTGCCCGGTGAGGCCGGCGACTTCGCGTCGGCCTCCCTCCTGCGCACCGCCCTGCGCATCGCCTCCACGGCGGGCGCCGGTCCCTTCCGCTCCCTGAACGCGGTCGCCGTCGAACCCCGCCGGTACCAGCTGGTCCCGCTGATGATGGCGCTGCGCATGGACCCCGTGCGTCTCCTGATCGGCGACGACGTCGGCATCGGCAAGACCGTCGAGTCCGCGCTGATCGCGAAGGAACTCATGGAGCAGGGCTCCGCCCGCAACATGACCGTGCTCTGCTCGCCGTCGCTCGCCGAGCAGTGGCAGCGCGAGCTGCGCGACAAGTTCGGCATGGACCCCGAGCTGGTGCTGCCGTCCACGGCGGCGCGGCTGCAGAAGGCGATCGACGACCCCCACCGGTCGATCTTCGACCACTACCCGGTCACGGTCGTCTCCACCGACTTCATCAAGCAGGACGAGCGCCGCGACGCGTTCCGCCGCCACTGCCCGGACGTGCTGATCGTCGACGAGGCGCACACCTGCGTGGGCACCGGCGGCAACGAGCAGCAGAAACGGTACGAACTGCTGTCCGCGCTCGCCGACCGCACCGAGCGCGACCGCCACCTCATCCTCGTCACCGCCACCCCGCACAGCGGCGACCCGCAGGCGTTCTCAAAGCTCACCGGTCTCCTCGACCCGTCCCTGCGCACCCTGGACACCACACGCTCCGCCGACCGCGACAAGCTGGCCCGCCACTTCGTGCAACGCCGCCGCCACGACATCAAGCGGTACGTCGGCCAGGACACGCCCTTCCCCGAGGACCGGGACACCCAGGACGCCCTCTACCGGCTCGACCCCGACTACGCGCGCTTCGTCGCCGACATCCTCGCCCACACCCGCCACCAGGTGCGCGGCCCCGGCGGCGGCCACCACCAGCGCATGTCCTGGTGGACGGCGCTGACTCTGCTGCGCTGCGTCCTGTCCTCGCCCGCCGCGGCCGCCGCGACCCTGCGCGCCCGCTCTCTGATCGCCGCCACCCGCACCCCGGCCGAGGCCGACAAGCTGGGCCGGGCCGCCGCCTTCGAACTCACCGACGACGAGACCGCCGAGGGCATGGACGTGGTGCCCGGCTCCCTCCCCGACGAGGATGCCGCCACCCCCGGGGAGCCTCGCAAGGGACGTACGAGCGAGGCCGAGGCCCTGGCCGACTTCGCCGACCGGGCGGACGCTCTCGCAGGCCCCGCGACGGACGCCAAGCTGCGCATCCTGGTCGACCGGGTCAAGCGGCAGCTGGTCGACGGCTACGACCCGATCGTCTTCTGCCACTACATCCCCACCGCCGAGTACGTGGCCCGGCACCTCAAGGAGGAACTGGGCCGCAGCGCCAGCGTGGAGGCCGTCACCGGCACCCTCCACCCCGACGCCCGGCAGGCCCGCGTCGACGAGCTGACCGCCCGGCGCGGCCGGCACGTCCTGGTCGCCACCGACTGCCTCTCCGAGGGCGTCAACCTCCAGGAGCACTTCGGCGCCGTCATCCACTACGACCTGTCCTGGAACCCCACCCGCCACCTCCAGCGCGCGGGCCGCGTCGACCGGTTCGGCCAGCCCCGCCGCCGCGTCCGCGAGATCACCGTCTACGACACCGACACCGGCATCGACGGACTCGTCCTGAAGGTCCTCATCCAGAAGCACAAGGACATCGCCGACCAGACCGGTGTGGCCGTCCTCGTCCCCGACCAGGGCAGGGGCGTCCTGGAGGCCCTCGCCAGCGCGCTGCTGCTGCGGGGCGAGCAGCCCGAGGGCCAGCTCACCCTCGACTTCGAGGACGACCCCGACTTCGGCCGGGCCCGCGAGGCCCTCCACAAGGAGTGGGAGTCGGCCGCCGAGCGCGAGTCGAAGGTTCTCACCAAGTTCGCCCACTCCGGTCTGCGCCCCGAGGAGGTGGAGGCCGAACTGGACGCACTGCGCCAGGCGTTGGGGGACCCCGGGGACATCGCCACGTTCACCCGCGAGTCCCTGGCCCAGCTGGGCGCCCAGCCGATCGGCGACGCCCGCGACCGGGGCTTCAAGGCCCCCGTGGACCCGCTGCCCACCGGCCTCAAGCACGCCCTCGGCTTCTACGAGGACGCCGACCAGACCGCCGCGCCGGGTGGAGCGGCCAGGGCGAAGGCGAAGGGCCGCGCCAAGACCGCCGCCCGCGACCTCGTCTTCCGTGAGGACTTCCCCGTGGCACGCGGTGAGCACGCCCTGTCCCGCACCGACCCCGCGGTGCGCGCCCTCGCCCGGTACCTCCTCGACGCGGCCGTCGACACCGGTCTGCCCCCGGAGGAGCGCCCGGCCCGCCGCCTCGGCGTGATCCGCACCCGTGCCGTCGACCGCCGCACGGTCCTCCTGCTCGCCCGCTACCGGTTCCGCCTCAAACTGCCCGGCCGCACGGTGAGCGACGAACCGCGCGTCCTGGTCGCCGACGACGCCCAGGTCCTCGCCTGGCGCACCGGTGACGACGGCGGCCGCACCTGGTTGTCCGACGAGGAGACCGCCGCCCTGCTCACCGCCACCCCCGACCTGAACACCCTGCCCGCCCTCCGCGACCAGCAGGCCACCCGCGCCGCCGCGGAACTTCGTGAAGAAGAGATCAAGGAACATCTGAAGGCCCGCGGCCTGCTCCTCGCGGACCGGCTCCGCGAAGCCCACCAGCGGGTCCGCGAGGCCGCCGGCCAACGCGGCCGCGAACGCGGCGCCGCCGCCGTACGCCGCATCGACGTCCAGCCGTCCGGGAAGCCGGACCTGCTCGGCGTGTACGTGTACCTCAGCGCCCCGGCCGCACAGCGGCCCGCCTCCGGAGGAGACCGGTGACCACCCTCGCCCCCGACCGCCTCCCCGCCTCCGCCGCCGTACGCGTCGAGGGCGGCCTGCTCTCCGCGGACCTCCTCGGCAAGATCCGCGCCGGCGACCCCGAACTGCCCGGCATCGCCCCCGCCGACTACGGGCTCGGACGCGGGGTGCGCATCGAGGACGCCGCGAGCCGCAAGTGGAACGCGCTACGCGCCGCGTACACCTCCCTCCAGGAGGAGCTGAAAGAACTCGACGGCAAGGCCGACCCCACCAAGGCGACCCGCGTCTGGCTCCTCACCCTCCTTGAGGAGCTGGGCTACGGCCGCCTCGCCCCCCGGCGCGGCGGCATCCGGCTGCCCGGCCGCGACCCGTACCAGGTCAGCCACCAGTGGATGGACCACCTCCCCGTCCACCTCCTCGGCTGGACCACCCCCCTCGACCGCTGGTCGGCGGGCAGCCCTCGCGTCCCCCAGTCGATGATGCAGGAGCTGCTCAACGCCTCCCCGGACCACCTGTGGGGCATCCTCTCCAACGGCAGGGTGCTGCGCCTGCTGCGCGACTCCACGGCCCTCGTCGGTTCCGCGTACGTCGAGTTCGACCTCGAAGCGATCTTCGGCGGCGGGGACTTCTCCGACTTCCTGCTGATGTACGCGCTGCTGCACGCCTCCCGCCTGGAACTGGTGCCCAAGCCCGAGAAGAAGCGCCGGGGCGCGGCGGCGGCCGTGACGGAGGACGAGGAGGACACCGACGAGGAGGAGGCCGACGGCCTCGCCACCCCCGACGAGCTTCCGCTGACCCCCGCGGACTGCCGCCTGGAGTGGTGGCGCGACTTCGCCGTCGAGACCGGCATCCGCTCCCGCAACCTCCTGCGCGACCAGGTCGCCAAGGCGCTGAACGTCCTCGGTACGGGCTTCCTCCAGAACAACCCGGACCTGGCCGAGGCGATCACGGCCGGAGGCCGCCGCGCCCTCGACGACTTCCACCACGAACTGCTGCGCCTCGCCTACCAGCTGATCTTCCTCTTCGTCGCCGAGGACCGCGACGCACTGCTCGAACACCCCGGCCCGAGGGCCACCAAGGCGGAGATCAAGGCGAACCAGGCGGCACGCGAGCGCTACAACCTGTACTTCTCCACCGCCCGCCTGCGCCGGATCGCCTCCCGCAGGAAGGGTGACCACCACACCGACCTGTGGCAGGGCCTCGTCCGCGTCCTGAACGCACTCGGCACCATCGGCGGGGAGCCCGCGCTGGCGCTGCCCGAACTCGGTGGCCTCTACTACCTCCCCGAGCCCGACGAGATCGACCAGGAGGCCCAGACCACCCGCCTCCCGGGCAGCCCGGAACCGCTGAGGGCCGCGAAGCTCCCCAACGAGCGCCTGCTGGAAGCCGTACGCCTGCTCTCCCGCGTCAAGGACAAGGGCCGCACCACCCGCGTCGACTACCGCCACCTGGGCGCCGAGGAACTGGGCAGCGTCTACGAGTCGCTGCTGGAACTCGTCCCCGCCCGTGAGCCGGAGAACGAGCTGTTCGAGCTCAAGGACCTCGTCGCGGGCAACAAGCGCAAGCTGACGGGCTCCTACTACACCCCGTCGTCCCTGATCGAGAAGCTGCTCGACACGGCCCTCGACCCGGTCATAGAGCGGTACGCCGCCTCCGGCGTCCCGGACCACCTGCTGAAGATCAACTTCGTCGACCCGTCCTGTGGGTCCGGCCACTTCCTCGTCGCGGCGGCCCGGCGCATCGCCCTGCGGTACGCGGTGATGGACCAGGGGGAGAGCCAGCCGGCCCCGGAGCAGGTCCGCGAGGCGATGGCCAAGGTCGTGCGGCACTGCGTCCACGGCGTCGACATCAACCCGCTCGCCGCCGAACTGGCCAAGGTGTCGCTGTGGCTGGAGTCACTGACCCCCGGTGAGCCCCTCGCCTACCTGGACGACCGGATCAAGACGGGGAACGCCCTGCTGGGAGCGACCCCGGCCGTCCTGGAGAAGGGCATCCCGGACGGCGCCTTCGAGAAGCTGGAGGGCGACGAACAGAAGGTCCTCACCGAGCTGCGCCAGCAGAACGACCGGGAGCGCAAGGGCGCGGAGCACCTTCCGTTCGCCGAGCGGATCGTGCGGACGAGCACGGCGACGGTGCGGGTGGAGGCCGAGAAGGTCGCGAAGATCGGCGACCACAGCCTCGCCGAGGTACGTCAACACGCCCGCGCCCACAAGGAGTTCGAGAAGCGGCCCGAACTGCGGCACCTCAAGCGGGTCGCGGACGTGTGGTGCGCGTCCTTCCTGTGGCCCAAGCACAAGGGCGCCCCCGCGCCCATCACGACGAACGTGCTGCGGGCCGTGGAGAAGGACGAGGAGGACGGGCCGCTGGAGGACGAGGGCGCGGAGGCGATGCTGAGGGACATCGTCCGCCGCAACCAGTTCTTCCACTGGCACCTGGAGTTCCCGCGCGTCTTCCGGGTCGAGGAGTCCGAGGCCGACGACGTCAACCCGGAGACGGGCTGGCAGGGCGGCTTCGACGCGGTGCTGGGCAACCCGCCATGGGAGCGGGTCAAGATCCAGAAGAAGGAGTGGTTCGCGGCGCGGGACGAGAAGATCGCCGCGGCGCTCACGGCCAGCATCCGCGACCGCATGATCGAGGCGCTGGCGACCAGCGTGGACGACGAGGGCCGCCCGAACGAGGGCGACCGCCAGTTGTATGTGGAGTACCAGTTCGACCAGAGGGAGTCCAAGGGCCAGGTCACCATGTACCGGAAGTCGGGCCTGTTCCCGAAGACCGGCTTCGGTGATGTGAACACGTACGCCGTCTTCGCGGAGAAGGCCCGGCAGTTGATCGGTCCGGAGGGGATGGCGGGGCTGGTTCTGCCTACGGGGATCGCCACGGACAAGACGACGGCGCCGTTTTTCTCGGATCTGGTGGAGAAGCGGCAGATGGTGGCCGTGCTGGACTTTGAGAACGAGGAGAAGCTGTTTCCGGCGGTCCACCATTCTTATCGGTACTGCCTGTTCACCGTAGCAGGGCGTGATCGTGCGGCGGAGACGAGCGAAGTTCGCCTTGCATTCCGTGCAAGGCGACCAGACCAGGTGGACGCACGTATTTTCAGCCTGGATGCGGACGGGTTTGCGCGGATCAATCCGAACACGGGGACGGCGCCAGTCTGTGAAAGTCCCGAGCATCTACGAGTGTTGGAGGGAGTACAGGAGCGTGTGCCGGTGCTACGACGACACATCAGCGGGGGACCGGCAGACCCGTGGAAGCTCGGGAAAACGCCGTTCATGACCATGTTCCACATGGCCAGCGCTTCAGGTCTCTTCTCCAGTGAGGAGACGCTGCTGGAGTCGGGAGGGACGAGGCGCGGCACGGTCTTCGAGGGTGGCGGAGAGCGTTACCTGCCCTTGTATGAGGGAAAGTTCCTACATCACTACGACAGCCGGTTCAGCACGTTCGAAGGCGCCACCGAAGCCCAGTTGCGCATGAACACGCTTCCCAGACTTGATGTGCAGCGGCACCGTGACCCTTCGGCTCTGCCACTCCCACGCCACTGGGTTGCTGAGAGAGAAGTCGAGGTCCGTCTAGCCGAGGACAGAAGTAGGCTGCGGGAAGCTTGGACTTATGGTTGGCTGATGGGCTGGCGAGATGTTTGCCGAGCAGTTGACGAGCGCACGGTCATCGCTTCTGTGATGCCTCGGACGGCGGTAGGACATAAGTTCCCCATGATCTTGTTGCGTGAAGGGGCGGAGTTCCTTCTAGCCAACCTCAGTGCCTTCATCCTGGACTTCGCTGCCCGTCAGAAGTACGCGGGGGCATCGCTGGCGTACTTCCTGTTTGAGCAGCTGCCGATACTGCCCCCCACTGCCTATGACTTTTCCGCCCCCTGGACTCAAGACGCTCCCCTCGCCGACTGGATCCGCCCCCGAGTCCTCGAACTCACCTATACCTCGTACGAAATGGCCCCCTGGGCGAAGTACCTAGGTGACGACGGTCCACCCTTCGTATGGGACGAGAGGCGCCGTTTCCTGATGCGGGCGGAACTGGACGCCGCGTACTTCCACCTGTACGGAATTGAGCGCGCGGACGTAGACCTGGTGCTGGACAGCTTCCGGGCGTTCAAGAACAAGCAGCCCACCGTCTTTCAGGACACGAAGGATGAGATCGTTCGCGTCTACGAGGCGATGGCCGAGGGGCGGCCCTTCACCCACCCCTCCCTCACCCCGCCCCCCGCTCAAGGCTCGCGCCAACCACCGGGCACCAGCCCGCTGACCCGTGTCATTCCGGCCGGAGGCCCGCCGAAGCACCCGATCGCACCGGCGGCCAAGAGGAAGCGTCGGGGTAAGTCCGTCCCCGACCAGCTGGGTGGAGGTCTGTTCGGCCTGGACGCGGTCGAGGGCAGCGACATACAGCTCGACATGCTCAACCTGTTCGGCGAGGACGAGCAGGGTTAGGACACGCGGGCACAAATCAGCGGGCGGGTACGGAAACAACTCCCGTACCCGCCCGCTGATGTCACGTACGACGCGAACTCAGCCGTCCAGAGACGCTCCGGCTGCGAGTGCCGCGAACGCCGCCCAGGCAGTCGGCGTGACGACGAGAGGACGGATGCGCTTGTCCTTGGAGTCGCGGATGTGGACGGCCTCGGGGCGCACGGCGACCTCGACGCAGTTGTCGCCCTCGCTGCCGCTGTAACTGCTCTTGAACCAGTGCGGCTCATCGATAGTGCTCATAGCGCTCCTCGCATCTGTTCCAGCAGCTTCACGGTAGCCCGGCAGTCCAGGGCCTGTGAACGCAGCTTGCCATAGCGCTGGAGCAAGACGCTTACGTCCTTGGGCGCAGAGATCAACGTGCTTGACCGCTGTCCTTCGGTGTACCCGACCCACTGGTGAGTTGGTGTCTCGGCGAGGTACATCTGACCGTCGATGCCGCAGTGGTCCTCCTGGAGGCTGGGCATGACCTGAATCTCGACATTGCGCCGGGTGCCCATCTCAAGAAGGTGGTCGATGACCTGCCTGGTGACATCGCACCCTCCCATGCGCCGCACCAGGATGCTCTGCTCAATGACGAAGCTGAACGCGGTGTTCTGCCTGGTGGAGATGAGCTGCTGGCGGTCGAGCCGAGCTGCGACCTCGCGTTCGATCTGCTCCTCGGAGACAGGCGGCAAGCGCCGATCGAACACCGCCCGGATGTAACCCTCCGGCTGCAACAGCCCAGGAACCGCCCGGCACTCATACGCATACAGGGAGATCGCCTCCTCCTCGATCCCCGCCCACTGCCGGAACCACGACGCCAGCCCCGCCCTCCTCGTCAGACTCTTCGCCGCCGCAGTCAGGACCTTGACCGCGACCGGCCCCAAAACCTCCTCTGCCCGCGCGGGCAGGTCCGCCGGCGGGAACCGCTTCCCCTGCTCGATCTTGGCGACGTACGCGGCCGAGTACCGCACCCGCACCGCGAACTCCTCCTGTGTCAGGCCGGATTCCTCGCGCAGGGCCTTGAGGACCGCGCCGAAGGTCTTCAGACTGTCGGAGAGTTCCGCCTCCGTGCCGTTCGTGCCGCCGTTTCCGCCTCCGCCGTGGTCCGCCCTCATCGTCGCCTGCCTCCCGTGTCCGCGTCCTCACGCCTCGCTCAACCCCGCCCGACCCGCCCCGGGTCACGGGGAGTTACCCACCCAGTCCAGAGTGTGCACCGATACAGCCGTGCCTGTATGGATGTCGTCCCTGTTGAGGGACGGGAGCGGCCCGGAACGTTGGCCGCATGCCAACACCACGGGCCCAAGAGGCCGTAACCGTAAGTGTGTTCGCCCAGCGGTTCTCCGCCACGCGCCGGGGCGCACGCCTCGCCCGCAGACTCGGCACCCACCGGCTCGATCTGTGGCAGGTGCCCTACGGCAGCCCCGCCTCCGACACCGTCACCCTCGTCGTGGCCGAACTCGCCGCCAACGCGGTCCTTCACGGCCGCGTCCCGGGAAGCGACTTCGAGCTGCGGCTCACGTACGACCGGACCGCGGGCCTCGTCCGCGTCGAGGTGTCCGACACCCACCCGGGGCATCCGGAGCTCCCCGAGTCGGCGGCCCAGGCCTCCGTGGACGCCGACGGCGGCAGAGGCCTGTTCCTCGTGGAGGCCGTAGCCGACCGCTGGGGCGTGGACGGGCGGACGGGGCCGGGCAAGACCGTGTGGGCCGAGTGCGCGGTCCACGCTCCGGACGGCCCGTGTCCCGTTCAGCCGTAGTTGACGATCATCTTCCGCAACCGCCCGCTACGTGTGCTGAGTTGTGATTTCGGCCAGTGTCAGCAGTGCCGGGTAGGCTTGTCGGCCTGCCCGAGTTGACGGTCAGCTCTGCGACGGGCGAAAGCTTGTGGAGGCGTACGTGGTCGGACGCGAGATTGCTGCGGCGGACCATCCGAGCAAGGAGGTCAGGGCGGTCCTCAAGCGGCTCGTCGCCGACGGGTGGACGCTTGCGTCGGAGGCCCACTGGGGCACGCTGTACTGCCCGTGCCCGGACCATCACTGCACGGTGATCCGTGTGGGTGGCACGCCGAAGAATCCCGGCCAGGAGGCCCGTCGAATAGCCCGCAGGGCGAAGTGGTGCCCCCTGCCTCCGGACGACCCGCGTGCGGCCCTCCGCGGCGGTGTTGTCAATTGACAACACCATCGGGCTCGGTGAAACTTGAGTCTGTGGGGGTTCCCTGGAACGAGAGGCCGCAGATACCGGAACCAGGAAGAGAGAACAGGCATACGCATGGGGGACTGGGGTGTCATGGAGTATGAGTTTCACTTCGTCGTGGACGGGATCGAGGTGGACGACGACGAGGCCGTCGCTATCGTCCACGACACCTTCGACGGGGTACTGACCCGCCATCGTGGCCGCCACTTCCTGGACGTCTCCGAGAGCGGGGTCAATGCGATCGATGCGGCCCACCGCATCGTCGTACGCCTGCGCAAGTCACTGCCCGCCCTGAGGCTGCTGCGCACCGACCCCGACCTCGTCGGCGTCTCGGAGATCGCGGAGCGTGTCGAGCGTTCCCGGCAGAACGTCCAGCAGTGGGTGAGCGGCGAGCGGCGGCAGGACAAGCTGCCCTTCCCGGACCCCGAGGGGATCACCGGACGCTCGCCGGTGTGGCGCTGGGGAGACGTCAACGCCTGGCTCGCGCAGTTCGGCGAGGGTGACGAGGTGCACCCGCCCACCCGCGAAGAGGCCCTGACCATCGACTTCCTGCTGCCCAAGTGGCAGCGCACCCTGGACGACGGCCTCCCCCTGGTCCACTTCGTGGCCGCCGAGACCGGGGACGGCCGGGAGGGGGAACGCGAGACCGTCCAGCGACTGCTGGAGGGCACGCTGGCGCTGCCCGGCGTGCTGGAGCGGATCGCCGCGTTCCCCGTGCCCAGGACGGAGCGGCAACGGCTCACCGTCGTGTGCGCGGTCCTCACCGACCGGCTCAGCAGCGTGGTGTCCCGCATCGGCCACGACGAGGTTCTGGCGGTTCTCGCCTACCAGGGCGCGGAGAGCGAGCTGCATCTTCAGCCCGTCGGCACGGCGAAGGCTCCGGGCGCGGTCCCGGTTTCCAGCCTCGGTCTCGGCCGCGACGCCACGGTCGGCGACCTCCTGCTCGTCCAGACGAACGGCCCCGACGACATCCCGGTCACGCCGATCACCCCGGTCGGCCTGGACTGAGTCCGGACGCGGCCGTCACACCCCCCCGCACCCCGCGAAGATTGGACGCCGTGCCCAGCATCACGACCGTCGTCGCCAAGGCCCTGCACACCGCCGCGACCATCCTGCGGCGAGACGCTCCCCAGGACGGCATGATCTTCCGGGACCTGTGGGAGCGGGTTCTCGCCAGGAAGCCGGGGCTGGAGTCGGACTGGTTACAGGCGGTCGGCGAGTCCGGACAGGAGAACAACACTCCCTTCAAGGACTACGTGAACCGGAACGCGACCAACCTGGTCAAGGCCGGATGGCTGTACCGGGGCGCGCGCCGCTGGCAGCTGACCGGTATCGGAGTCGACGCCCTCGACCGCTGGCCCGACCCCGTCGACTTCTACCTCGATGCCTGTCGGCGCTACCGGCAGTGGGAGCGGCAGCAGCAGTTCGTCTCAGTCGCGATGACCGCGCTGGAGCAGCTTCCGGACGGGGGACACTGGGTAGCGCTGGAAGAGCTGGCCGCGGAATTCACCGTCGACCCCGACGTTCTGGGACCGGTGCTGCGTGGCGCGCGGACACCCGGCTGGTACCTGGCGCTGGGGGAGGACGGGCAGGCGGGCGCCGGACTGCCCATGTGGCCCTTCGAGCGCGACCAGTGGCGCACCTTGCTCGACGAGGAAGGACTGCTCGACCAGGGCCGCAGCAGCCTGGACACCGTCCGGGCCCTGCCCGACCGGCGGATGCCAGTCTGGGAGGCGATCTTGGCCGCCAAGCAACCACTCGAAGAGACGGCGGCCGACGAGGATGCTCCCCGCCAGCTCTGGATCGTTCGGGGCGTGGACGCCACCACCGGCGTGCCCCTCGTCCGGGGACCGTGGCGCGACGACTCGAAGGTCACCCTCGACACGGGCTTCCCGCCCCCGACCGCGGCGGCCCGGGACCTGGACAGTGTCCGCAGGGCCGTGGAAGCCGCCCTCCCCGCCACCGGACCCGCGCGCAGGGAGGCCGTCGCCCGGGAACTCGACGCCTTCCTCAACCGCATCCGCAAGGGCGACATCGTGCTGTCCACCGACGGCTTCGAGACGTACGTCGGAGTGGTCGACGGTCCCGCCGCCCACAGTGCGGAGCGGCTGGAGCGTCCCGTCGACTGGCGCAACCTGAACAAGCCCCTGGACTTCCTCAAGGACCTGCCCTCCGGACTCTCCAGTGTGGTCCAGGACGCGGACTCCCAGGTCCTGGAGGCCACCGAGTACGCAGAGACCGTTCTCGCCCTGATCGGCGACATGCCGCGCACCGCCCCGCTGCCCACGGGCCCGGCCGTCCTGCCCGACGCCACCGCCGAACTGGCCGAAGCGCTGCACATGCCTGACATGACCTGGCTCCAGGACTGTGTCGAACTCCTCCGCGCCACCCCGCAGCTGATCTTTCACGGGCCGCCCGGCACCGGGAAGACGTACACGGCGCTCGCCCTCGCCCGCCATCTGGCCGGCGCCTCCAGCGCCACGAACGTACGCCTCGTCCAGTTCCACCCCGCCTACGCCTACGAGGACTTCTTCGAAGGCATCCGCCCGCGCCTGGGCGGCGGCCAGGACGGCGACACGAGCGGCGGGCTCGCCTACGACCTCGTCCGGGGCCCGCTGCGCAAGCTCGCCGACGAGGCGGAGCGGCGCCCGGCCGAGGTGTTCGTCCTGGTCATCGACGAGATCAACCGCGGACACCTGGCCAAGATATTCGGCGAGCTGTACTTCCTCCTGGAGTACCGCAACGAGCGCGTCCACCTGCTGTACGGCTCCGACGACGGCCGCGGCTTCCGCCTCCCGCCCAACCTGTACATCCTCGGCACCATGAACACCGTCGACCGCTCGGTGGCCTACATGGACGCGGCCATGCGCCGCCGCTTCTCCTTCATGGAACTGCACCCCGACACCCCGCCGGTCGCCGGACTGCTGGACTCCTGGCTGCGCAGGCGGGCGGAGGAACGGGGCGAGGACCCGGCCGCGTACGACGACTCCCACGCCCGCCTCCTCGACGAGATCAACCGCCTCCTCGCCGACGGCAGCCCCGGGGACCGCTCCTTCCGCGTCGGGCCCTCGTACTTCATGCAGGACCTCGCCCACACGGGTGACGGCGCCCTCGAGCGTTTGTGGAAGACGCAGATCATCCCGCTCCTCACCGAGCACCACTGGGGCGACGGCACGGACGTGGAGTTCACCTACGGGCTGGACAAGCTGCGGGTACAGCTCGGCATCCTGCCGCCTTCAGGTGAGACCGCCGACTCCGAGGACTCGTGAGCCCCCGCCACACCCAGCCACGGGACTGCCGTGACACCGCCGCGCGCATCCGGCTCGCGGAGGGCGGTGGCTGGACGACCTGGGACCTCACCCCCGCCCAGGTCGCGACGCTCGCCGCCCACGAGGGCCTTGTCCACCTGCACCCCGAGACCGCCACGCGCTGGCGTGTGAAGGCCAAGGACCGTGTCGGCTCTGTACGCCTCGGCAGGGGCGACGGCGCCCTCCAGCTGACGATCACCCCCAAGGTCCCGGTCGACCGTCTCCTCCACCTCGTCTCCTACGCCCCCGAACGCGTCGACTTCGATCCGCGCCCGGTCACCGCCGACGCCCGCCCGGACCTCCTCCCGGCCCTCGCGCACGCCTTCGTCTCCGCCGCCGAACGCGCCCTGCTGCACGGCGTCCTCCACGACTACCGGGAGACGCACGACACGCTGCCCGTCGTCCGGGGCCGCATCCGCCACGCCGACCAGCTCCGCCGCAGACCGGGTGTCCCCGTACCCCTGGAAGTCGCCTACGACGACCACACGCCCGACATACCGGAGAACCGCCTCCTCCTCGCCGCGGCCCGCCGTCTCCTACGCGTGCCCGGCCTCGACCCGGCCCCGCGCTCCGCCCTCCAGCGCCTCACCGCCCGGCTCGACGGAGTCCGGCTCCTGCCCGCCGGGGCCCCGGTACCCCGGTGGGCCCCCGACCGGCGCAACGTCCGCTACGCCCACGCCCTCGTCCTCGCCGAACTCGTCCTGCGCGGCGCCTCCTACGAACTCGGCGACGGCCGCGAGATCGCCGTCGACGGGATGCTCGTGACCATGTGGCGCCTCTTCGAGGCCTACCTGGCCCGCGCGGTCGGCGAAGCCCTGCGCCTGCGCATCGCGGGCAGGCCCGAGCCGCAGGACCGGAACTTCTCCCTGGACGTCGCGGGCCGGCACGTCCTCAAGCCCGACCTCGTGCACTACCTGCCGTCGCCGCGCGACGGGGCGATGCGCCAGGCCGTCGTCCTGGACGCCAAGTTCAAGACCAGACCGCAGCGGGGCGACCTGTACCAGATGACTGCGTACTGCGTACGCCTCGGTCTCGCCGAGGGGCATCTCGTCTACGCCTCCGGCAGGCCCGGAGTCGTGGAGGTGCCGGTGGGGGAGGGACGGCTGCGGATCTGGCGGCACGTCGTCGACCTCGCGCGTCCCTGGCGGGACCTGGCCTCGGACATCGACAAGCTCGCCGAATCGGTCGACGCCGCGCGCAGCAGTGGGGCAGTGTGAAAGCGACGGTGTCCCCGAAGCCGGAAGCCGGAAGCCGGCGCGGTCTTCGGCGCTGCTGATCCCTCGGGCTTTCGGCCGTCACGGTCCGCGGAGGGTGACGACCCGGCGCTCCGGCTGAACGCCGACGGAGTGTCGACCGCAGGATGCTCGAGTTGGCTCGTGCCGAGGGGCTGTCCGCTCACGCCCCCGGACTGGCGGACCAGGGCCGCACCGACTGTAGGAACCCGACAGGAGCCGGGGAGAGCCACTGTCGGTGCCCGATTGCCCGGTGGCGTGGCCGGACCGATAGGTTTTCGGTGAAGCCGCCTGTCATCGAGGTGTTCGGGCGGGTTGTCGGAATGCTTCAGACCGCTATCGAAAGGGTGATCCGTTGAGCCGCTCGGTTCTCGTCACCGGAGGCAACCGGGGGATCGGCCTCGCCATCGCCCGTGCGTTCGCCGACGCCGGCGACAAGGTCGCCATCACCTACCGTTCGGGGGAGCCGCCGGCCGCCCTCAAGGAAATGGGCTGCCTCGCCGTCAGGTGCGACATCACCGACTCCGAGCAGGTGGAGCAGGCCTACAAGGAGATCGAGGCCGTGCACGGCCCCGTCGAGGTCCTCGTCGCCAACGCCGGCGTCACCAAGGACCAGCTCCTGATGCGCATGTCCGAGGAGGACTTCACCTCGGTCCTCGAGACCAACCTCACCGGCACCTTCCGGGTCGTCAAGCGGGCCAACCGCGGCATGCTGCGCGCCAAGAAGGGCCGTGTCGTGCTGATCTCCTCGGTGGTCGGTCTGCTCGGCTCGGCGGGCCAGGCCAACTACGCCGCCTCCAAGGCCGGCCTGGTCGGCTTCGCGCGGTCCCTCGCCCGTGAGCTGGGTTCGCGCAACATCACCTTCAACGTCGTCGCCCCCGGTTTCGTCGACACCGACATGACCCGGGCGCTCTCCGACGAGCAGCGCGAGAACATCATGGGGCAGGTGCCGCTCGGCCGGTACGCGCAGCCCGAGGAGATCGCCGCGGCGGTGCGGTTCCTCGCCTCCGACGACGCCTCGTACATCACTGGAGCCGTCATTCCCGTTGACGGCGGACTGGGAATGGGTCACTGATCACCATGAGCGGAATTCTCGAGGGCAAGCGCATCCTGATCACCGGTGTGCTGACGGAGGCCTCCATCGCCTTCCACGCCGCCAAGCTGGCCCAGGAGCAGGGCGCCGAGGTCATCCTCACCGCCTTCCCGCGGCCCACGCTGACCGAGCGCATCGCCAAGAAGCTGCCGAAGCCCGCCAAGGTCATCGAGCTCGACGTCACCAACGACGAGCACCTGGGCCGTCTGGCCGACGTCGTCGGCGAGGAGCTCGGCGGCCTCGACGGCGTCGTCCACTCCATCGGCTTCGCGCCGCAGGACGCGCTCGGCGGCAACTTCCTCAACACGCCGTTCGAGTCGGTCTCCACCGCCATGCACGTCTCGGCGTTCTCCCTGAAGTCGCTGACCATGGCCTGCCTGCCACTGATGCAGAACGGCGGCTCGGTCGTCGGCCTCACCTTCGACGCCCAGTACGCCTGGCCGCAGTACGACTGGATGGGCCCGGCCAAGGCCGCCCTGGAGGCGACCAGCCGCTACATGGCGCGCGACCTGGGCAAGCAGAACATCCGCTGCAACCTCATCTCCGCGGGCCCGCTCGGTTCCATGGCCGCCAAGTCCATCCCGGGCTTCAGCGAGCTGGCCTCGGTGTGGGACACCCGCGCCCCGCTGGAGTGGGACCTGAAGGACCCCGAGCCGGCCGGCCGGGGCATCGTGGCCCTGCTGAGCGACTGGTTCCCGAAGACCACCGGCGAGATCATCCACGTCGACGGCGGTCTGCACGCCATCGGCGCGTGACGCCGCGCCGCTGAACTTCAGCGACGTTCGAGGGCCCACACCCCGGGGGTGCGGGCCCTCCGCCGATTCTGCGTCCGCGGTGCAGCCCCACTGACCGTGGCCGTCGCTCTCGCGCTGCCGCCGCCGCAGTACGGGCCGTCGCCGCGTGCGCGTGCCGCTGGTCCCGATCGCCACGGCCGTGGTCGTCGCGGTGACGCCGCGCACGTGTGCGCGTGCGTGCCGGTCCGCCCGTGGCACCGGAGTCGTCCGGCGCCGGCCGCCGCGTCACCGTCTCCGGCTCCCAGGTGACCGCCTACTGACACACCCCGTGTCCCGGGACCGACCGCCTCGGCCCGCACATCGAGTGCGACCGGTGGTGGAACCTCGACAGCGAGGCCTCACCGGTGGCCGCGGGGCCCGCGCGGGCCGTCCGGACGACCGGCCGCTGCCGGAAGGAGGTGTGCGCTCGGGCCGGGTCACCCGCCGGCAGGAGAAGTGAACCGGCCCGTACGGCACAGCAGCGGATAGCTCGCGGCCTCGGCGGCGGCCGTCTCGGCGTCGCCCTCGCGGATCGCGTCGAGCAGCCGGGTGTGGTCCATGTACGTGTCCGGCGTCAGCTCCGCGCCGACGTCCGCGCGCAGCCAGTCCCGCAGCACCTCGCCCAGATCCGCGTACGTCGCCGTCATCACGTCGTTGTGGGACGCGGCCACCACCGCCAGGTGGAACGTGGCGTCCGCGGTCACGAACGCCTCCGTGTCACCGGACTCCCAGGCCTGCTCGCGGCGCAGGAACTGCGCGTGGAGCTGCTTGAGGTCCTTCTCGGTGCGCCGCTCTGCGGCCAGCCCGGCCGCGGCCGACTCCAACGCGGAACGCAGTTCGGCGATGTGCCGCGGATCGGCCTCGGCGAACCTGCGGTGCATCACGCCCGCCAGCTCGCTGGTCGCCACGACGTACGTGCCCGAACCCTGGCGGATGTCCAGCAGGCCGTTGTGGGCCAGCGCCCGGACCGCCTCGCGGACCGTGTTGCGGGCCACACCGAGCTGCTCCACCAGCTCCGGCTCCGTCGGGATGCGGGAGCCGACCGGCCACTCGCCCGTGGTGATCTGGCTGCGCAGGGCGGCGATGACCTGTTCGGACAGCGCCGACCGGCGTGGATGGGTCAGTGGCATGGCACACCTTCGCACGCGGGACCCGGGGGCAGGGCCCCGAGACGTCGACAACCAATCATCCCATCATTCTATGATGGCTCCCATGCCACGCGAGGAAACGACCCGCACGACGACACCGACAACCGAGCGCATCCCGGCCGCGACCACCGGTTCCCGGGACGTCCCGGAGCCGGAACCGCACGGACGGCGAGCGTCCGGTGGCGGCGCCACGCGCGCGTGGACCACGCGCCTGGTCGTCGTCGGCCTCGTCCTGTCCGCGCTGAACCTCCGCCCCGCCATCACCAGCCTCGGCGCGCTCCTGGAGGAGGTGCGCCACGGGCTCGGCATGAGCGGCAGCGTGGCCGGAGTGCTCACCTCCGTGCCCCCGCTCTGCTTCGCCGTCTTCGGCGTCATGGCACCCCGGCTGGCCCGCCGCTTCGGACCAGCCGCCGTGGTGTGCTCGGGCATGGTCGCCATCGCCGCCGGACTGGCGATACGGCCCTACGTGGGCAGCACGGCCGCATTCGTCGCCGCCAGCGCGCTGGCCCTCATGGGCATCGCCGTCAGCAACGTCCTGATGCCGGTCATCGTCAAGCGCTGGTTCCCCGACCGGGTCGGCACCATGACCGGCCTGTACTCGATGGCCCTCGCCCTCGGCACCTCGGCCGCCGCCGCGGTGACCGTGCCGCTGACCGGGGCGCTCGGCGGCAACTGGCGGTCCGGACTCTCCGTGTGGGCCCTGCTCGCCGCGGTGGCGGTGCTGCCGTGGCTGCCGGTGGTACGGGACCGGTCCCGTACCACCACGCAGGCGCCGGCCCACACCGGACCCGCGTCCGGGGAAACGGCCCGGGCGCGGGAGGCGCAGGCCCCGGCGCTGCGCATCGCCCGGAGCCGTACCGCCTGGGCCCTGGCCGTCTTCTTCGGACTCCAGGCCACCGCCGCCTACATCACCATGGGCTGGATGGCACAGATCTTCCGGGACGCTGGCGTCCCCGCCGGCAAGGCCGGACTGCTCCTCGCCGTCACCATGGCGATGGGCGTGCCGCTGGCCTTCGTCATCCCGCGCCTGGCCACCCGGCTGCCCCACCAGGGCCCGATCGTGCTGGTGCTCGGCGTCTGCGGCCTGGTCGGCTACGCCGGTCTCTATCTCGCGCCCGCCACCGGCTCCTGGGCCTGGGCCCTGCTCCTCGGCATCGCCAACTGCGCCTTCCCGCTCGCGCTCACCATGGTCGGCATGCGGGCCAGGACCGGTCCGGGCGTGGCCCAGCTGTCCGCGTTCGCGCAGAGCACCGGCTACCTGATCTCCATCCCGGGTCCGCTGCTGGTCGGCGTGCTGTACCAGAGCAGCGGCGGCTGGGGGCTGCCCATCGCGCTCATGGCCGGACTGATGGTGCCGCAGATGGTGGTCGGCTACGTGGCGGGCCGCGACCGCACGGTGGAGGACGAGGCGGCGCGCTGAGGCGGCCCCGCGGGCCGCGTTCCGGGCGAAGGGTGCGAGACTGGGGCGCATGCAGCCTGTGCTCGACCCGAACCCGAAGGACGGCCAGAGGAAGATGCTGTTCGTCCTCGGCACGTTCTTCGCCATCTTCGTGATCATCGCCATCGTCGCCACCCTCGCGGCGCCGTGACCGACCCGCCGCCGCGGCCCGCGCCGCGGCGGCGGTCGCCTTTCCCGCGCAGTATGTGCGTCCTGTGACGTCCGCCCGTCGGTGAGGCTCGTCCTCGGGGTCGATGGTGGGGTTAACCCCCCATCCCCTAGGGGGTGAGGGTCAGGGGCAAGTGGGTGGATCACCGGATGGGCCGGGGAGCGCGGATTCCGTAGCTTCGAGATGTGACCGCGAGAGGCGGTCCACGGACCTCGGAGACCAGCGGAGGCGATCATGTCGGCGCGTACGCACACCCGGCCCCACCCGGCGACCACGGGCGCCGGCGTCGACTCCCGGCTGCCGTGGTGGGCCCTGGCCCTGCCGGTGCTGGCGTTCGTCGCGCTGCTCCTCCTGATACGCAACCCGGCGGACGCACAGGCGGCCTCCGGCGACCCCGCGATCACCCAGATGTTCCGGCACGCCCGGGAACTGCTCGCCCGTTGACGCCCCACGGAGGCGGCCCGGACGCCGTCCCCGGCTCACGGCCCCCGGGCCGCCCGCTCCGCCCGAGAAGGCGCATGTCAACTCCCTGCGCCCCATGGCCTGTTTCATGCGAAGCTGGGACGCATGAGCGTCGCAGAACCCCGCAGGATTGTCCTTTTCCGGCATGCGAAAGCCGACTGGCCGCAGGTGACCGACCACGAACGACCACTCGCCGAGCGGGGCCGCAAGGACGCCGCAGTCGCCGGCCGTAAACTGGCCGACGCCGGTGTCCCCTTCGACCTGGCCCTGTGCTCGACCGCGACCCGAACCCGCGAGACCTGGAAGCTCGCCGTCCACGAGTTGCCGCATCGGCCGAAGACGGTCTACGAGGAGCGGGTCTACGACGCCTCGCCCGGCGAGCTGATCACCGTGCTCAACGAGACGCCGGACGATGTGCGGAGCGTGATCCTCATCGGCCACAACCCGGGCATCCGGGGCCTTACCGAGGTGCTGTCCGGTTCGGCCGAGGGCGACGCCCGCGAACGGATGAGCCGCCGTGGATTCCCGGCCGCCGCGTTCGCCGTGGTGTCCTTCGACGGCTCCTGGAAGGCCCTGGAGCCGGGTGTGGCCACACTGCTCGACTACTGGGCGCCGTCGGAGTAGTCCGACGGCGGTGCGGGAGGCGGCCGGCGCGGACCGCTCAGCTCTCCTCGTGCGCGTCCGCCGCCTCGACCTCTTCGCGGGTGACCCCGAGCAGGTAGAGGACGGTGTCGAGGAACGGCACGTTCACCGCCGTGTGCGCCGCCTCCCGCACCACCGGCTTCGCGTTGAAGGCGACCCCGAGACCGGCCGCGTTGAGCATGTCCAGGTCGTTCGCGCCGTCACCGATCGCGACCGTCTGCGACAGCGGAACGCCCGCCTCGGCGGCGAACCGGCGCAGCAGCCGCGCCTTGCCCGCCCGGTCGACGATCTCGCCGGTGACCCGGCCGGTCAGCTTCCCGTCGACGATCTCCAGGGTGTTGGCCTGCGCGAAGTCCAGCCCGAGCCGTTCCTTCAGGTCGTCCGTGACCTGAGTGAAGCCGCCCGATACGACACCGACCTGGTAACCGAGCCGCTTGAGCGTACGGATCAGGGTGCGCGCGCCCGGCGTCAGGCGCACCTCGCTGCGCACCTTGTCCACCACGGAGGCGTCCAGCCCCTCCAGCAGTGCCACACGGGCGTGCAGCGACTGCTCGAAGTCCAGCTCGCCGCGCATCGCCGCCGCCGTCACCTCGGCGACCTTGTCCTCGCAGCCGGCGTGCCCGGCGAACAGTTCGATCACCTCGTCCTGGATGAGCGTGGAGTCCACGTCCATGACGACCAGGCGCTGGGCTCGCCGGTGCAGGCCCGCCCCGACGACCGCGACATCGACACCGAGTGCCGCGGCCTCCGTCGCGAGAGCGGTGCGCAGCGGCTCCGTCTCCACGCCGGACACCGCGAACTCCACCGCCGTCACCGGGTACTTGGCCAGCCGGAAGATACGGTCGATGTTGCCGCCGGCCCGGGTGATCCGCGCGGCGATCCGAGCGGTCGCCTCCGCGGTGAGCGGGTGGCCGAGAACGGTGACCAGGGAGCGCCCGAGGCCGCGTGGCCGGTTGTCGCCGTGGCCGGAGATGATCTCCGCCTGCATCTTCATCGACTCGGCCCAGCTGTGCACGGTGGCCCGCAGGTCGCCCTCCAGCGCGGCGGGCGGCTGGGTGACGAGCGCGCACAGCACGATCCGGCCACGGGTGACGACCTGCTCGATGTCGACCACGTCGACGGAGTAGGCGGCGAGGGTGTCGAAGAGGCCGGCCGTGATGCCCGGCCTGTCCTTCCCGAAGATCTTGACGAGAAGGGTGGGATCGGCAGAGGTCTGCGAAGCGCTCATGGTGCTTCCACCGTATCCGGCACCCAGTGCCCGCTGCCCCTCAGGTCCGCCTGACGGACAGCGAACAACAGGTGTCCACCGGACGACGGTCTCCCCACCGTCCGGTGCTCACTTCCTCGGAGACCGTGGCGGCCTGGGCGGAGGCGGCGGAGGCGGCGGCCCCTCGTCGTCCTGCGCGCCCGGGGGCCGCTTCGGCGGCCGCGGAGGCGGGAGGGGCCGCACAGGCCCGACCACCGTCGGCGCCCCGTACACGTCGTCCCCCGAACCCGCCGGCCGTTCCTGCCCACCGCCGGATCCGCCCGCCCCGCCCGGCTCGGCGGGCTTCGCCCAACCGGACTGCCTGTGGCTGTCGGGCGGACGGTGGCCCGCCGGATCGGCGTCCTGCCGGTCTCGCGGTCCACCCGAGGCCGCCGGCCGGTCTCGCTTGCCGCCTGGCCGGCCTGCTCGGCCCGGCCCTTCCGGCTCGGTGGACTCTGCCCGGCCGGACTGGCCTCGGTCGTCCTGCGGACCCGGCCGAGCCCACCCGCCGCCGCGTCCGCCGCGTTCACCCGCCTCGGTGGGCTCCGCCCCGCCGTACCGCGCTCGGCCGTCCGGCAGGCCTGCGTCCCGTGGGCGGGTCTCCTCAGGACGGGCGTCCTGTGGGGCCCGCATTTCGTCCGGCAGGCGCAGGTACGGGTTGGTGGACGGGTTCGGTGGGCGGTACAGCGTCCCGGGTGTGTAGGGGGTCCCCGATGCGTAGGGGCCGGGTCCGCCCGTACGGCCGGGCTGTCCGGCCTCGTTCGTGGCGGTCCGTATCCGGTGACCGGCTTCCTCCGCGGCCCAGGCCGCCGAGGCGTCCCCTTCCGCGACGGCCTTGTCACCCCGTGCCAAGGGCGCCGCGCGGCGGCCGGCGGCTCCGGTCGCGCTCGCCAGCAGGGCGCCCACGGCGCCCGCTCCGGCCCCCCAGACGGCGCCGAGCAGCAGCGCCGTGCCCGGATGCCCGCGCAGTTCCACCCCGGCGCCGAACGCGTCGAAGCCGAGGACGGACAAGGACGCGTCCACCGACACCTCCGCCAGCCACGTGAGCAGCGGCAGCGCCAGGGCGGTGGCGACGCCCAGCCGCAGCGCGCACCGCCCCGCGAAGCCGAGGGCGCCGCGGCCCGGCGCCGGCCCCACCGGCGTCCGTACCGCCGTCAGCACCCCCGCCAGCAGCATCGCCAGCGCCGCCGCGACGCCCAGCAGCCACACCCGGCCGTCCAGGTCGGCCAGACGGGACAGCGTGACCGGCTGGTCGGAGTGCGCCGTCAGCAGCCTGCCCAGCGGGTCCGGCAGGAGCCCGGTCAGTTCGCCGGTCGCCCTGCCCTCCCAGGGGACGAAGAGGCCGATCGTGATGCCGAGCCACACCCCGTCGGGGGTGCCGAGCAGCGCCGCGCCCGCGATGCGCCGGGGGTGGTCGTCGCCGGCCGCCGCGTACGCGGCCGCCGCGAGACCCGCCGCCACGGCGACCATCAGCACCGTGACGAGCGCCGACACGGCGGGCCGCACCACCCGGTGCACGGCCTCCCAGCCGCGCGGCAGCGGCGTGCGGCGCGAGGCGAGCAGCGCGATCAGCAGGACCCCGGCCGACCAGGCGAGCCCGCCCAGCAGGGTCGGCCCCGTGTCGACGGTGAAGCCGACCGAGGCCTTGGCGTCGATGAGCCTGCCGATGCGGTCGGGCAGGAGCCCGCCGATGTTCCCCAGGTCGCCGAGCCCCGGAATGCTCACGCCGCCGGATCCCGCGCCGCCCGGCAGCCTGCCGAGCCCGAGCGCGCCCCCGTCGATCGTGACGACGTCGTGGCCGGCCCAGGCCAGCCCGCCCAGCACCGCCACGAACAGCGCCACCACCGCGCCCGCCCGAGCCAGGAGTTCGGCTGGGGCGATCACAACTCCCGCCGCGCGCAAGGACCGTAGGAAGAACCACGACAGCAGCAGCGCACCGACCAGGCTCACCCCGAGTGGCGTGATCTGGAGGGCGGTGTGCGCCTCGGCGCCTTTCAGGCCGAACGCGGACACATCACCGGACGGCGTGACCGAACCACCCGCCCCAAGTGCCACCACCGCGGCGGTCATCGGCCCGAGCGAACCCGACGCGTCGGCCCGCAGCAGATGCAGACCGAGCGCGGCCGTGCCCGCCATGCCGATCAACGCCCAGCTCACGGAGGCGATCGCGGACAGCAGCACGTCGAGCCACGGCAGGCGCGCATCGTGCCTCGCGGTTCCGACGTCCGTGGCAGCGCTCATGGCAGACCCCCCGATCCGCGGCGCGGCCCGGCCGCCGCGCATGTCCCCCTCGCGTCAAATACCACTCTCCGGCCGGGTTTCAACCCCGTAGGCGAAAAAGCAGCCGAAGCGGACGTACACACTCTTCACAAGGCCCGGCTTTCGGTCAGTGGGCTGAGCCTGAAATAGTTCCCCACGATGTTCGACATCCCTAGACTCCCCGCGACGGGGGCAACTCGGGGGACAACTCAGTGGGGCTTGGAGTGCCGGAACTCGTACTGGAAACCAATGGACGGACCTGGACGCTCGACCCGTCCCGGTCCTACGCCCTGGGACGCGATCCGCAGGGGGACATCGTGTTCGACGACGCCAGGGTCTCCTGGCGTCACGCCACGGTCAGCTTCAACGGCCGCAGTTGGGTCATCGATGACCACGGCAGCACCAACGGCACCTTCTCGCAGGGCCGTCGGATCCACCAGCTGGAACTCGGGCCGGGCGCGGCCGTCCATCTCGGCAACGCGACCGACGGGCCGCTGCTGAGCCTTTCCGGCGCCGCGGCCCCGGCGGCGACGCCGCAGGCCCAGCCGCAGCAGCAGCCGTACGCGGCCCAGGGGGCGAACCCCGGCTGGGCGCAGCAGGTGCCGCAGCAGCAGTCCCCGCAGGCCGGTTGGCAGGAACCGCAGCAGGGGCAGCAGGCGCCGTCGATCCCGCAGCAGCAGGGCCCCGGCAGCGGCGCGGGGGCGCCGCCGGTCTACGGCGACCGCAGCCCGACGACCTTCCACCAGTTCTCGCTCGGCCGCGTGATGCGCATCGGCCGTGCCCTGGAGAACGACCTGGTCGTCTCCGACCTCCAGGTCTCCCGCAACCACGCGGAGTTCCACGCCACGCCCGACGGCCGCTTCGAGATCCGCGACCTGGGCTCGCACAACGGCACGTACGTCAACGGCCACCCGGTCCCCAAGGGCGGCTCGGTGCAGCTCGGTCCGACCGACATCGTCGGCGTCGGCCACTCGACGTTCCGGATCGTCGGCGACCGGCTGGAGGAGTTCGTCGACACCGGCGAGGTGTCCTTCTCCGCCCGCCACCTGACTGTGACGGTCGACGGCGGCAAGCAGATCCTCAGGGACGTCTCCTTCGGCCTCCCGGAGAAGTCGCTGGTCGGAGTCATCGGCCCGTCCGGTTCCGGCAAGTCGACCCTGCTGAAGGCACTCACCGGCTACCGACCCGCCGACCAGGGCGAGGTCCTCTACGACCACCGCAACCTCTACAAGCAGTTCGCCGAGCTGCGCCAGCGCATCGGCCTGGTCCCGCAGGACGACATCCTGCACAAGGAACTGGCCGTGAAGAAGGCCCTGAAATACGCGGCCAAGCTGCGCTTCCCGGCCGACACGACGGCCGCCGAGCGCGAGGCCCGCATAGACGAGGTGCTGCGCGAGCTGAAGCTGGACGTCCACAAGGACAAGAAGGTCACCTCCCTCTCGGGCGGCCAGCGCAAGCGCGTCTCGGTGGCTCTGGAGCTGCTCACCAAGCCGTCCCTGATCTTCCTGGACGAGCCGACGTCCGGTCTCGACCCGGGCATGGACCGCGATGTCATGCAGCTGCTGCGCGGACTCGCGGACGACGGCCGCACGGTCCTCGTCGTCACCCACTCGGTGGCCGAGCTGGCCCTGTGCGACAAGCTGCTGGTGATGGCGCCGGGCGGCGCCGTGGCCTACTTCGGCCCGCCGGAGGAGGCGCTGAACTTCTTCGGCTACGACACCTGGGCCGATGTGTTCTCCGCCTTCGAGAACTACCGCGACTACGACTGGGCGGGCCGCTGGAAGGGCTCGCACCACTACCAGATGTACGCCGCGGACATCGACGCCGTCGAGCCGCAGTCCGTACACATGCCTCCGCCGCAGGCCATCAGGCCGCCCAAGCCGCAGGGCTGGGGCTCGCAGCTGATGACCCTGATCCGCCGGTACGTGTCGGTGATCGCCTCCGACAAGGGCTTCCTGGCGCTGTCGCTGATCCTGCCGGCGGTGCTCGGCGCGGTCAGCCTGCTCATCGACCACAACCGCGGTCTGCTGGTCAACGAGCAGATCAACCGGACGACGGGGCTGCACGTCCCGAACGGCACGGCGACCACGGTGCTGCTGATCCTCGCCGTCGGCGCCTGTTTCGCGGGCGCCGCGAACTCCGTCCGCGAGCTGATCAAGGAACGGGTCATCTACGAGCGGGAACGCGCCACCGGCCTGTCCCGCTCGGCGTACCTGATGTCCAAGGTGATCGTGCTCGGCGCGGTCACCGTGATCCAGGGCCTGATGGTCGGCGTGATCGGCTTCTCCAGCCGCGAGATCCCCGAGAAGGGCCTGATCCTGGGCAACGCCACACTGTTCGAGCTGTGCCTGCCGATCATGGCGCTCGGCTTCACCTCGATGATGTTCGGCCTGGTCATCTCCTCGCTGGTGAAGACCGCCGAGAAGACCATGCCGCTGCTGGTGATGTTCGCCATCGTCCAGGTCGTGTTCACCGGCTGCCTGTTCACGCTGAACGGCACCATCGGCGTCAACGAGTTCTCGTACCTGATGCCGTCGCGCTGGGCGGTGGCCGCCGCCGGTACCACGCTGGACTTCAACAACATCGCCCCGAACACCGACGACCCGACCAGCACCGACCCGCTGTGGGACCACACGGCCTCCGCCTGGGGCGTCGACATGGTCGCGCTGATCGCGCTCGGTGTCGTGTGCGGCTTCCTGGTGGCGCGCTTCCTGCGCCGTCACGAGCCGGAGGTCATGCGCCGGTAACCGCGCCGCGTCACGGCACGAAGGGCGGCACCCCGCAGCGGGGTGCCGCCCTTCGGCGTGCTGCCAGAGGTCCGCGCCGGCCTCAGTACGCGCTGTTGACGTGGTCGATGGAGCCGTACCGGTGCGCCGCGTAGTTGGCGGCGGCGGTGATGTTGGCGACGGGGTCGTAGATGTTCTTGGACGTGCCGGGCACGTGGTACGCGTTGAAGGTCGGGCCGATGACCTGGAGCAGACCCTTGGACGGGATGCCGTTGCGCGCGTTGATGTCCCAGTTGTTGATGGCGTTCGGGTTGCCCGAGGACTCGCGCATGATGTTGCGGTGCAGGCCGTTGTAGGAGCCGGGGATGTTGTGCTGCTTCATGACGGCGAGCGCCTGCCGGATCCAGCCGTCCAGGTTGTTGCCGTAGCTGGTGTGGGCGGCGACCGTCTGCATCTGCGGGCGCTCGGCGGACCGGCTCGCGGTCTGCTTGGCCTCGTGCGCGGCCTTGGCCTTGTGCGCGGCCTTGGTCTTGTGCAGGGCGGCGGCCTGGGCCTGCTGCTTCACGGCGGCCTGCTTCTTGGCCGCGATGGCCTGGATCTTCACGCTCTCGCCCGCGAGCTGGTCGGTGACGCTGGCCTTGACGCCCTGGATCGGCTGGGAGCCGAGCTGCACCGGGGCGGCGGCGACGCTGTTCGCCGGTTCGGCCTGGCTGGGTGCGGCCGAGAAGGCCACTGCGGCCGCACCGAGGACGGCGACGCCGGCGACGGCGATCTTGCGGGGCTTGGCCAGGGCACGACTGTGACGACGGAAGTTTGCGAGCATGGCGAAATAGACCTCTTCGAGTAGCTCGGAGGTCGCTCTCCGGACTGCGGGAGGGGGTCCGTCCCACACAATCGCCGCGAGCGGAAACCCGCGGCGTTGAGCGACGAGAGCAATTCTTAGCGGCCGCAAAATGCGCTGGCAAAGGTGTGACGTACGAAGCCGGGTAGTGGAGCGGAACGGATAAAACGGGACGGACGGGGTCGTCTGTCCCGTTCGCGATGGGGCCCTCTGTCTCCTATGTCCGTTCGTACGTGATCTGCGTCCTATGGGTGCGCTCACATCGGGTGGGAGGTTTTCTCACCGTTGGTTGCCGCCGCAACGCGCTGGGTGAGCGGGTTTTCCGCGTAGGACGCGGTACGCGCCGCCGCCCCCGGCCTGTCCGGTACTGGGCCGCCGGACCTAGGTCCAGCGGCCGGGGCGCGGCCGTCACAGGGCCGATCCGCGCCGTCACCCCCCGCCGGTACCGTGAGGACATGAGTCAAGGCCCCAGGTCCGGCCTCGCCGCGGTGAGCGCCGCGCTGCTGGCCATGAGCAGGCATCTGGAGGTGCGCGACGTCCTGAAGACGATCGTCGCCTCGGCCCGCGAACTGCTCGACGCGCGGTACGCCGCCCTCGGCGTACCGGACGACCACGGCGGCTTCGCCCAGTTCGTGGTCGACGGGGTCAGCGACGAGCAGTGGCGGGCCATCGGCCCGCTCCCGCGCCAGCACGGCATCCTCGCCGCGATGCTGCACGAGGCCCGCGCCGAGCGCCTCGCGGACCTGCGCGAGGACCCGCGCTTCGAGGGCTGGCCCGCCGCGCACCCGGAGATGTCCGACTTCCTGGGCCTGCCGATCCGTGACGGCGACGAGGTCATCGGCGCCCTGTTCCTGGCGAACAAGAACCGCGAGACGCCCCGGGGCGGCTGCGGCTTCACCGAGGAGGACGAGGAACTGCTCGCCATCCTCGCCCAGCACGCCGCGATCGCCCTCACCAACGCCCGCCTCTACGAACGCAGCCGCGAGCTGACCATCGCCGAGGAGCGCTCCCGCCTCGCCCACGAACTGCACGACGCGGTCAGCCAGAAGCTGTTCTCCCTGCGCCTGACCGCCCAGGCCGCCACCGCTCTCGTCGACCGGGACCCGGCGCGCGCCAAGGGCGAATTGCAGCAGGTGGCCGCGCTCGCCGCCGAGGCCGTCGACGAACTGCGCGCCGCTGTCGTGGAGCTGCGCCCCGCCGCCCTCGACGAGGACGGTCTGGTGGCCACCCTCCGCACCCAGATCCAGGTCCTCGACCGCGCCCACAGCGCGCGCGTCACCTTCACGACCCGCGGCATCCGCGCCCTGCCGGCCGCGCAGGAGGAGGCCATGCTCCGCGTCGCCCAGGAAGCGCTGCACAACGCGCTGCGGCACGCGTGGGCGGACCACGTCGACGTCACCCTGGACCGGCGCGGCTGCGGTGCCGTCCTGCGGATCACCGACGACGGCACCGGCTTCGACCCGACGGCGGTGCGCCGCGCGGGCCGCCATCTCGGCCTGGTCTCCATGCGGGACCGGGCGAGCGGGGTCGGCGGACGACTGACGGTGGAATCGGAGCCCGGCAAGGGCACCGCGATCGAGATGGAGGTCCCCGGTGGCTGACGCAATCAAGGTGCTGCTCGTCGACGACCACCAGGTGGTCCGCCGGGGCCTGCGCACCTTTCTGGAGGTGCAGGACGACATCGAGGTCGTGGGCGAGGCGGCGGACGGCGCCGAGGGGGTCGCCCGCGCCGAGGAACTGAGGCCCGACGTCGTCCTCATGGACGTCAAGATGCCCGTCATGGACGGGGTTGAGGCGCTGCGCCGGCTCCGCGAACTCGACAACCCCGCGCGCGTGCTGATCGTCACCAGCTTCACCGAGCAGCGCACGGTGGTCCCGGCGCTGCGCGCGGGCGCCGCCGGGTACGTCTACAAGGACGTGGACCCCGACGCGCTCGCCGGCGCCATCCGCTCGGTGCACGCCGGGCACATCCTCCTCCAACCGGAGGTCGCGGGCGCCCTGTTGTCCCAGGAGGAGAGCAACTCCGGCCAGAGCCGCGGAACGTCACTGACGGAGCGGGAGCGGGAGGTGCTCGGCCTGATAGCCGACGGCCGCTCGAACCGCGAGATCGCCCGGGCCCTGGTGCTCTCCGAGAAGACCGTCAAGACACATGTGTCGAACATCCTGATGAAGCTCGACCTGGCGGACCGCACCCAGGCCGCGCTGTGGGCCGTACGTCACGGCGTGAGCGGCTGACTCCACCCGCGGACGGCAATTCGGAGGGTCCCGCTCCGGACTGAGATTCATACCGTCGTGGGAATGCCCCCCGGATGGCGCAACCTCCGTGCGGCCCGGCCGTTCTCCAGTGCGTACCGCGGCGACTGCCGCGGCGATCACCAGGGGGGGTCGGTAGTGAAGAACCTGAAGAAGGCAGCGGCCGTGGCGATGGTGGCCGGCGGGCTCGTGGCCGCCGGCGCCTCGATGGCCTCCGCCACCGACGGTGCCTGCGCCGGCGGCGCAGCCAAGGGCTCCCCGGGCATCGTCTCGGGCAACGTGGTCCAGGCCCCGATCCACATCCCGGTCAACGCCGTCGGGAACAGCGTCGACGTCGTCGGCGTCCTGAACCCCGCCTTCGGCAACCTCGGCCTCAACCACTGAGCCACCTCGACCGACGGCCTCCCGGCTCCCCCCGGGAGGCCGTTTCGCGTTCCCTTTCGCCGTCCGCGGGCAGTCTCGACGCCGGTCGGGCCGCTCGTCAGCGCGCCCCCTTTTCCCGCTCCTCCACCACCGAGTTGTACGCCGCCACCTGCGCCCGCCGAGCCGTCCGCTCCACCGGCCGCAGCGCGGCCCCCCGCGCCGCCATCTCGGACGCGCTCACCGCGCCCCCGTGCCCGTTCTCGTACGCCAGCGAGACCAGCAGCGCCACCCGCCGCGCCAGCTCCAGCACCCGCACCGCCCGAGGCGGGTACCCCGGCGCCAGAACCTCCTGCCCCCGCTCGGCCCGCGCCCGGTACGCGTCGATCGCCGCCTCCGCCACCGGCCCCGATCCGGCCACGTCCAGCCGCGACAGCACCGAAGTCGCCTCCCGCAGCGCCTCCGCCAGTTCCCGCTCGGCCTCGCCCAGCGACGGCACGTCGGCCGGCGGCGCCTCCCGCACGGGCAGCACGTGCCACAGCACCTCCGCGTGCACATCGCCCTCGGGCCCCGCCTCGTGCACCTGGGGCACCAGCCCGAAGGCGGCCCCGTGGCAGAGCACCGCCTCCCCGGCCTCCAGCGCCCGCGCGTTGAACTCCGGCGGCCCGCTCAGCCCCAGCGGATGCCCCGGCGCGGGCAGCGCCACCCGCAGCGCGCCCACCCCGAGCCGCCGCAGCCGCCCCAGCGCCAACGTGAGCCCGACCGGCCCCGACTCCCCGGGCAGCCCTTCCAGCCGATGGACAGCGTCGTCCCCGACGATGGCGAGCACGGCGTCGTCCGGCGAGACATATCCGGACAAGAGGGAGTTTCCCCAAGCGGCGAGGCGTCCAGAGCGCGGTTCCGAGAGCATGCCTCCACCCTAAGGACCGGACCGATGGAACGGCCCGCCCGGCTCGTGGCGTAGATTCGGTGAGGGCTGCGCCCACCGGCGCGGCGGACCCAGCCACAGGCGTACGCGACAGCCGAGACCGGCGGCACACTGCAAGGGGAGACAACGCGCTCATGAGCGATGTTCTGGAGCTTCAGGACGTATCCGTGGTCCGTGAGGGCCGGGCTCTCGTGGACCAGGTCTCCTGGTCGGTCAAGGAGGGTGAGCGCTGGGTCATCCTCGGCCCCAACGGCGCCGGCAAGACCACCCTGCTGAACGTCGCCTCCACCTACCTCTTCCCCAGCAGCGGCACCGCCACCGTCCTCGGCGAGACGCTCGGCAGGCCCGGCACCGACGTCTTCGAGCTGCGTCCCCGCGTCGGCATGGCCGGCATCGCCCTGGCCGAGAAGCTCCCCAAGCGTCAGACCGTGCTCCAGACCGTGCTGACCGCCGCCTACGGCATGACCGCCGGCTGGCAGGAGGAGTACGAGGACGTCGACGAGCAGCGCGCCCGCGCCTTCCTCGACCGCCTCGGCATGAGCGACTACCTGGACCGCAGGTTCGGCACCCTCTCCGAGGGCGAGCGCAAGCGCACCCTGATCGCCCGTGCCCTGATGACCGACCCCGAACTGCTCCTGCTCGACGAGCCCGCCGCCGGTCTCGACCTCGGCGGCCGCGAGGACCTGGTCCGCCGCCTCGGCCGGCTCGCCCGGGACCCGATCGCCCCCTCGATGATCATGGTCACCCACCATGTCGAGGAGATCGCCCCCGGCTTCACCCACGTCCTGATGATCCGCCAGGGCAAGGTCCTCGCCGCCGGCCCGCTGGAGCTCGAACTCACCTCCCGCAACCTCTCCCTGTGCTTCGGTCTCCCGCTCGTCGTCGAACAGGTCGGTGACCGCTGGACCGCCCAGGGACTGCCGCTGTCCTGAACCCACTCCGCACCCTGTCCGCCGTCACCGCCCGCGGCCTAACATGACCATGTGAACAACATCGACGCATGGGTGTGGTGGCTGGTCGGCGCGGCGGCGCTCGGAATCCCGCTCGTGGTGACCGCGATGCCGGAGTTCGGCATGTTCGCGGTGGGGGCGGTCGCCGCCGCGGCCGTCGCGGGCTTCGGCTTCGGCGTCGTCATCCAGGTGCTCACCTTCGTCGTCGTCTCGGTCGCCCTCATCGCCGTCGTCCGGCCCATCGCGGCCCGGCACGGCAAACAGCGCCCCGAACTGGCCACGGGGGTGGACGCGTTGAAGGGCAAGCAGGCCCTCGTCCTGGAACGCGTCGACGGCTCCGGCGGCCGTATCAAGCTCGCCGGGGAGATCTGGTCGGCACGCGCGCTCGACACGGACCACGTCTACGAAGCCGGCGAACAGGTCGACGTCGTGGACATCGAGGGCGCCACCGCCGTCGTCATGTGACCTCGCACCAAAGGCGACCACTGCAAGTGGACCGAACAGGCCGCGAGTTGGACAACGGTCTGTCAGACTCGACCAGCAAGATCTTCGACAACCGTAAGATCTTCCGAAAGAGCCGAGGCGGAGAAGGGTACGGGCAGCAACGATGGCACCGGTCATCATCGTTCTGATCATCCTGGTGGTGTTGGTCTTCATCGCCCTGATCAAGACGATCCAGGTCATCCCACAGGCGAGCGCCGCCATCGTCGAGCGCTTCGGCCGCTACACACGGACACTGAACGCGGGCCTCAACATCGTCGTCCCGTTCATCGACACCATCCGCAACCGCATCGACCTGCGTGAACAGGTCGTGCCGTTCCCACCGCAGCCGGTGATCACCCAGGACAACCTGGTCGTGAACATCGACACCGTCATCTACTACCAGGTGACCGACGCCCGCGCCGCCACCTACGAGGTCGCCAGCTACATCCAGGCCATCGAGCAGCTCACGGTCACCACCCTGCGCAACATCATCGGCGGCATGGACCTGGAGCGCACCCTGACCTCCCGCGAGGAGATCAACGCGGCCCTGCGCGGCGTCCTCGACGAGGCCACCGGCAAATGGGGCATCCGCGTCAACCGCGTCGAGCTGAAGGCCATCGAACCGCCGACCTCCATCCAGGACTCGATGGAGAAGCAGATGCGCGCCGACCGCGACAAGCGCGCCGCGATCCTCACCGCCGAAGGTACGCGCCAGGCCGCCATCCTCACCGCCGAGGGCGAGAAGCAGTCCCAGATCCTGCGCGCCGAGGGTGAGGCCAAGGCCGCCGCCCTGCGTGCCGAGGGCGAGGCCCAGGCCATCCGCACCGTCTTCGAGTCCATCCACGCCGGAGACCCCGACCAGAAGCTGCTCTCCTACCAGTACCTCCAGATGCTCCCGAAGATCGCCGAGGGCGACGCCAACAAGCTCTGGATCGTGCCCAGCGAGATCGGCGACGCCCTCAAGGGCCTGTCCGGAGCCATCGGCAACTTCGGTTCCCTGGGCGGCGCTCCGAGCGGCGGCAACGCCCCCGCGGCCACCGAACGACGCGAGAAGCCGTCCATCGACTGACCCGCCCGGTCCGTCATGTCAGTGGGGCCCGCCTTCGCTACGAAGGCGGGCCCCACTGACGTACGCCTATGCGGCCGACCGGGCCAGCCAGGCGGGAAGCGCCTCCAACTCCTCCTGCCCCAGCGCCAGAAGCATCGCGTCCGCGGGCGTCGGCTCGAACGGCTCCCGCAGCAGCGGCATCCCGGCCTGCTCCGGAGTCCGGTCCGCCTTGCGGTGGTTGTCCTCCGCGCACGAGGCCACCGTGTTCAGCCAGGTGTCCTGCCCGCCCCGCGACCGCGGCACCACGTGGTCCACGGTCGTCGCGCGCCGCCCGCAGTACGCGCACCGGTGCCGGTCCCGTACCAGCACACCCCGCCTCGACCACGGAGCCTGTCTTCGGAACGGCACCCTCACATACCGGCACAGCCGTATGACCCGGGGCGCGGGGATGTCGACCTCCGCACCACGCAGCCGCAGCTCCGGATGGGCCTGCTCGACCACGGCCTTCGACTGGAGCACCAACACGACCGCTCGCTTCAGCGTCACCGTCGACAGCGGCTCGAAGCTCGCGTTCAGCACCAGCGTGTCCCGCATCCCAGCCCACCTCCCAAGAGCGCCGGCCCACCCCCTGGCGGGCTGGATCAACTCTGGCCGGGCTCGCCGGGATGGACAACGCAATAAAAATGCCCGCCCCCGGCCACGTCCAAGACCAGAAGCGGGCAAACGTTCAGTGAACGGCGGCCTGCGCGCCGCGCGGCTCAGCCCTCGGCGGGATTCTCGTACCCACCGATCAGCTGGGCGCGCGCCAGCGTGTGGAAGCGCAGGTTGAAGCCCACCACCGCGGGCGAGGCGTCCGAGTCCGGACCGAGCTTGTCCTGGTCCACGGCGTACACCGTGAACACATACCGGTGAGGTCCGTCCCCGGGCGGCGGCGCGGCACCGCCGAAGTCCTTCGTGCCGTAGTCGTTGCGCGCGTGCACGGCACCCTCGGGAAGCCCCTCGAACGCGCCGCCGCCCGCACCCGCGGGAAGCTCCGTCACCGAGGCCGGGATGTCGAACACCACCCAGTGCCAGAACCCGCTGCCCGTCGGGGCGTCCGGGTCGTAGCAGGTCACGGCGAAACTCTTGGTCTCCGGCGGAAAACCCGCCCAGCGCAGCTGCGGGGAGGTGTTCCCGCCCGCGTGGACCTGAGCGTCCTTGAGTGTCGCGCCCTCCCGGACGTCGTCGCTCGTGACCGTGAAGGACGGCACGGGCGGATGGAAGTCGTGGGGGAGCGGCCGCCGCTTGAGCTCGGTCACCTCGGTACCTCCTGATCAGTTCCTGGATGATTCCCGATCCATGATCCCATCCGGCTGGACTACGCTCGTGAGCCGTGATCGCGCCCTCGGACCGTACGCCGCTGCCCAGAGAGTTCTTCGACCGCCGCGTCGTGGAGGTCGCCCCCGACCTGCTGGGCCGCGTCCTGGTGCGTACGACTCCCGACGGCCCGATCGCCCTGCGCCTGACGGAGGTCGAGGCCTACGACGGCCCGGACGACCCCGGCTCCCACGCCTGTCGCGGCCGCACGGCCCGCAACGGCGTGATGCCCGGTCCCCCGGGACACGTATACGTCCACTTCACCTACGGCATGTCAAGTCGGTCAGCATGAACGTTGAAAATCTCGCTCACCCCGCTGAAGAAGTCGCCCCCAGGCTGCTCGGTGCCATCCTCACCCACGAGACACCCGAGGGAACCGTGAGCATCACCATCACGGAGACCGAGGCGTACTCCGGTGCGGCCGACCCCGCCTCCCACGCCTACCGAGGCAGGACACCCCGAAACGCCGTCATGTTCGGACCCGCAGGACACCTGTACGTCTACCGATCTCACGGTCTCCACTGGTGCGCCAACATCGTCACCGGGGCAGACGGTATCGCTACAGCTGTCCTCATCCGGGCCGGCAGGGTCATCGAAGGGGAAGACCTGGCACGCAAGCGGCGAGGGGACAAGGTCGAGAGTCCACGTCTCGCGCGGGGTCCGGGCAACTTCTGCCAAGCGCTCGGCATCACGGCAGAGCACAACGGCACAGACCTGCTGACAGGCGCCTCGGTGGCACTGTCCGAGGGCGAGCCAGTACCCGCCGCACTCGTCCGGGCTGGTCCTCGGGTAGGCGTGAGCAAAGCCCACGACTGGCAGCACCGCTTCTACCTCGCCGGTGATCCAACGGTCTCGGTGTACCGACTGAGCCCGAGAGCCAAGCCGTCCGCCGGAGCCTGAGCCGCTGTGCGCCTCGCTCGCGGCTCGCCGGTGAGAGTTGGGCCCGAAGATGCGTGATCGGCGCTGGCGAGCGTGGCGCGTGACGCCTACCTGGCCGATCGAGTGACTGCCGACGTGAAGGGGCCATCCCCACCCGTTCGGCTCGAGTCGGCTTCGAAGATCAGCCGGTGGCCGTTCGTCCATGCGGGGCACCATCCCGATGCCGGAGCAAACCCCCGGATCAGGCGGGGGAAAGCTGGAGCTGCTCTCTCGACGTGGATGAGGCGCACAAGCTGCTCGACCGCTTCGACAGCAACCCAGCCGGGGAAGTGCTGACGCACTCGGAAGGCGGCTCGCTCACAGAGGGGCGCCTTGAGATCATCCAGGTTCACCCCCCACCCCTACGCCGTCGAGCGACGGGAGTCAGTACGTCTGGACGAAGCACATGGCGATGGCGGAGCCTCCGAGAATCACCAGTTGTGAGACACCCGACACCCATCGGCGAAAGACCAAGAGCGGACCAGCGATCACGGCGGTGCCGATGGCGAGAAGGCGGATGAAGTCCCACTTGGCGGCGACACGCGTAGCTGGATCGGGATGCTGCATGCCGGTGTGAATACCGACGTCCCACATGCCTGATCCGTAGAGAACGAAGAGCACGGGCAGGACGAAGAGCTCACACACGAACAAGACGATGGCTGTCGTGTAGTCGCCCGCTCGCCCTGGTCGATCGATGCTGGTCATGCAGGGTGTGACTCGTCGTTGGGCTGTCAGGTTGTGCCGGTCCTGCCGGAAATACCGGGGCGTGGTGGACGGCCTTCAAGGCGGCGGCACCCGGCCAACCGCTCGTCCTGACCGTGGTGGAGGTGAAGCGTCTTGCCCGTAACGCTGCCGAGTTGATGACCCTGTCTGCCACCCTCCAAGCGGACGGCATCCAACTGGAACTCCTGTCCGGCCCCCTCCAGGGTGTGTACGACCCGAACGGCGCGGGGGCGTTCCAGTCCTTCGCGATGGACCACAGGGAGACAGCGGCCAGGACATCCCGGTATGCCTGCCGCAGGGCTTCCGCCTCCTCGTCGCGATGCGTGCCGTCGCGCTCAAAGCCGAAGGGGCGAGTGCTCCAGAAGGGCCTGCCCGACACCCTGCGGCGCTCATGACCGAGCACCTGACGCTCTACTCGCATCCCCTGAGCCTGTGCGGCGGCCAGATGAACGCCGGTCTCCTCGGCCAGGTCCACCAGCTCGACCAGGTCCCGTGTCGTCCGGTAGAGGCGGTCGTAGTGCCTGGCTACGACGACATCAGCCGTACCCGTCCGAACGAGCTCGACCACGCGCCTCCAGCCCTCACCGCGAGCCGACACCTTGCGGCCCTCAACGACGCGGAACTTCGACGCCGAAGAGTCCTTCTCCGTGATGACCTCCACAACCGTCCAGCCGTTCCCGCCGCCTCTCGGCCCGCAACGACAAGGAACTGGCCAAAGGTCCGGCCCGTCTGGCCCTGGCCCTGGCCGTGCCGGACCCTCGACGGCACCGACGCCTGCGCCGCCGGCGACACCCCTATACGGATGCTCACCGGTACACCCGTCCGCGCCGACCAGGTACGCAACGGTCCGCGCACGGGAGTGGCCGGCGCGGGCGGCAACGGTGACGTCCACCCGTAGCGCTTCTGGGTTGCCGGCGACCCGACGGTGAGCCCGTACCGGGCCCGCATGCAGAGACGCCGCCGAAGTCGACTGGGAAGTTGACTCGCCCGCGGAAGGTGCGTAACGTAGCCCAAGCCGCTGAACCGGGTACGGCGATCGCCTGCAGCCGGAGCGGCCAACCCACTACCTTAACGATCACCCCTTCAGCGGGGTCGTCTTCGGTGCGCTCGCGTACCCGAATTCGAACTCGCAAGGACTCGATTATGAGTCGCCGGGGAAATCAGCTAACGTAGTGAATGTCGAAAGGCCGACAGGCGAAAGCCCTAAAGCCCAGGACAGACCCCGCTGACTGGGGGTCAGGTCGAGAAAAAGATCTGATAGAGTCGGAAACACCGAAGGGAAGCCCGGAGGAAAGCCCGAGAGGGTGAGTACAAAGGAAGCGACCGTTCCTTGAGAACTCAACAGCGTGCCAAAAATCAACGCCA